>NZ_BAAAZG010000047.1:135763-337305 GCF_039536785.1 Actinomadura miaoliensis
CCGGGACGCCCCGGGCGAGGACGAGTGAGGTGACCGTCGGGCGCCGGTGCGTCTCCACGGCAGCGGTCGGTGACGAGGGGGACCGCACCGGCACCCGACGGTGATCAGGAGGCGTTCGCCGCGACGGCCTTGCGGTACATGCCGCCGACGGCGGCGTGCCCCGTGGCCGGCACGGTGGCCAGGTACTGCACCAGAACGGTGGCGTCCAGCCGGGTGCGGGCCGCCTTGGCGGGGGCCAGGCCGGTCAGGTCACCGGTGACGGCGAGCCTGCCGAGCCGGGCCGACCGGTAGCTCTCGTGCTGGCGCAGCACGTACCACACCAGCGCGCCCCCGTCCTTGGTGCGCAGCGCGTACACGGGCGAGGAGTCGGGGACGAACCGGGTCTGCAGCCGCACGCCGTTCTTCCGCAACCCCAGCCGGGCCTGCCGCAGCGCGTCGTAGGACTGCGTGGTCTGCGGGCCCGGCGCCAGCACCGACGCGCCCGGCGCCTGCGGCCCGCCGCTCAGCAGCGCCGCGTGCGCCGCGCCGATCCGGGACGGGCTGACCGCCAGCCCGGACGCGCCCGGCGCCACCGCCTGGGCGTAGCCGTCGCCGTCCAGCCGCACCCGGGAGATCTCGTCGCCGCCCGGATACGGGGACGCGGCCAGCAGCCACGGCGCCCCCGCCCCGGCCTGCGTGAACACCAGCGCGTGCCGGGTGGTGCGGGGCTCCTTGGCACCGGGCCGCGTCGCGGAGGTCACCGTGTCGGCGGCGAACCAGCGCGGGTACCCGTCCATCCGCGGGATGTAGAACGCGGACTTGACGAAGCGCACCGGCGTGAACGGCTGCCGGGCGGCGCGGCCCAGCCGGAACGCGGCGCGGTCCATGGAGAGCTGCGGGTCGGTCTCGACGGCGGCGAGCGCGGTGCCGTCCAGCCGCTGCCCGGCCTTGTTGGCGGCGTCGGCGTAGCGCGCCAGCACGCGCTGCGCCTCGTCCTTGCTCAGCGCCGGAGCGGGCTCGGACCCGCCGCCCCCGCACGCGGCGGCGAGCAGCAGAACCGGGACGGGCAGGGCGACGGCAGGGCGGACGCGCATGGCAGGCCCCCATGAGGACGAGTGCAGAACCGTCCGTCATCATCGCAGAGTGACCATGAGGCCACGCAGCGAATTCGGAGAACGGCCCGAACTCGGGGGCCTCGCGGCTACTGGGCGGCCTCGGCCTCGCGCTGCCGCATCCAGCGGATCTCGGCCTCGATGAACTCGTCGATCTCGCCGTCCAGCACCGCGGCGGGGTTGCCCGCCTCCACGCCGGTGCGCAGGTCCTTGACGATCTGATACGGGTGCAGCACGTAGTTGCGGATCTGCGTGCCCCAGCTGGTGGTGCTCTCGCCGCGCAGCGAGGAGATCTTCTCCGCCTCCTCCTGCCGCTTGCGCTCCAGCAGCTTGGCCTGCAGCACGCCCATGGCGGTGGCCTTGTTCTGCAGCTGGCTGCGCTCGTTCTGGCAGGACACCACGATCCCGGTCGGGATGTGCGTGATCCGCACCGCCGAGTCGGTGGTGTTCACGCCCTGGCCGCCGGGCCCGGACGAGCGGTACACGTCGATGCGCAGGTCGTTCTCGTCGATGTCGATGTGGTCGCTCTGCTCCACCACCGGCACCACGTCCAGCCCCGCGAACGAGGTCTGCCGCCGTCCCTGGTTGTCGAACGGGGAGATGCGCACCAGCCGGTGGGTGCCGTGCTCGCCGCGCAGCGTGCCGTAGGCGTAGGGGGCCTTGACCGTGAACGTCGTCGACTTGATGCCGGCCTCTTCGGCGTAGGAGGTCTCGTAGATCTCCGTCGGGTAGCCGTGCCGCTCGGCCCAGCGCAGGTACATGCGCTGCAGCTGCTGCGCCCAGTCGGCCGCGTCCACCCCGCCCGCCTGGGCGTTGATGGTGACCAGCGCCTCGCGCTCGTCGTACTCGCCCGACATCAGGGTGCGCACCTCGAGCTGCTGGATCTCCTTGCCGAGCGCGGCCACCTCGTCGTCCGCCTCGCGGCGGGTGTCGGCGTCGTCCATCTCGGTGGCCAGCTCGTACAGCGTGGCCACGTCGTCCAGCCGCTGCCGCAGCCCCTCGACCCGGCCGAGCTCGCTCTCCAGGTACGACAGCCGCCGCGTCACCTGCTGCGCGCGCTCCTGGTCGTTCCACAGCTCGGGGTCGGCGGACTGCTCGCGCAGCTCGGCGATGTCGCGCCGCATACCGTCCAGGTCGAGGACCTGCTCGATGCCGGTCAGCGTCGAGTCGAGCTCCTTGAGCCGGTCTTCGGGATCGATGGCTGCCACACTGAGAGCTTATCGCCGTCCCGGCAGTGCCCCGGGCGGCCGCGCCCGTCCGTTCGATCAGGGGATTCGATCAACGAGTTCGATCAATAGGCTGTGGATGGCAGAATCACGGATCAGCATGGCGGATCGGATCAGCGGAACGGACCGCTCGGAACAGCCGGGGGCAGGCGTGGCGGCGAATGCGGTGTGGCAGTCGTTTCGCTCCACCTCGATCGTCCTGGCCGCCGTGACGCTGGTGACGGCCGGCTGTGCGGGCAGCGAGCCCGAGGCCCGTCCCACCGTGCTGGTCACCGCCACCACGCCCGAGCCCGAGCTGCTGACCCACCAGGTCGCCGAACGCGAGTTCCGCGCCTTCGTCACCAACGACGACGTCGCCCGCGCCGCCGGTGACGAACGGCTGGCCCTGACCTGGACGTCCGACGGGCAGTCCCAGCTGACCGCCGCGGAGTTCCGCAAGGCCGCCTACGACGGCGACCCGGTGAACCGCTACCAGTACGGCGAGCCCCAGCTGCTGGTGCCGAAGCTGAAGGCCGACATCTACCCGCACTGGTTCGTGGCGGCCGTGCCGCGCACCGTCCAGGGCGAGCCCAAGAGCACCCGCACCGCGCTCATGGCGTTCATCCGCCGCGCCCCCGGCGACCGCTGGCGCCTCAGCCTGACCACCGAACTGCTGCCCAAGGCCAAGCTGCCCAAGGTCACGGTGGACGACGAGGGCTACGCCACCGCGCTGAACACCACCGACAGTACGATGCTGATCCGCCCACGCGAGGTGCCGGGCATCCAGGCGACCCTCGCCTCCGAGGGCCCCGACAGCGTGGCCCGCAAGGTCATGCGGACGGGCAAGTACACCACCGGCTACTACAGCGAGGTCCGCCGGGCCACGCGCAAGGCCGCGGACAAGGACCTGACCCTCCAGATCGTGACGGTGGCCACGCCGTTCCCGATCTTCCCCCTGCGCACCGAGGACGACGGCGGGCTCGTCCTCTACTCCCTGGGCCGCAACAGCCTGCTGACCGTCAAGGACGGCAAGAGCGGCGCCAAGCCGCCGGTCCCGCCCGAGGCCGCCCACCTGCTCGACGGCACGGACGAGGGCAGCGACATCACCACGTCCGAGGTCTACCAGTTCGCCGCCACCGACCCACCCCGCACCAAGAAGGGCAAGGTCAAGGCCGACATCATCGCCCAGGCGGGCACCATCGCCAAGGCCGGCACCAGGCCGTCGCGCACCTCCTGACGCCTGCGCAACGGTCGTGCAAGTTTCGTGGGAGATGTCACGGCCCGGCGGAGGGCGGAACCCGTCGAGGGGTTTCAGTAAATCCGTTGCAGGGCCAGCGCCAGGAAGAACAGAACGACCAGAACCGCCAGGATCACGGTGGGGGAGAAGGGGCCGCCGTGACGGTGCATCTCGGCGCGGGCGTTTCGGCAGGTCGGGCAGCGACCCTCCACCACCGGGCCCGAGCAGCGGGCGCAGATCAGATGTTCGCAGCTCATTCGGCTGCCTCTCTCGCTGGGATGCGTACCTGTCGCTTGAGAACCAAAGCACTCGTTCGCCAGCATTCAGCCTATCCCGACTGTAAAGTCCCTAAGCGTGCCGGGGCGTGGACCGGTCGAGGCGATCGATCTCCGCCCCTACACTGCACGGGGGCCGATCGGTCCGGAGTTCGGACCGGGAAGCCCCGTCCATTCAAGGAGCCGAGCCGCCGGGAGCCTCGCACCCCCGGACACCGGCCGGCTCCCGCCCCCAGGGGCTCCGAGGGGCCTGCGGTCCCCCAGACAGGAACTGCCGGAACGAGGTGGGGAGTATGCCAATGGCCTACGACTACACCTCGATGGACCCCGGAGCTTCCAAGCCAACGTCGCGTCACTCCCCTGAAAAAACGACGCAGCATGGCGCCGCCATGCCAAGAGACCTCCCCCTGAATTCCCCACGCCTCTCCGCCGGCAAGACTGCGTGCGCCCACGACCACACCAACCGAGGTGCGGCAGAGGGTCACCCATCTTGGAGAGAGGCAGAGCGGAACAGGGAGCACCCCAACACCACGCCTCCACGCCTCCGCCCGAGCGGGTGGGTGTACGAGCCGCAGGTTCACAACCACGCCACCCAAGCTTGGGCGGAAGTACTAAGGAGTCGCCTCTCTAGGGGAGAGGCGGAGCAAGCCGGGGAGCACCCCCACGTAATGCGACCATGTCTCCCCCTGAGCCCAGTGGCGCCTGAGCCGCATGTCCCCGACCACATCAGCCGAGGTGTGACGGGCGCCCCAGAGGGTCGCAACCACGCCAGCCGTGGCGCGGCGGGCCTTCCAGGGGGTTACTCCCCTGGGGGAGAGGTGGAGCGAGTCGAGGAGCGTGCCAAGGGCATGCGACCATGGCTCCCCTCAAGCGCAGTGGCGGCTGAGCCGCGGGTCCTCGACCACATCAGCCGAGGTGTGACGGGCGTCCCAGGGGCTTACCCCTCTGGGGGAGCGGCGGAGCGAGTCGGGGAGCGTGCCCCCAGCATGCGACCATGGCTTCGCCCAAGCGCAGTGGCGCCTGAGCTGCAGGTTCCCGACCACGCCAGCCGGGGTGGGACGGGTCTCCCAGGGGGTTACCCCTCTGGGAGAGAGGTGGAGCGAGTCGAGGAGCGTGCCAAGGGCATGCGACCATGGCTGCCCTTGAGCGCAGTGGCGTTTGAGCTGCAGGTTCCCGACCATGCCAGCCGGGGTGGGGCGGGGGTTCCAGGGGGTCGCTCCCCTGGGAGAAAGACGAAGCGAGCCGGGGAGCATGCCCCCAGCATGCGACCATGGCTCACCCCGAGCGGAGTATCATCTCGCCCCAGGCGGGTTGACGGACGGGCCGGAGGGCGGCACGCTCGACCGGCGTCGGCCGGTGACCCGAGGGCGCGGAGTGCACGCTGCGGCTCCATGGCCCCGCCGGGTCGACGGCCCGCGGGGGTCGACGGCCTCCGCTCACGAACCGCTACTGACAAACTACAGTCCGCTTCATGCGGCGACAAGATGGAAGACGCGATTCCTCCCGTTCGTGACCGCGCGGGTCCCTCGCAGGAATGGTGCTGAACCGCCGTGATCCACTTCGACAACGTCACCAAGGTCTACAAGAGCCAGAACAGGCCCGCACTGCAGCATGTGAACGTCGCCATCGAGAAGGGGGAGTTCCTCTTCCTGGTGGGGCCCTCGGGTTCCGGCAAGTCGACCTTCCTGCGCCTCATCCTCAAGGAGGAGCGTCCCACCCAGGGGCACGTGCACGTGGCCGGCAAGGACCTCAACCGGCTCAGCAACTGGAAGGTGCCCCACCTGCGCCGCCGCATCGGCTGCGTGTTCCAGGACTTCCGGCTGCTGCCCAACAAGAACGTCTTCGAGAACGTGGCGTTCGCGCTGGAGGTCATCGGCAAGCCGCGGCGCTTCATCCAGAAGGTCGTGCCCGAGGTCGTCGACCTGGTCGGCCTGGAGGGCAAGGCGCACCGGATGCCGCACGAGCTGTCGGGCGGCGAACAGCAGCGGGTGGCCATCGCCCGGGCGTTCGTCAACCGGCCGATGATCCTGCTGGCGGACGAGCCGACCGGGAACATCGACCCGGCCACCTCGATCGGCATCATGAAGGTGCTGGACCGCATCAACCGCACCGGCACCACCGTCGTCATGGCCACCCACGACGCCGCCATCGTGGACGCCTTCCGCAAGCGCGTCGTGGAGTTGGAGGACGGCCGGGTCGTCCGCGACCAGTCGCGGGGCGTCTACGGCCAGGCGTACTGACGGGCCCGCTCGCGGTGAACCTGGCGCGGGCTCCGGGCGTACCTCCCGTCGCGTGGGAGCGGCCCGCCGCCGACCGACGAGACCCACCCACCCGGACCGACCGAAGAGACTGACAGAGCCTGACCGGACGCACGCTCCCGGCGGGGCACAGGCGATCAAGGACAGCGAGGCATGCGCGTACAGTTCGTTCTCCAGGAGATCTGGATCGGTCTCCGCCGGAACCTCACGATGACGGTCTCCCTGGTCATCACCGTCGCCATCGCCATGGCGCTCTTCGGCACCGGTCTGCTGGTGCGGGCCCAGGTGGAGTCGTCCAAGAGCTACTGGTACGACAAGATCGAGGTGTCGGTCTTCCTGTGCGCCCAGACCAGCTCCAATCCGCAGTGCAACAAGCAGGACGCCACCGAGGAGCAGAAGCAGTCGATCAAGGCGGACCTGGAGAAGCTGCCCGAGGTCGCCAAGGTCGACTACGAGAGCAAGGCGCAGGCGTGGGCGCGGTTCAAGGACCGCTTCTCCACCACCCCGGGGTTCGTGCAGAGCACCCGCGAGGGTGACATTCCCGACTCGTTCCGGATTCGACTGAAGGACCCGGAGAAGCACCAGGCGGTGGCGCAGGCGATGCTCGCCCGTCCCGGCGTCGACCAGGTGATCAACGAGAAGCAGATCCTGGACCGCTTCTTCCGCATCCTCGGCGGCCTGCAGTGGGCCGCGCTGGTGATCGCGCTGATCCAGGTGATCGCGGCGGTGCTGCTGGTGGGCAACACGGTGCGGCTGTCGGCGTTCAACCGACGGCGGGAGACCGGGATCATGCGGCTGGTCGGCGCGTCCAACACCTACATCCAGATGCCGTTCATCCTGGAGGGCGCGATCGCCGGCCTGATCGGCGGGCTGTTCGCCGCGGTGCTGCTGGTGCTCAGCAAGTTCATGCTGGTCGACCGGGTGGCGAGCCAGATGCAGTTCGCCAGCAACCTCGGCTGGGGGACGGTGATCGCCGTCACCATCGTGTCGATCTGCTTCGGCGTGCTGCTGTGCGCGATCGCCTCGTTCCTCACGCTGCGCCGCTATCTGAAGATCTGACGGTGCCGGGCCGCGGGCACGCCCCGCGCGTCCCGGCGTTCCGCCACGCCGCCCCCACCGACCCGCCGGAGCCTTCCGCCGGAGGCGCGATGCTTAAACTGACCGCATGTTCCGGTTGACCGGTCGCGGGCTGCGCGTGTCGGCCGTCGTGGTCGCGGTGGTGTGCGCCTATGCCGCCGGGATGATCACCGGCGGCGGGCCTCCCGTCGAGCGGCGGGCGCGGGGTTCGGCCGCGCCGTCGCTGCTGGACGAGGCGGCGACGCGGATCGGCCGTGCGGCGGCGCAGCCGGTCGACCGCGGCAGGCTGGATCGCGCGGCCATCGACGGCATGCTGCGCACCCTCGGCGACAAGTGGGCCCGCTACTACTCGGCCAGCGAGTTCGACGACTTCCAGGGACGTATGAACGGCCGTTACAGCGGTGTCGGGCTGTGGCTGGGCACGGGCGGGGGCGATGCGGCCGCGGGTGAGGCCGCGCGCACCATGGCCGCTCCGGACGGCCCCGGCGACCGGCGCGTCCGGGTGGCCAGCGTCCAGCCCGGGTCGGCCGCCGAGCGGGCGGGCGTACGGGTCGGCGACGTGATCACCAAGGTGGGCGACGCCGACGTCGCCGGCTGGGACGCGGGCCGCGTCGCGGCGGCGCTGCGCGGCCGGCAGGGCACCGGCGTGGACCTGACCGTCGACCGCGACGGCGCGGCGCAGCGGTTCCGGCTGGTGCGCACCCCCGTGGCCGGAAGCGACGTCACCGTCGCCGACCTGGCCGACCGCGCCCGGATGATCCGCGTCGGCGCGTTCACCCGCGGCGTGGGCCGCGAGGTGCGCGGCGCGCTGACCGGCGCGTCCGGCAGCCCCCGCGGCGGCGTCCTGCTGGACCTGCGCGGCAACCCCGGCGGGCTGCTGGACGAGGCGGTGGAGACGGCCTCGGCGTTCCTGCCCGGCGGGCCGGTGGTCACCTACGAGCGGCGCGGCGAGCGCGGCATGGTCACCGAGCGGCGCGACGTCACCCAGCCCGGCGACGCCGACACCCCGCTGGTCGTGCTGGTCGACGCCGGCACCGCCAGCGCCGCCGAGGTGGTCGCGGGGTCGCTGCGCGACCGCGACCGCGCGGTGATCGTAGGATCGCGTACCTACGGGAAGGGGTCGGTGCAGGAGCCCATCCGGCTGGCCGACGGATCGGCGATCGAGCTGACGGTCGGTCGCTACCGGACGCCCAGCGGCCGTAACCTCGACGGCGTGGGGATCGACCCGGACGTGGCGGTCTCCGCGGACCGTCCCCCCAAGGAGGCCGAGCGGCGCGCCCAGGAGGTGCTGCGCGGGCTGCTCGCCACGCTGCCCGAACGAGGCTCGGGCGGCGTGCTGGACAAGGACCGAGGCTGATCACGTGCCACGCGAGACAGGGCGCAAGCTCATCGCGCAGAACAAGCGCGCCCGCTACGACTACCACATCGACGACACGTGGGAGGCGGGCCTGGTGCTGATGGGCACGGAGGTGAAGGCGCTGCGCGCCGGCCGTGCCTCGCTCGCCGACGGCTACGCCCACGTCAGGAACGGGGAGGTGTGGCTGGAGAACGTGCACATCCCCGAGTACCTGCAGGGCACCTGGACCAACCACGCCCCCCGCCGCCCGCGCAAGCTGCTGCTGCACCGGCGCGAGATCGACAAGATCGCCGACAAGTCGGACGAGGCGGGGTGGACGCTGATCCCGCTGTCGCTGTACTTCAAGGACGGCAAGGCCAAGGTCGAGATCGGCCTGGCCCGTGGTAAGAAGACCTACGACAAGCGCCAGGCCATCGCCAAGCGCGAAGCCGACCGGGAGATGCGGCGGGCGGCCGCGGCACGGTTCAGGAGACGGTGAAGGGTGTCGATGAGCAGCCCGGGTCGGGGCAGTAGCGCGTCAGGCGAGTCGGTACGGCACGGTCGCGGGCGCTGGGGCCGGCGGCGGCGTCCCAGGTCGTCCACGCCGCGCCGGGTGGTGTCGGTGGCGGGATGCGGCCTGCTGGTCGCGTCCGTGACGTCGGGCTGCTTCGCCGAGCCGTCCGCGATGCCGACCGTGCGGGACTTCCTGATCGCCTGGGAGGTCGGCAACTACAAGGCCGCGGCGCGCAAGACCACCGGCGCCGACCGGAACGCGGTGGCCGCCCAGCTCGGCCAGTTGCGCCGCCAGCTGGACGCGGCGTCCCTGCGGCTCGGCCTCGGCCTGCCGGTGCAGCCGGGCGGCACGCCCGCCAAGGCCATCACCAAGAACGGCGACAACGCGGTCGCCCGGTTCGCGGTGAAGATCGACCTGGGCGAGAACGGCCAGCCGTGGACCTACGAGGGCCGGATGCGGCTGCGCCGGGTGGACGGCGACTGGAAGGTCATCTGGGACCCGTCCATCATCCATCCGCGGCTGCGGCAGGGCATGCGGCTGGCCGTGCTGACCGAGGTGTCGCCGCGCGCGCCGATCTACGACTCCGACGACAAGCGCATGCTGCGCAACGTCCGGACCGACATCGTCGGCGTCTATCCCGGGCAGTTGCGCGACCCGGAGAAGACGCTGGAGCAGCTCACCAAGGTCACCAAGATCGACGGTGGCCGCAAGCTGGACACCGAGCGGCTGGTCGGCCGGGTCAACTCGGCGCCGCCGGAGCGGTTCCTGCCGCTGCTGACGCTGCGGCACCCGCAGGGTGTGGCGATCGCCCAGCGGATGCCGCAGAGCTCCGGGCTGCGCGTCCAGACCATCTGGGCGCCGATCCAGTCCAACGCCGCGCCCGAGCTGGTCGGCCAGCTCGGCCCCGCCACCGCCGACCGGCTGCAGCAGGTGGGCGCGCCCTACCAGCCGGGCGACACGATCGGTGTGAGCGGGATACAGCTGCTGCTGCAGCGGTGGCTGGCCGGCACCCCGACGGTCCGGGTGGTCGCACAGGATCCGTCCGGCCGCAACGTCCAGGAGCTGCGCTCGTGGGTCGGCCAGGAGCCGCAGCCCGTCCGCACCACCCTGGACGCCACGTACCAGGACAGCGCGGACCAGACGCTGGCCAGGGTGCCCGCGCCGGCGTCCATGGTCGCCCTGCGCCCCAGTACGGGCGAGGTGCTGGCGGTGGCCAACAACAAGCTGACGGGCGGCCGCAACCTGGCGATGGAGGGCAGCTACCCGCCCGGTCTGACGTTCGGCATCGTCTCGGCGGAGGCGCTGCTGCAGCGCGGTCTGACCAAGAACACGCAGACCGAGTGCCCGGCGACCGCCACCGTGGGCGGCCAGACGTTCAGCAACCCCGGCGGCCAGGCCCGCGGCAAGCGGACCCTGCAGATGAACTTCGCCTATTCCTGCGCCACCACCCTCGCCCAGCTCAGCACCCGCCTGGACGCCGCGACGCTGATGGCCGAGGCGCAGCGCTTCGGCCTGGGCAAGGACTGGGGCCTGACGGTGCCCGCCTTCACCGGAACGGTGCCGAAGCCCCGTAACGACGCCGAGAAGGCCGCCATCGCGATCGGGCAGGGCGGGGTGCGCGTCAGCCCCCTGGCCATGGCCCTGGTCGCCGGGGCCGTGGACGTGGGCAGCTGGAGGCCCCCGTACCTGCTGCGTTCCCCGCAGGACCCCTCGTCGAGATTCCCTGCCCAGACGCTGCCGTCCGTGGCCACGTCCGACCTGAAGGACCTGGTGCGGCGCTCGGTGTTCCAGGGGACCGCCCGGGCCGCCGAGGTGTCGAGCGGAGGCAAGGTGTCGGGCGTGTACGCGACGGCCACCTACACCGAGAACGGCCGCGAGAAGGTCGTGTCGTGGTTCGTGGGCTCCCGCTCCGGCACGGCCTTGGCCATCGCCGTGGAGGGCCACTACAACGCCGCCCAGCTCGCCTCGACGTTCTTCCGGGGCGGCATCCCGGCGGCGCCCACCGGGGCGTCCCGCTGATCGCAGCTCCGCCGCTCCCGTTACGTCCTCCCGGACGCTCGTTGCAGCTTTGTTATCTCTTTACCCGGGGGCCGCAACCATCCGGGGGCTCCCGCTCGTCTTTACAGGTGACTGAGACACCGCTTGGGGGGTTGCGGACTCAGTCGCCGTGATGAGACCAGAGCCTCGTCTCGGGGGAGGCTCTGCCGTCCGGACCGGCCCGACCCTGCCGGTCGGCCCCGGTGGGCGCGTTCGTCGCCCACCGGGGCATCACGCTGTCCGGGGGAATTCCCTTGGCACGAAGCGCGTTATCCTTGTAGCGTCAGTCGACGGGACGCTTGCGTCCCGGTTGACAACTGAACATGGGGGTGACCGGTTTCGACTTCGGTAGGTCGAAGCAGGGGAAGCGGGTCGAGGGTTGCGGTCGTGACCTCGTAAATCCTGTGACCGCAAACCAATAACTGCCAACCAGAAGCAGTCCGAGTTCGCCCTCGCCGCCTGAGCGAGGAGCGAACTCTGTCGGCCCGGGAGCGTCTCCGATCCGGGATCCGGCATCATCAGGAGACTCAACCTCCGCACCCGGTCGCGGGGTGCGTAGGGACACCTAACAGCGACTGAGCCCGTCGGCGACTCGCCTGCGAGAGCGCCGGGGCTGAGAAAACGTCAAGCAGGCTGCACCCGGAGAAGCCCTGCCTCATCACCGAAGGACGCGGGTTCGATTCCCGCCACCTCCACTTCGTGGGCGACGTGTGGTCGCGGCCCCTGCCGGGGGCCGCTTCCCTCAGCTCGTTCCGGATTTCTCCCAGGGGGGCGACCCCCTGGAACCCCCGTTGGGCCCTGCGCTCGGCGAGCTCCGCTCGCCTTCGCACAGGGCCCGTTGTGCGTTTCGGGGCGGTTCCAACCCGCTGCCGTTGGCAGGCAGCCGTGCTCTGCCGGAGCGCTTCCCCATACCTGCTTTCGGGCTTCTGCCAGGGCGCGGCTCCCTGGAACCTCCGCTGTGAGGGCTTCGCCCTCACGCCGTGTGGTCTTGCGCCCATGGAGTGAAGTGCTTCCTCACCTTGTTCCGGATGTCTCCGGGGGCGGCCCCTGGAACCCTCGTTGGGCCTTGCGCTCGGCGAGCTCTGCTCGCCTCAGCACAGGGCCCGTTGTGCGTTTCGGGGCGGTTCCAACCCGCTGTCGTTGGCAGGCAGCCGTGCCCCGGCGGAGCGCTTCCCCATACCTGCTTTCGGGCTTCTGCCAGGGCGCGGCTCCCTGGAACCTCCGCTGTGAGGGCTTCGCCCTCACGCCGTGTGGTTCTGCGCCCTTGGAGCGCTTCCTCACCTTGTTCCGGATACCTCAGGGGGGCGACCCCCTGGAACCCCCGTTGGGCCTTGCGCTCGGCGAGCTCCGCTCGCCTTCGCACAGGGCCCGTTGTGCGTTTTGGGGCGGTTCCAGCCCTCTGTCGTTGGCAGGCAGCCGTGCCCTGCCGGAGCGCTTCCCCACACCTGCTTTCGGGGTTCTGTCAGGGCGCGGCTCCCTGGGACCCCCGCTGTGAGGGTTTCGCCTTCACGCCGTGTGGTTCTGCGCCCATGGAGCGCTTCCTCACCTTGTTCCGGATATCTCCCAGGGGCGACCCCCTGGAACCCCCGTTGGGCCCTGCGCTCGGCGAGCTCCGCTGACCCGTTGTGTTAGGGAGACGACAGCGGTGGTTTCGCTGCCGGGCAGCGGGACCACCGCTTCATTGGATGGCCTTATGTGTCCATGAGCCGTGTTGAAGGTCGGCCCAAGGCAGGTCGGGGCTGTCGACTCACCCGTTCTCGGGGCTCGGGTATGGCGGCGCGCAGCATGGAGTGGAGGTGGCTTCGGCCGAGGACAGCGCCGGCTGGCCAGCGTTCCTGCGTGGCCTGGTGGCCGGGGGGGGGGTGCACTGGTGATCTCCGATGCTCACGCCGGGCTGGTGGAGGAGGGCGGGGCCACGCTGCCGGGGGCGGCTGGCGCCAGTGAGTTGCCAGGCTTAAGCACGACTTCCTGTGGCTGCGCTCGTGTAGAGGCGGAGAGATTCTGCGTCGCCGCCGCTTGGCGAGAATCAGGTGCCCTTTGGCGTTTTTGCTGCTGTCTGGTGTGGTGATGGTGTTTGTACGCTCTCATCGTCAGTCGCTGACGGGAGGTATCGGCATGACCGATGAAAGCAATGACGCGAATGGGGTTGCTCGGCGCGCGGTGTTGCGGCGCAGTGCCGGCATTGCGGCAGCTGGCGCGGTATCCGCGTTTTCTGCTGCGGCGTCCAGTGTCGCACACGCCTCGGTGACGAGATCTGCGCCGAGTGGCATCGCTTCCAGTGCGAGTGTCGGCGCTCTGCCATCGGTGGTCGCTGGAATTCGCATTCCCAGCAGTAGAATTGCTCGTGAAGCTGCGGTGTTCGCGCGACAGGCGTACTCGGAGACGCTGTTCAATCATGTCATGCGGACGTATGTCTTCGGCTCTCTGGTGTTCGATCGGCGTGGTGTTCACTATGACCGGGAGTTGGTGTTCGTCGCAGCCGTCTTGCATGACCTCGGGCTGGTCGAATCGTTCCAGACCCCGGCTGAGCCGTTCGAGGTCGATGGCGCTGATGCTGCGCGCCGGTTCTTGCGGGAACGGCGCGTGCCGGCTGAACGAGCGGAACTCGTCTGGGATGCGATCGCCCTGCACACCAGCATCGGCATCGCGACTCGGAAGAGGCCTGAGATCGCCTTGGTCTCGGTCGGGTCGGGAATGGATTTCACTGGGAACGATCTGCGGCAGCTTCCGTCCGGCGCTCTTGAGGAGGTGCTTGCCGCCTTCCCGCGGAAAGGGTTCAAGCAAAATGCGCTCGATGCGATGATGTCGCTGTGCCGCACAAAGCCGCTCGGGGAGCTCATGCACCCCTTCGCGGAGGTCGGCCGACGCCACATTCCCAATTTCTCGGTGCCCACCGTCGAGGATCTGCTGCTCGCAGCGCCATTCAAGGAGTGATGCAGGTGTTCGCCGGGTTCCTCGTTGCAGGGGCCTGGTCGGCCCGCGCCACGGCGGCGATCTGAACGACCTCGTTCAGCCGATCATTCGGCTGGTGGGTCGGAGCATCGATGATCACGTTGCGCCAGGGGTCCGCGGCGCATTCCGCGTAAGGAAGGGCCCCCGGCACCGAGCCCAGCGAGAAGATGCGCTCAGGCCGTAGCACCCCGACCAGCTCGTCGACGATCCCAGGGAACACGGCGCGCCGAACGCGGGGTCGCCCCCCACGGACGTCCGTCGAAGCAAATACCCCACGCCGACCCTGTTCCGGGGGTGCTCCGCGACATCCCCCGCCTGCCAAGGTCCTGGCTGTCCCGAAGCTCGCCGACCTGCGCAACGCGTGCCGCTGGCGGCGACAGGTGGCGCAGACGGGAGCGGCCTACCCGGCCGGTCCTGCCGTGGTACGGGATGCCCGGCGCGCCCTGCGGGGAGTTGTGTCCATGCCGCTCAGGGCTCGTCCGAGCCGGTGGTCCGATGATCCTGAGCGGGTGCCTGACTGCGCCCGGACGGATTCATGGGCTTGCGGGGGCGGGCGGGGCATGTCGGCGGGGTGGAAAATCGGTGTGCCTGGGGTGGGGCGGGCGCTACGCTCGCGGGCACTTGACGCGGCCGTTCTTGAAAGGCGCCGATGATGCGTGTTGCGGAGCAAGGGGGCGACCACCCCGAACTGCTGGAGCGGGGGCATCCCTTCCGGCAGTGGAAGACGTGGCGTATTCCCGGTGCCGAGCTGACCCTCACCGGCTACTCCCGCGCGAACGACAAGACCTTCTTTCACATCCCCGAGCTGAGGTGCAGCCTCGACGCCGGGTTGTGTGAAGGGCGGCAGGTGGACACGGTCTTCCTGACCCACACACACCACGATCACTCAAAGGATCTCGACTACCTGGCTGCCAAGGCTTCCGGCACGGACGTCTACCTGCCCGCCGAGGCGGTGCCGTACGTGGAGTCCTACCTGCGTGCGTCCGCCGAGCTGAACCACGGGGCGGGATTCGACCCCGCGCTGGCGGGGGGCTACCGGCTGCATGGCGTCCGGCGGGACGACGAGTTCGTTTTCGGGCGCCGGGGACATCACGTTCGGGTGGTGGAGTGCCGGCACAAGGTGCCTTGTGTGGGATATGCGTTCTCGGAGCGGCGCAAGGCGCTGCGGCCGGAGTTCGAGGAGCTGCGGCGGTCCCTGGTGAGGGAGGGGCGGGGCAAGGAGTTCGGCCGGATCATGGCGCGGCGGCGTGAGGAGGGGGCCGAGGTCGACGTTGTGGTCCGCCGGCCGCTGTTCGCCTTTCTGGGTGACACGCATGTTGACGTGTTCGAGCGCAACCCATGGCTTTTCGAGTACCCGGTCGTCATCACGGAGTGCACTTTTCTCGACGACGCCGAACTCGACCGAGCGAATCGGGTGGGGCACACGGTGTGGAGTCAGCTCAGACCCGTGGTCGAGGCCCACCCGGAGACTCTGTTCGTCCTGATCCACTTCAGCCTGCGCCACTCGGACCGGGAGATCCTCACGTTCTTCCGGCGGCAGTGGCAGGAATCGCGGGGCGGGCGGCCGGACAACGTCCTGTTGTGGGTGCATCCGGACAGCCGCCTGCCCGAGCAGCACCAGCACAGCGGTTCCTGAGCGGCCGCCTCGGGCATCCCGGGCAGGCGACTGCCCGGGATGCCGACGCGGGCGACGGCCCGGATGATCAGGTGCGGGCGGGGGTCGGGGTGGGGTGGTGCTCGGTGGTCGCGCTGTCGGGGCGGATCACCGCGAGGGACACCGCGGCCGCGCCGAGGGCGCCGATGATGGCGAACGCGTAGAAGCCCCATGGGTAGGCGAGCCCGGCCGACAGCAGGGAGCCGCCGAGCAGGGGGCCGCAGATCGCGCCGATGCGTCCGACCCCGGCCACGGCGCCGAGCCCGGTCGCGCGGCTCGCCACCGGGTAGGCCCGGCTGACGGCGGCGTAGACCAGCACCTGCGCGCTGAAGACGAAGCAGCCCGCGAGGAAGACCGCCGTGTACAGGCCGACGCTGGGCAGCTTGACGCTGAGCAGCGCCAGGAACACCGCCGCGGCGCCGAACCAGCCGATCGTGGCCGGACGGACGCCCCTGCGGTCGGCCACGTACCCGGCGAACAGGAGACCGGCGACGGCGCCGAGGTTCAGCGTGAGCAGCAGGCCCAACGCGGCGCCGAGCGGGTAACCGGCCTGCCGCATGATCTCCGGCAGCCAGGTGTTCAGGCCGTACACCAGCAGCAGCCCCATGAAGGAGGCCACCCAGAACGCCAGCGTCGTGCGCAGCAGGCCGTCCCTGAACAGGGCGCGCACCGTGACGGCGGTGGTCGCCTTCGCGTCGCCGGACGTGCGGGCGGCCAGGAACGAGGTGGACTCGGGCAGGTATCGCACCATGAGCGGCACCAGCACCAGTGCGGGCAGGGCACCGATCACGAACATCGCGCGCCAGCCCAGCGACGGGATGACCGCCATGCCCAGCAGGGCGGTGAGGACGGCTCCGACGTGGTAGCCGGTCATGATCGTCGTGGTGGCGCTGCTGCTGCGTCCCCGCCGGGCGTGCTCGCCGACCAGTGTGATCGCGGTGGGCAGGCAGCCGCCCAGCCCGAGACCGGCCAGGAAGCGCAGCAGGCCGAACACCGTGGCCGACGGCGCGGCCGCGCACAGGACGGTGAACACCGAGAAGGCGATCACGGAGGCGATCAGCGCCTTGCGGCGGCCGACGATGTCGGTGATCGCGCCGATCGTCAGCGCGCCGATGGTCATGCCGACCAGCCCCACCGTGGTCACCGCCGACGCGGTGCCCGGGGTCAGGTCCCAGACGTGCTCGCGCAGGAGCACGGGCAGGACGGTGCCGAGCACCACCAGGTCGAAGCCGTCCAGGAGCACGGCCGCCCAGCAGAGCGGCAGCGCCCAGGAACGGGCGGGGTGGGACGGGGACGCCATGAGCGACCTCCTGTGAACTGCATCACGGAACGGGGTGGCGTCCATACTCTCCGCAGGTCAGCGCGTCGCCGCGGATCGTCTTCCAGTGGGTGGAAGGGCTCTGGAAACGATCAGTGGGAACGCGGTTGCCGCAGGTCAGCAGCCGAGCACGTCGGCGAGGTGGTCGAAGCCGGTCACGGCGAGATCGCTGGTGACGTCGGCCGCGCGGTCCGCCGTGCGGGCGGGGCCCTTCTCCAGCGGCCGTTCGAGGAACGCGGTGGCGAGTCCGGCCTGGCGGGCCCCGTCGATGTCCCACTTGTGCGCGGCGACCATGAGGACCTGCGCGGGATCGACGTCGAGCAGATCCGTGGCCGTGAGATAGGCCCGCGCGGCGGGCTTGTAAGCCCGGGCGAGCTCGGCCGACAGGATGCAGTCGAACGGCAGTCCCGCGGCCTTGACGAGGGTGGTGAGCAGCGCGAACCCTCCGTTGGACAACGCGGCCAGCACATAGCGTCGCCGCAGCCGCGTCAGACCCTCCACCGCGTCGTCCCAGGCGGGCAGACGGTGCCAGGCATGGACCAGCCGGCGACGCGCGGCGTCCGGGAACGCGTCCGCGACGCCGTGGACGTCGAGCAGTTCGTCCAGCGATTCGCGGTGCAGGGTGTCGAGGTAGGCCCAGTCGCGCTCGTGCCGGTTGACGCGTTCCATGGACGGCAGATAGCGGTCACGCCATTCGTCGGCGAAGGCGCCGGCGTCCAGCTCGACACCGTGATCGGCGGCCGTCCGGGCGACCTCCCGGGCCACTCCGGTGCGCCAGTCGACGGTCGTGCCGAAGATGTCGCAGGCCACCACTCGAATCGAAGCAGCGTCAACGCCGGTCATCCGCACCTCGCTCGTCGAGCTCCCGGTCTTCCATCATTACCTGACTCCCGCGTCCTCACACGGGTGCTCTTCCGGTCACGACTGAGCGGGCTTGCGGACGGGAGGCGGGGCCGCTCTCAGGCGTCCTGCAGGAGGGGAGCAGGTTCCGTTTCGCCGTCCGGTGCGTGGGCCGGTTCGCGGAGCCGGCGGGCCGCCTGGACGCCCAGGCTGGTGTCGATGTGCTCGCGCATGACCGCGGCGGCGCCCTCGGCGTCACCGCCGATGACGCAGTCCAGCAGCGCCTGGTGCTCGGCCGCCTTCTTGTCGCGCGCGGCCTGGCCGCGTTCGACCTCCAGCGCGAGCCGCCGGTAGCGGTCGGCCTTGTCCCACAGCCCGTCGAGGGTGGTGATGAGCAGGTCGTTGTGGGAGGCGCGGTAGATCGCGGCGTGGAAGCGGCGGTGCGCGACCAGTTGTTCGACCGTCGGCTTGCCGGGCAGGGGGCGCAGGCCGTGGGCGGACTCGCGCAGGACGCGGATGTCGTCCTTGGTGCGGCGTTCGGCGGCCAGCGCGGCCGCCAGCGGGTCCAGCGAACGCCGGATCTCCAGCAGGTCCCGGGCCTCCTCCGCGGTCAGCGGTGTCACCCGGGCGTCCCGGTGGGCGTCCAGGTCCACCAGGCCGTCGCTCTTGAGCCGGCGCAGCGCCTCGCGCAGCGGGGTGGTGCTGATGCCGATGTCGCGCGCCAGTTTCGCCTGGGCGATGACCGACCCCGGGGGGAGCTCGCCCGACAGGATCCGCTCCCGGACCTGCACGTAGGCGAACTCGGCCTTGGTCATGGGCTCCGTCGGCTGGCTCATGGGCCCCCCATCGCGTAGGTCACCGTTATAGCCTACACCACCGCCGTTGTCCGAACGCTCGTTTCGGGTGGTCGACTCTGCCTAGGAGCGTGGGCAAAACGCCTGGCCCGGTCGTATCGACGGGGAGGGGTGGCGGAGAAATTCTCGCTCCGGGGGTTGACGTCATAGGTTATAACGAAGCAGAGTGGCCGCCGTCACAAGAGACGGGTCCGCCCTGACCGAGGAGGGAAACCCTCATGCCTGCTTCGTCGATCCGGTGGCCGCTGCGCCCCGGGGGCCGCCTGGCGCGGCCCCGCCGTACCCGCCTGGCGCTGAGCCTGGGAGCCGCGGTCTCGGCCATGGGGCTGCTGGCCGCCTGCGGGGGCGGGGAGGCGCAGCCGGCCAACGTGGTGGCGACCGGGCAGGCGCCCTCGTACTACCCGGCGGACTACGGCCAGGTCATCGAGGCGTCCAGGCGGGAGGGCGGGACGCTCAACATCTACTCCAACACCGACCAGGAGAACTGGGCGCCGATCTTCCGCGACTTCCGGCGGAAGTACCCGTGGGTCACCAAGATCTCCGCCAACAACCTCGACAGCGACGAGGTGTTCCAGCGGGTGCTCAGCGAGCAGGCCACCAGCGGGTCGCCCGCCGACGTGCTGGTCTCCAACGCCGCCCAGGGGTGGGCGGAGTTCGCCGCCAAGGCCGGCGCGCTGATGCCGTACAAGTCACCGGAGGTGGAGAAGCTCCCCGACTTCGCCACCCTGCTGCCGAACGTCCACACGATGTCGATCGATCCCCTGGGCGTCGCCTACAACAGCTCACTGCTGCCCAAGGAGCCCACGAGCATCCAGGCCCTGGCCGACCTGGTGGCCGGCGACCAGGGCAAGTACCGCAACAAGATCACCACCCGGGACGTGGATGGGGCGTTCGGCTTCTCCGTCTCGCACGCCTTCACCGCCGCCCGCCCCGGCGCCTGGACGTCCCTGCAGCGGATCCTGCCGCTGGCCCGCCCCGAGACCTCCTCGGGCACCCAGCTGGAGAAGATCATCTCGGGCGAGTACCACGCCGGGTTCTTCATCAGCGCCGCCCCCGCCTACCCGATGATCGAGAACAGCGGCGGCCTGCTGAAGCTCGCCTTCCCCAAGGACGGGACGGTGGTGCTGCCCCGGGGCATCGGCATGAACGCCAAGGCGCCGCACCCGGCCACCGCCAAGCTGTTCACCGACTTCGTGCTGTCGGAGGAGGGCCAGCGGGCCGTCGCCGAGGGCGGCCTCACCTCCTACCGGGAGGGCGTGGAGGCCCGCGAGGACCGGCACACCTACCAGGACCTCGTCCGCCAGGTCGGCGCGGGGAACCTCGTGTTCGTCAAGTACGCCCGCGTGCCCGGCGACCAGGTCAAGGCGTTCGTGTCCCGGTGGAACGGCCTGCTCGGGCACTGACCCGGGCGAAGGGAACGCATCTCGATGACAACGATGATCGAACCGCCGCGCGCGGCCGGCCCGCCTCCCGGCGGCGCGGTGCCGGACGCCCCCCGCTACCGCCGACCGCTCGGGCTGGCGCGCGAGCAGTGGCTCCAGTACGCGGCCCTGGCCGGGCTGGCGCTGCTCGTGGTCGCCCCCGTGGTGCCCATCCTGTACCAGTCGCTGCTGGACCGGCCGCTGTACGAGGCCGGCGGCGTGGTGAGCCTGGACAACTACGTCCGGCTCTTCACCGAGGCCGGGTTCGGCGAGGTCGTGCTGAACACCGTGTACTTCTCCCTGCTCACGACCGTCATCACGCTGCTGATCGCGGTGCCGATGGCCGTGGTGGTGGTGCGGACCGACCTGCCCGGCGGCCGCCTGTTCGCCGCCGCCATGCAGTGGCCGTTCTTCATCTCCTCGCTGATCCTGGGCTTCGGCTGGATCACCATGTACGGCCCGGCCGGGTTCGTCAGCGTGGAGGTACGGCAGCTGTTCGGCTTCGTCCCATGGAACCTGTACTCCATTCCCGGGATGGCGCTGACCGAGGCGGTGGCGCTCGCCCCGATCGCCTACACGTTCTGCGCCAACGCGCTGCGGCAGAGCGACGCCTCGCTGGAGGCCGCGGCCCAGGTGTGCGGGGCGGGCCCGCTGCGGATCCTGACGTCGGTGGTGGTGCCGCTGCTGCGTCCCCCGATC
This sequence comes from Actinomadura miaoliensis, assembly GCF_039536785.1. Classification (NCBI taxonomy): domain Bacteria; kingdom Bacillati; phylum Actinomycetota; class Actinomycetes; order Streptosporangiales; family Thermomonosporaceae; genus Actinomadura; species Actinomadura miaoliensis. The sequence continues at coordinate 156,532 of NZ_BAAAZG010000047.1, forward strand.
GTCTACAGCTCCATCCTGGTGGTCAGCGTGTCCATCGAGACGCTGAGCGTTCCGCTGCTGCTGGGCCAGCCGGTCGGCATCGAGGTGTTCTCCACCTTCCTGTACCGGCACGGGCTGAAGTCGGTCGCCCCCGACTACGGGGTGCTGGGCGCGGCGTCGGCGCTGGTGCTGCTGGTCACGGCGGGGCTGGTGGTCGCGCAGGCCAAGCTGCTGCGGGACGCGCAGCGGTTCGTGTCGGTGCGCGGCAAGGCCACCCGGTTGCGCAAGCTCGACCTGGGGTGGCTGAAGTGGGTCAGCATCGCGGCCATCACCTGCTACGTGGTGATGGGGGCCCTGGTGCCGATCGGCGGGCTGATGTTCCGCTCGTTCACCCTGGTGTTCACGCCGCTGCAGTCGCCGTTGAAGACGCTCAGCACGGCCAACTACGAGCGGATCTTCACCTACGAGGCCTACGTCCAGTCGATCCGCAACAGCCTGGTCGTCGCCGCCGTCGGCGCGGTGGTGGTCGCCGTCCTGGCGATGGTGGCGGTGATGGTCTCGCGCCGTTCGGAGTTCCGGTTCGCCCGCACCGTGGAGTACCTGGCGCTGGCTCCGCAGGCGATGCCGGGGATCATCGTCGGCATCGGCCTGTTCTGGGCCCTGGCGTTCGCGCCGTTCGGCGTCGGAGGGGTGCTGCAGGGCACCCTGTGGGCCATCGTCATCGGCTTCGGGATCCGGGCCCTGCCCGGCGGGTTCGGGTCGATCGCCCCGCCCCTGATGCAGATCGGCCGGGAGCTGGACAACGCCGCCCGCGTCTCGGGCGCCGACTGGGTCCGCACGTTCGTCCAGGTGCTGGCCAGGCTGCTGCGTCCGGCGTTCGCCGGAGCCCTGATCCTCGTCTTCGTGACGATGCTCAAGGAGTACACGCCCGCGGTGTTCCTCGGCTCCGCCGACGCCAACGTCATCGGCACCACGATGCTGGAGCTGTGGGTCCAGGGGAACACCGGCTCGGTCGCGGCGCTGGCCACCCTGCAGATCGTCATCACCGCGGCGGTCGTCGCCGTCGCGGGGCTGCTCATGAGAGGGCACAAGGATGCCTGACGTCACCATCTCGCACCTGTCGAAGAAGTTCGCCGCCACCACGGTGCTGCACGACATCGACCTGACGATCAGGGACGGGGAGTTCTTCACCCTTCTCGGGCCCAGCGGCTGCGGCAAGTCCACCACCCTGTCGTGCGTCGCGGGGCTGGAGCGGCCCACCACCGGCAGCATCGCCGTCGGCGACCGGACGATGGTGGACACCGCCGCCCGCACGTTCGTCCCGCCCGAGGGACGCAACCTGGGGATGGTGTTCCAGTCGTACGCGCTGTGGCCGCACATGACGGTCGCCCAGAACCTGGCGCTGCCGCTGCGGATCCGCAAGGTCGACAGGCGGCGGCAGGCCACGCTGATCGGCGAGGCACTGGACAAGGTCGGCCTGGCCGGCATGCGCGACCGCTAACCCGCACCAGCTGTCGGGCGGACAGCAGCAGCGGGTGGCGCTGGCCCGCGCGCTGGTCTACTCGCCGACGGTGCTGCTGCTCGACGAGCCTCTGTCCAACCTGGACGCCCAGTTGCGCGAGCAGGCCCGCGCCTGGCTCAAGCGCCTCCAGGAGGAGCTGGGCATCACCACCGTCTACGTGACCCACGACCAGGAGGAGGCGCTGGCGCTCAGCGACCGCATCGCCGTGATGTCCGAAGGCCACCTGGTGCAGGTCGGCAGCCCCACCGAGATCTACCAGGAACCGGCGACCGCCGGGGTGGCCGCGTTCGTCGGGCGCTGCAACTTCCTGACCGGCAAGGTCGCCGCGGCCACCGCGTCCGGGGCCGAGGTCGTCCTGGACTGCAACGGCCAGAAGGTGCGGACCCGCGCCGCGGACGTCAGCGCCGGGCAGCACGTCACCGTCGCCGTCCGCCCCGAGCGCGTCAAGGTGCTGACCTCCGACCGGACGGCGCCGCCGGACGCCAACGTCCTCACCGGCACCGTGCTGTCCAGCTCCTACGTCGGCGCGCGCTTCGAGTACGACGTGCGCCTCGGTGACCAGGCCGTGCAGGTCGCCACCGGCCGTCCCGGCCTGACCGGCGAGATCACCCTCGCCGTCGACCCCGCGGTCTGCCTGCTGTACCCGACCACCGACGTCGTGTCTCCCGACGTCGAGGCCCTCACCACCGTTTCCGGCTGACACCCGAGTCCGGCTGACACGAAGGACACCACCACTGTGACCACCGACACCTACCGTCTCGGCGTCCTGCCGGGCGACGGCATCGGACCCGAGATCGTCCCCGCGGCCGTGCAGGTCGTGGACGCCGCGCTCGCCGCCGCCGGCGCCGGGGCCGTGGAATGGATCGAGCTGCCGCTGGGACGCGCGGCCATCGACGAGCACGGCGACGCCGTCCCCGCCGCGACCCTGGAGACGCTGGCGGAACTGGACGGCTGGCTGCTGGGGCCGCACGACAGCGCCGCCTACCCCGAGCCGCACCGCTCCAAGCTCAACCCCAGCGGCACCATCCGCAAGCACTTCGACCTGTTCGCCAACATCCGCCCCGCCAAGGCGCTCGACGACGCCGACGCCATCGTGCCGGGCACCGACCTGGTGATCGTCCGCGAGAACACCCAGGGCTTCTACGCCGACCGCAGCACCTACAAGGGCACCGGCGAGTTCATGCCGTCCCCGGACGTGGCGATCGCGATGGGCATCGTCACCCGCCCGGCGGTCGAACGCATCGCCCGCCAGGCGTTCGAGCTGGCGCGCCGGCGCCGCGGCAAGGTCACCATCGTGCACAAGGCCAACGTCCTCAGGCTCACCACCGGCCTGTTCCGCGACGTGTGCCGGGAGGTGGCCGCCGGCTACCCCGACGTGACCGTGGACGACTACCACATCGACGCGATGACCGTGCACCTGCTGCGCCGGGCCGCCGACTTCGACGTGGTGGTCACCGAGAACATGTTCGGCGACATCCTGTCCGACCTGGCGGGGGAGATCGCCGGGTCGCTGGGCATCGCACCGTCGATCAACGCCTCGCACGAGCGCGCCATGGCCCAGGCCGCGCACGGTTCGGCCCCCGACATCGCCGGGCAGGACAAGGCCAACCCCACGGCGATGATCCTGTCGGCCGCGATGCTGCTGGAGTGGCTCGGCGGCCGCCACGACGACCAGGCGCTGCGGACCGCTGCCGCCCTGGTCGAGCAGGGGGTGGCGGCGACCGTGCGGGCCGGCACCAAGACCCCCGACATGGGCGGCGCCACCGGGACCCGCGAGTTCGCCCAGTCGGTCGCGGCGACCATCAAGCGGCTGTGATGTCAGCGGAGCGGACCTCGTTCACGGTGGCGGTCGTCAACGCGGCCCCCGCCTCGATGGCCCCGGCCACCCGGGGCCTGCGGGACGGCTTCCCGGAGGCGCGGCCGTGGCACCTGCTGGACGACCGGCTGGTGACCGACGCCGACGCCGCCGGCGGCATGACACCCGCGCTGCGCCGCCGCATGCTCGCCCTGATCGACTACGCCGTCCGCGGCGGCGCGGACGCCGTCCTGCTGTCGTGTTCGATGTACGGGCCGGTCGTGGACGTGGCGCGCGAGCTGTACCCGGTGCCGGTGACGGGCTCGGACGAGGCGATGTTCGAGGACGTCGCCGCACGGCGGCCGCGCCGGGTGGCGGTGCTCGGCTCGCTGGACTCGGCCGTCGCCGACTCGGTGCGGCGCCTGGAGGCCGTGCTCGCCCGCACCGCCGGATCGCCCGGGGCGGCGCCGACCCGGGTGGTGGGCGTGACCGCCGCCGGAGCGGCCGACGCGGCGTCCGCGGGCGACCATGACCGGCTGCTGGAATCCCTCACCGCCGCGGCCGACGCCCACACCGGGACGGTGGACGCGTTCGTGATCGGCCAGTACTCGCTGACCCCGGTGCACGCCGCGCTGGCCGAGCGGCTGTCGATCCCCGTGCTCAGCCCGCCGCTCATGGCCGCGCGGGCACTGCGGCACCGGCTGCTCACTTCGGCGGCGGCGTCATGACCGTCGCACCGCAACGGGGGCCGCTGCTCGGGTGCGTCGCCGACGACTACACCGGCGGCACCGACGTCGCGGCCGCGCTGCGGCGGGCGGGGCTGCGCACCGCGCTGCTGTTCGGACGACCGGAAGCGGACACGCCGCCGCCGGAGTGCGACGCGGTCGTGGTGGCGTTGAAGACGCGGACGGCGCCGGTCGCCGAGGCGGTGTCCGCGTCGCTGGCCGTGCGGGAGTGGCTGGCCGGTCACGGCGTGCCCCGGGTGTACGTCAAGTACTGCTCGACGTTCGACTCCACCGACGAGGGCAACATCGGCCCGATCGTCGACGCCGTGCTTGACGCCGCCGGGACGGTCCAGACGGTGGTGTGCCCCGCCGCCCCCGAGCACGGCCGCACCGTCTACCAGGGACATCTGTTCGTCGGTGACCGGCTGCTGTCGCAGTCGCCGATGCGGCACCATCCGCTGACCCCGATGACCGACCCCGACCTGGTGGCCGTGCTGTCCCGGCAGACCCCGCATCCCGTCGGCCTGCTGCCGCTGCGGACGGTCCGGCGGGGTGGGGCCGCCGTCCGCGCCGCGCTGGACGAGCTGGGACGGCGGGGAGTCCGCCATGTCGTGGCCGACGCGACCTGCGACGAGGATCTGACCGCCCTGGCCGCCGGAACCGCGCACCTGCCGGTCGTCACCGGTGCCGCCGGGCTGGCCCGCGCGGTGGGGCACCTGCTCCCCGGCGCGGGCGCCGTCGAGCGGGAGGAGACGCCGCCGCTGTCGCGCGGGCCGGGCATCGTGCTCAGCGGCAGTTGCTCCGCCGCCACGCTCGGGCAGGTCGAGCACGCCCGCAAGGTGTTCCCGTCCTATCGGCTCGCCCCAGACGGCGCCCCCGACGAACTGGCCGCCGGAGTACGCGCATGGCTGGACGCCCACGCCGGGCGCGGCCCCGTCATGGTGTACTCCTCGGCCGCGCCGGGGGAGCGCGGCGACGCCCGCGCCGGCGAGGTGCTGGAGCAGGCGCTGGCCGAGGCCGCCCGGCACGCGGTGGGCCTGGGCGTCCGCCGGATCGTCGTGGCCGGGGGAGAGACCTCCGGCGCGGTCGTCCGGGGCCTGGGGATCGGCTCGGTCATCGTGACCGGCGAGGCCGACCGCGGCGTGCCCTGGTGCCTGACGACCGGCGAACCCCGCCTCGCGCTGCTGCTCAAGTCCGGCAACTTCGGCCGCGACGACCTGTTCGTCCGGGCCATGGAGGAGACCGAATGATCGGTGAAGAGATCGTCACGCTGGGGGCGTCGTTGTTCGCGCGGCGGCTGACCCACGGCCGCACCGGCAACCTCAGCGTCCGCGTGGACGAGGGGTTCCTCGTCACCCCGACCGGCGGGTCGCTGGCGTCGCTGAGCGCCGAGGACCTGGCCCTGGTCGGGCTCGACGGAACCCACCTGTCCGGGCCGCGCCCGTCCAAGGAGGCGTTCCTGCACGCCGCCGTGTACCGGGCCCGGCCCGGCGCGGGCGCCGTGATCCACCTGCACAGCACCTACTCGGTCGCCGTGTCGTGTCACGCCGGGGTCGATCCCGACGACGCGCTGCCGCCGCTGACCGCCTACTACGCGATGAGGGTGGGACGGCTGCCGCTGCTGCCCTACCACGCCCCCGGCGACACCGCGCTGGAGCCGCTCGCCGAGCGCACGGCCGCCACCGCCCACGCCTTCCTGCTGGCCAACCACGGCCCGGTGGTCGCCGGCGCCGATTTGGCCGCCGCCGCCGACACCATCGAGGAGCTGGAGGAGACCGCCCGCCTGTGGCTGCTGCTGCGCGACCATCCCACCCGGCCGCTGACCCCCGAGCAGGTGGCCGGCCTGCACGCCCGGCACGGCACGCCCACCGGGAGCCGCTGATGACCGTCCCCGTCCGTGACCTGGTGGAGCTCGGCAGCCGCATCCTCACCTCGGTCGGCGTCCCGCGCGACGACGCCGCCCTGGTCGCCGACAGCCTGGTCACCGCCGACATGTGGGGCCACCCGTCCCACGGCATGCTGCGGCTCGGCTGGTACGTCGAGCGCATCCGCTCCGGAGCGATGCGGCCGGTGACCGAGGTGGCGACCGTCGTCGACGCCGGGGCCGTCGCGGTGCTGGACGGCCGGGACGGCGTCGGCCAGGTCGTCACCGCCCGCGCGGCCCACGACGCCGTGCGCCGCGCCGGCGAACACGGCGTCGGCGCGGTCGCCGTCCGCGACAGCAACCACTTCGGCACCGCCGCCTACTTCACGCGGATGATGGCGGACGAGGGCTGCGTCGCGATCCTCACCACCAACGGCAGCCCCGCCATGGCGCCCTGGGGCGGGCGGGCCAAGACGGTCGGCGCGAACCCCTGGTCGATCGCCGTGCCCGGCGGTGTCGTTCTCGACATCGCCAACACCACGGTCGCCCGCGGCAAGATCTACGCGGCCCTGGAACGCGGCGAGACCCTGCCGGACGGCTGGGCCATCGGACCCGACGGCGCCCCGGCCACCGACCCGCGGACCGCCCTCGACGGCCTGGTGCTGCCCATGGCCGGTCACAAGGGCTACGGCATCTCCTTCATGATGGACGTGCTGTCGGGCGTCCTGACCGGCAGCTCCTATGCCACCGGCGTCACCGGCCCCTACGTGCCCGACCGGCGCAGCGGCTGCGGCCATCTGCTGATCGCCCTGCGGGTGGACGCGTTCATGGACCGGCAGGAGTTCGACCGGCGTCTGGACGACCTCATCGGCCTCACCAAGGCCGTCCCGCGCGCCCCCGGCGTCGACGAGATCTTCTACCCGGGCGAGATCGAGGACCGCAACGCCGAGCACGCCGCACGTCACGGGGTCGCGCTGCCCGCCAAGACCCGCCGCGACCTGGACCGCCTGGCCCGCTCGTGCGGCATCGACGCGGCGGACATGCTCGGCCTGCCCGACCCGCGGGAGGCCGAGCCCCGATGTTCGTCGTGATCGTCACGCTCCGGGTCCGGCCCGGCAGGCTCGACGAGTTCCTTGCCGGTATCCAGGCCAACGCGCGAGCCAGCCGCCGCGAACCCGGATGCCTGCGGTTCGACGTGCTGCGCACGGCCGAAGACCCGTACGAGTTCGTCCTGTACGAGATCTACCGCGACGAGGCGGCGTTCTACCGGGAGCACCGCTCCGCCCCGCACTACGCGGCCTGGAAGGCCGTGGCCGCCGAGTGCCTAACAGAAGGCGGGCACGTCAACAGATTCTGCGCACCGGCGTTCCCCGACGGCATCCCCGACGGCCCCCGCCCCCACTGACCGTCCACAACCCGACAACCACCAGGAGAGGCAGGCAGACCATGAGCTCCGCCCCCACCGCAACGGTCGCATCCGCGCACGACGCGTTCGGCACCCGCGCGACGCTGCGCGTGGGGGACCGGCGGCTGCTCATCCACCGCGTCGCCGACCTCGCCCCCGCGCACCTGCCGTACAGCCTGAAGATCGTGCTGGAGAACCTGCTGCGCCACCAGGACGGCGCCGCCTCCGCCTCCGCCGTCCGGGCGCTCGCGGACTGGCGACCGGACCGGGCCGCATCGCAGGTGCTGGAGCTGCGGCCCGCCCGGGTCTTCCTGCACGACACCAACGGCGTGCCGGCCCTGGTCGACCTGGCCGCCATGCGCGACGCCATGGTCGCCCTGGGCGGCGACCCGTCCCACGTCAACCCGCTGATCCCGGCCGAACTGGTGGTGGACCACTCGGTCATCGCCGAGGTGTTCGGCCGGCCGGACGCCCTGGCCCGCAACACCGAACTCGAATACGAACGCAACCGCGAGCGCTACCGGTTCCTCAAATGGGGACAGAAGTCGCTGCGGAACTTCACCGTCGTCCCGCCGGGCACGGGCATCATGCACCAGGTCAACGTCGAGCACCTGGCGCGCGTGGTGATGGTGCGGGACGGGTGGGCGTTCCCCGACGTCTGCCTGGGCACCGACTCGCACACCACCATGGTCAACGGGCTGGGCGTCCTGGGCTGGGGCATCGGCGGCATCGAGGCCGAGGCCGCGATGCTCGGGCAGTCGATCGCCATGCCGCTGCCCGCCGTCGTGGGCGTCCGGCTGCACGGACGGCTGCCGCCCGGCGCCACCGCCACCGACCTGGTGCTGACGATCACCGAGCTGCTGCGCGGGCACGGCGTGGTCGCCAAGTTCGTGGAGTTCCACGGCCCGGGGGTCACCGCGCTGCCCGTCGCCGACCGCGTCACCATCTCCAACATGAGCCCCGAGTACGGCTCGACCTGCGCCCTGTTCCCCATCGACGAGGAGACCCTCCGCTACCTGCGCTTCACCGGCCGCGACGCCGACCAGGTCGCCCTTGTGGAGGCGTACGCCAAGGAGCAGGGGATGTGGCACGACCCCTCGGCGCGGATCGCCTTCACCGAGGAGGTCGAGCTGGACCTGTCCACGGTCGTCCCGTCGATCGCCGGGCCGCGCCGCCCGCAGGACAGGGTGCCGCTCACGGCCGCCAAGTCCTCGTTCCGGGCTTCGCTGCCCCGCTCGGCGGACGCGGCGTCCGGCGTGCCGGTGGTGCTGGACGGGACCGAACACCGCCTCGGCCACGGCACCGTCGCCCTCGCCGCGATCACCTCCTGCACCAACACCTCCAACCCCGCCGTGATGGTGGCGGCCGGACTGCTGGCCAGGAACGCCGCCGCCAGGGGCCTGACCAGGCGGCCCTGGGTCAAGACCACCCTGTCTCCGGGGTCCAGGGTCGTCATGGACTACTACGCCAAGGCCGATCTCACCCGCCACATGGAGGCGCTCGGCTTCCACCTCACCGGGTTCGGCTGCATGACCTGCATCGGCGCGTCCGGGTCACTGGTGGACGAGGTCTCCCGGGCGGTCCGCGAACACGGCCTCACCGTGGCCGCCGTGCTGTCGGGCAACCGCAACTTCGAGGGACGCGTCCAGCCGGAGGTCGCGATGAACTACCTGGCGTCCCCACCGCTCGTCGTCGCCTACGCCATCGCCGGGACGATGGACGTCGACCTGCTCACCGAGCCGCTCGGCGTCGGCTCCGACGGCCGGCCCGTCCACCTGCGCGACATCTGGCCCGCCGACGCCGAGATCCGCGACGTCGTCGCGTCGTCGCTCGAACCGGCGATGTTCGCCCGCCGCTACGCCGACGTCTTCGGCGGCGACGACCGGTGGCGGCGCCTGGACGCGCCGGAGTCGGAGACCTTCCCCTGGGACGAGGCGTCCACCTACATCCGCCGCCCGCCCTACCTGGACGGCCTGACGTCCCGGCCGCGCCCCGCCGAGGACATCGTCGGGGCCCGCATCCTGGTCAAACTGGGCGACTCGGTGACCACCGACCACATGTCACCGCCGGGAGCCATCCCTCCCGCCAGCCCGGCCGGCCGGCACCTGACCCGGCTCGGCGTCACCCCCGACCGGTTCAACACCTACGCCTCGCGCCGCGGCAACCACGAGGTCATGATGCGCGGCGCCTTCGCCAACGTCCGGCTGCGCAACCAGGTCGCCCCCGGCACCGAGGGCGGCCTCACCCGCGACTTCCTGGACGGCGGCAGGGTCACCTCCATCTTCGAGGCGGCCCTGTCCTACCGGGACGCGGGCGTCCCCACGGTGGTCGTCGCCGGAGCCGCCTACGGCACCGGATCGTCCCGTGACTGGGCCGCCAAGGGCCCCGCCCTGCTCGGCGTCAAGGCGGTCATCGCCGAGTCCTACGAGCGCATTCACCGCTCCAACCTGGTCGGCATGGGCATCCTGCCGTTGCAGTTCCCGCCCGGCCAGGGTGCCGACGAACTCGGCCTGACCGGCGAGGAGACCGTCACCGTCACCGGTCTGTCCGCCCTCAACGACGGCGTCGTGCCCCCGCACGTCACCGTCCACGCCGGAGACGTCACGTTCCAGGCGCGGGTACGGCTCGACACCCCCCGCGAGGTCGAGCACTATCTCCACGGCGGCGTCATGCCCTACGTGCTGCGTGCGCTGGCCTCGCCACCCGGCCCCGACGGCTCGTGACCGGCCCCGCGCGCTTGCGGCTTGACCTTCGAGCCGGGTCGAAGGTCTAGCGTCGGGACATGACGACGATGCGGATATCCCAGCTGGCCGAACGGACCGGTGTCCCGGCCACCACGTTGCGGTTCTACGAGTCCGCGGGGCTGCTGCCGGCCGACCGCACACCCGCGGGATACCGCGTCTACGGGCAGGACGCCGTCGAGCGGCTGGCGTTCATCGGCGCGGCCAAGGACCTGGGCCTGCCGCTGGAGGAGATCGCCGAACTGCTGCGGGTGTGGGCGGCGGGGGCGTGCGCCGAGGTCAAGGCCGAGCTGCGGCCGCGCGTGGCCGCCCGGCTGACCGAGGTGGAGCGCCGCGTCGCCGAGCTGACCGCTCTGACCGTCTCGCTGCGCCGGGCCCTGGCGCATCTGGACGCGCTGCCGGACCGGTCGCGGCGGTGCGATCCGCGGTGCGGCTTCCCCGGCTCCGGCCCGCCCGCGGGGACGGGTGAGCGGTGGCGCCGCGAACCGGTGGCGTGCTCGCTGTCCGGCGACGGCATGGCCGAACGCGCCGGGCGATGGCGGGAAGTATTGGACGGCGCCGAACGGGAGGAGATCGACGACGGGGTGCGGCTGACGCTGCCCGCCGATCGCACGGCCGCCGTCGCCGCGCTCGCCGCCGACGAGCAACGGTGCTGCCCGTTCTTCGACTTCCGTCTTCACCTGGACGGTCCGGTGGTGCGTCTGGAGGCACGTGCCCCGGCCGACGCCGCCGGGCTGCTGGCCGCGCTGTTCACCTGACGTCTTGGCGTGAGGCGGCCAGACGGTCGAGGCGGCCGGTTTCCAGGTGGGTGATGTCGCCGCCGGTGTCCAGTGCGGCTTCCAGCAGCAGGGCCAGCGAGGTGCCGTAGACGGGGACGTCGCCGGGGGCGTCGGCCAGCCACAGGTCGTCGCCGGTCACGGGCTTCCCGATGCGGCAGACGACCCAGTGGACCGTCTGCGTGGCGAAGTCGACGGCGCCGCCGAGGCTCCGGCCGTCGGCGAGGTCGATGATCGTGACGATCGGAGGGTGGTCCTGGCCGCGCCACACCCATCTCAGCTCGCTGACCGGGCGCAGCCGCCACGCGCCGTCGAACAGGGTCGCCGAACCGATGCGGCGGTAGACCGCCAGCACGTCGGCGGGCAGGTCGGACAGGAAGTGCGGCTGCGGCGAGGTGGTGTCGTGGTCGCGGATGATCCGGTCGACCACGTCGTCGATCTCGGCCGTCGCCGGCGCCAGGTACCAGCCGGCGACCGGGCGCAGCGCGCCGTCGTCGTCCTGGGCGACGCCGACCAGGCCGGCGTGCAGGGCCACGGATCGGTTGCCGCCGCCCAGCCGGTCGTTGAGGTCGATCCGCACTCGCGAGAGGGTGGCGGGGACGCTGTCGCTGCGGATCCCCGGGCCGCCGTAGACCGCGCCGTCGACGGTGACGTCGCGCGGCTCGCCGATCGGCAGCTCCAGCAACGGGTTCGGCCGGTCGGCCACGCCGTCACCGGTCAGGTACGGGTACAGCCGGGCGATCCAGCCGGTGATGACCTCGCCGCCGTAGGCGTCGGCGGGGTTGTAGACGCGCCGCCAGAACGCGGTGTCCACGTCACCCGCCGCGGCCCGGACGAACTGGTCGGCGATCGGCGCGAGCGACCGGCACCAGGTCTCCAGGCCGAACCCGGCGATCGCGTCGACCCGCGCCCGGATCCTCCGCCAGTCCTCGACCGTGCCGGTCAGGGTGATCGACGGGATGCCGCAGACGGACGTCATCCACAGCGAGAAGTACGGCGAGTAGGCGTCCAGCAGGACGATCCGTCCGGCCGTCCGCTCCACGTCGGTGCTGGTGGAGAAGTCGCATTCGAACACGTCGGCGTCGTCGATCTCCCCGGCCAGAAGCTCGCCGAACAGCTCCACGACGTTCTGCCACGAATCCGCGTCCTGCGGTATCGGTCCGTCGAGCACCACCGTGATCCGCTTGCGGCCGGCGTGGCTCACCAGCCGCGGACGCAGTTCCTCGGCGTGCAGGCGCACGTGCTGGGCGACACCCTGCAGGATCGTCAGCCACACCGCGTCGGGTGACAGCACGAGCGGCCGGTGGTCGGCGAAGGCCCGCGCGGCGGCACCGAGCAGCGGATGCACCCCGTCCGGCGCGAGGACCGGCAGCGCCGGATCGCCGCCGACGAGCAGCGCATCGGTGAACCGTTCGCCCAGCGGCCGCGTGGGGAGGGCCTCGGCGGCGGGCACGACGTCATCGACCCGGAAGGTCACCATCCGCCCACCCTAGGACAGGTGATGGCGAAAGCCGCGGCGCCGACCACGCCGGTCCGCGCACCGGCATGGTCGGCGCCACAGGCGGTCCGGACTCAGCCGGTTCCCTCGTTGACCATCAGCGCCCAGTGGTCCTTCGTGTAGTCGTGGAAGCCGTGATATTCGCACCAGGCTCCGGTCGATCCATCCTGGATCACGGAGGCGTCGTACCGGCAGGACGTCAAGCCCGCGTTGGTCGGCGGATACTGCCTGGCCTCGTAGATGCCCTGGATCGAGTAGTCCCGGCCGGACGGGGTCGTCTCGGCGGACGCGGCTCCCGCCGCGATCGTCGAGCCGATCGAAACGGCCGTTCCCAGGAGCAGGGTGGCGGTGACGGCCTTCGGTTTCCTCATGTGCACCTTCCGATGGCTGCGGTACGAACTGACTCGCCTGCTGTGCCGGGATCGACCGTAGGGATCGCCGCTGTCGGATCGGCGACGGCGCGGCGACGTCGTACTGACATGGCGCGCCGCCCGGCGGACGGGCGCTGACCTTCCTCATCGGCGACGACCCCGGGCTCCCCGCCGGACGGGCCGATCGCACCATGATCGAGAAGTGGCTGCGCGCGGGCGCCGTCCTCCTGTCCGGCGACCGGCCCCGGGGGCCGGAAGGGGCAATCCACAATTCCGACTGGCATGGTCCGGAAAGCGGTATGCTGGTCGCCATGCGTCCCGGACTTCCTCTCTGGTCGCGCCTGCACGTCGACTTCCGGCGGCAGGCCAGCGATCTGTGTCGCCGCGCCGTGCGTTGAGCCGAGCCGAAGCGACGAGGAAAGGGACCCAGAGCAGATGACCGTGAGCACGACCGCGCCCGCCGCGAACAAGCTGGCCGAGATGGCCGGCGCCCTGGCCGCCGCCCCGGGCGACTGGCTGTGGCGCGTGCGGCTCAACCCGGACGGGCGCTGGTACGAGCGTCTGCACCAGGACGAGGAGCACGAGGTCTGGCTGATCAGCTGGCTGCCCGGCCAGGCCACCGGCCTGCACGACCACGGCGGCTCGCGCGGCGCGTTCGCCGTCGCGCTGGGCGAGCTGGAGGAGGACGACCTGGGCGGCACGCGGCAGGTCGGCACCGGGCAGACCCGCGCGTTCGGCCCCGACTACATCCACGACGTGCGCAACACCTCCACGGCGCCCGCCGTGAGCGTGCACGTGTACTCGCCGCCGCTGTCGGTGATGAACCGCTACGAGCGCACCGACTCCGGTCTGGTGCGGCTGGCCGAGGAGAGCGCCGAGCAGTGGTGACCCGGAAGGAACTCGGGCTCGGGGAGAGCCTCAGCACGGGTACCGGCCGTCACCGCGAGGGCGAGCCTTCCTGAAGTCCTGATGCGGCGGGGCGAGCCGTGCTCCCCACGGCGGTCGTGCGCAGGCGCCAGCGGCCGGGGCCGTCGGTGCTGACCTGGAGCAGCGTCCACGGTTGCAGGTCGATCGGCTCGTCGCCGCCAGTGCCAGCCGGTGCGAGCCCTTCGGTGAGGCGGTGGACGGCGAAGGCGCCCTTCCCCAGGTAGGACGTCTCCAGCCGCGCCGAGGGGCCGGTGTAGAGCAGCACCGCCGGGTGGGCGCCCTGCACGGAATCGTCGAACGTGTGGACGTGGTCCGCTCCCGGCCCTTCCAGCAGGTCCGGGGTGCCCGGTATCTGCCGCAGCGGCAGGATCTCGATGTTCCAGTCGCCGTCCGCGCGCAGTTCCAGGACGGCTCCGGACGGGACGGCGAACGAACAGAGGGAAGCGAGGGCGGCCGGCTCCGTTCCCCGCCGCTCGGCGGGGACGACCTGACCCAGGCTGTGGCGAAGGGCGAGATCGGAGCCGCGCAGGAGCATCTCCCCGACCTCCCGGCCGCCTCCGGTGAGGATGCCGATTCCCGGCGGCCCCTCGTACCTGACGACGTCGGATCCGCGGCCCGAGATCGTCCGGTCGAACGCGCGGGCCGTTTCCGGGCCGCCGAGCGTGACCGTCCAGGCGCCCGCCGCCTTGACCCGCAGCCGCGTCTCGCCGTCGACGACGAGCCGGGCGGCGGACGCGCCGCGGGGGACCGACGCCAGCGGGGCCCCCTGGCGCAGGCCGCTGCGGCCGGCGAGGACGCGCACGCGGGGAGCGCCGTCGTTGCTGATCTCGGCGAGCACGGGCTGCGGAGACGTCCCCTTGATCGTGAGGGACTGGTCGCCGGTTCCGTCGTGGACGGCGTGCCTGCCCCGCAGGAAATGGTCGGCCGGTTCGAAGCCCGGTCGGCGGGGCGAGGTCTCCGGAACCCCCAGCCAGCGCTGGAGGTCGCCGGCGACCCGTTCCGGGTCGCGGACGCGCAGGGAGATCCGGCGGTACTGCTCGCCGCGCCGCGGCACGAGAGGGCGGTCGGCCAGGCGCCGGTCCAGGCCCCGATGCAGGAGCCAGAGCCAGTTGCCCCATCTGCGGCGCCGTCCGGGCAGGCGCACGCCGGTGCGGAGCAGGAGGTCGAGGTTGAGCGGTTCCCGGAACGGCGTCAGTTCGGCATGCCCGCCGACGCCCAGGTGGCCGCCGGGGCCGTCGCCGGTGGGACGGACGGCGGCGACGTCCTCACGCCGGAGCCGCGCCGCCTTCCACAGCAGCACGCTGTCACGGATGACGATCTCGTCGCCGAGCACCCGCAGCCTCGGCCGCAGCAGCAGCATCCGGCCGATCTGCGCCGCCAGTGCGGCGGGCAGCAACAGCACGACGACGAGCCACAGGTTGATCAGGCGCATCTCGAAATCGGCGGGGGTGTCGTCCAGCAACAGCCCGACGCCCGCGCCGACGGAGACGATCGCCACCAGCAGCACGAACGGATAGGCGATCGCCCAGGCGAGCGTCCGCAGCGGCGCTCGCACGATCTTCACCGGCACCGCGGACGGGCCCCGGGCGCTCCACCCCCAGCGGTCCGGGGTGAGCAGGTCGCGGGCCCACGCGCGCACGGTGTCCGCCGCGTCGAAATGCCGTAGCCGCTCGGGCAGTTCGGCCCACGGCGTCCGCCGGAGCATGATCGCCGCTCCGGCGAGACCCAGGGCGCCGAACACCAGGCCGAACAGCAGTGCCGAGACGGCCTCGTCCCGGTCCGGGGAGCCGTCCGCGGCGTACACGAAGTCACGTGCCCCCACGTCGAGTGCGGCAACCCGCTCGTCGCGGGCGACGGCGTCCGCGTCCACGCCGCGCAGCCGGATGCCGGGGGTGCCGGCATTCGGGGCGCCCCCGGGAGTGAACGTCCCGTACCAGGAGCAGCCGCCGCGACCGCAGCTCCGCGACTCGGCGACGAACACGCCCGCACGGCCGTCACCGGCGGCGACGCGGTCGGCCGCGCGGTCCTCGCGGACCGCCTGGCCCAGCCCGAACACGGCGAACGCGAGCGCGGCGAGGATCCCGGCCCAGGCCAGGGAGGGCGAAAACGATTCCGAGCGACGTACCAGGGCGCCGGACACGCGCATCACCCTCAACGCACGAAGGGGGACGTGGATCACACCATGATCGCATACCAAGTTTTCGTCGTATATACGTAACTACGTATAATGTCGTCATGGATCTGGAGCGGCGTGTCGCCGAGCTGGAGCGGCGGGTGGCGGCACTGGAGTCGGGGGACACGGGGCATCCCGGGCAGCGGCCCGGCGCCGAACCCGCGCCGGAGGGCGGCACCTTCTGGGCGCTGGAGCAGCTGAAGGCCCGGCTGGACCGGATGGACGGAGCGGACGACGGCGGCGTGCTGTTCACCGGGGCCGTCCGCGTGCCCACCGGCGAACGGTACGAGTGGCAGTACGGGCTGACCGTCGGCGAGCTCATGGACGCCGACTGGTCCGAGGCCGCCGAGTCGTTCGCGGCGCTCGGGCACCCGGTGCGGATGCGCCTGCTGCGCGAAATCCTCGGCGGCCGGGGCGCCGTCGCGGAGCTGGCGGCGCTGGAGGACCTCGGCACGACCGGCCAGATCTACCACCACCTGCGGCAGCTCACGTCCGCCGGCTGGCTGCACACCGCGGCGCGCGGCCGCTACCGGGTCCCGCCGAAACGGGTCGTCCCGCTTCTGGTGGCCCTGGCCGCGGCCCAGCCGTGACGACGACGGCGACGATCGGAGAACCCATGCGCAAGGGGATCAAGACGCTGATGGTGCTCGGCCGGCTGAGCTGGCTGGCGTTCCTCGTCGTGCTGGTCGCGGACTTCTTCGCCGACCTGCCGATGGCGTGGGGGTGGACGGCGATCGGCCTGGCCCTGGGCGCGCGGTTCCTGGCCGTCCGGCTGGCGGCCGCCGGCCCTTCCCGGCCGCCGGAGGAACCCGTCGAGGTGGACCCGCCGGTCGCCGGGCGCTGGACGGCGCTCAACAGCCCCGCCAGCAAGATCCCCAGCCACGGCACGCGCATCTACGGGCAGGCGTACGCGATCGACATCGTGGCCGACCCGCAGGACCGTACCCGCCCCCCGTTCGCCTGGCTGTGGCCGCTGGTCCGGCGTAACAGCGCCTTCCCCGCGTTCGGGGAGCCGCTGCTGGCCTGCGCGGACGCGACCGTGGTGCGCGTCTCCGACAGGCAGCGCGACCATCTCAGCCGCAACTCCCTGCCGGCCCTGCTCTACCTCTTCTTCGAGGGCGCCTTCCGTGACCTGGCCGCACCCGCGGGGGTGGTCGGCAACCATGTCGTCCTGGACCTGGGCGACGGCACGTTCGCCGTCTACGCGCACCTGCGGCGCGGCTCGGCAGCGGTCCGGGCGGGCGACCGGGTACGGGCGGGGCAGCACATCGCCGACTGCGGCAACTCCGGCAACTCCACCGAGCCGCACCTGCACTTCCAGCTCATGGATGGCCCGGACCCCGACACCGCGCGCGCCGTGCCCTTCACCTGGCGCGCGGTGGGCGTCCCCGCCAACGGCGAGACCTTCTCGGTGCCCGCGCCGGACGACCGGGTGGAGGAGGGCCGGCCGTACCGGGCGTAGCCGCCGATGCCGCCGGAGGCGGGCATGACGGACGGCGGAGCGCGACGCCGTGATCGCGGAATGATCCCGGGGGCCGCTAGGTTGGGGGCGTGGTTCAGCCGTACGAGCAGCACGGGCCGGGGCCGGGCGACCGCCTCGGCCAGATGGGGCAACCGGTGCCGATGGGCCAAGGAGGTCCGGTGGGCCCGCAGGGGCCGATGGGCCACATGAGCGCGCCGGGCGGCGCGGAGGCGTCCCGCCCGTCGTCGTTCAAGGACCTGTTCAACGGGGTCGGCTACCTGTTCCGGGGGCTGGCGTGGGTGGCGCGGCACCCCGCGCAGTGGCTGTTCGGGCTGATCCCGGCGCTGATCGTGCTCGTGGTGTACGCGGCGGCGCTGGGCGCGCTGGCGTGGAACCTGGGCGACCTGGCCGGGTGGGTGACGCCGTTCGCCGACGGATGGGCATCCGAGCTGCGGGACGCCACGCGGGTCGTCGCCGGTCTGGCGATCTTCGGGGCGGCGCTGTTCCTGGCGGTGGTGACGTTCACCGCGGTGACGCTGCTGGTGGGTGACCCGTTCTACGAGAGCATCGCGGTGAAGGTGGAGGAGTCGCAGGGCGGCGCCCCGCCGGAGCCGGACGTCCCGCTGCTCACCCAGATCGGGCGGGCGATCGGCGACACGCTCGTGCTGGGCCTGGTGGCCCTGCTGTTCGCCGTGCTCTTCTTCGCCTGCGGGTTCCTGCCCGTCGTCGGCCAGACCGTCGTGCCCGTGGTGGCGGCCTGCGTGTCGGGCTACCTGCTGGCCGGTGAGCTGACCTCCGTCGCGTTGGAACGCCGCGGCCTGCTGCGGCGGGACCGCTTCGCGGTGCTGCGCCGGTACCGGCCGCTGGTCGTCGGGTTCGGCGCGGCGACGTTCGTCACGTTCCTCGTGCCGCTGGCGGCGGTGGTGATGATGCCCGCCGCCGTGGCGGGCGCCACACTGATGGTGCGGGAACGGCTGATTGTTTCCTGAGTGTGACTGGGGGCCGGAGTGCCCTCAGTGATCTTCGCGTAACGTGTGCCGCATGTCCGATCAGGGGGAGCGCGACACGCGCTGGACCGAGATGAGCGACGGTAACGAGAGGGGAGAGCGCTCGGGCGCCACGCCGCCGGAGGCCGAGGACGTCAAGGTCGCGCCCGTTCCGTCCGCCAGGGCCGCCACCGCCGAGCCCGCCACCGCCGAGCCCGTGACCGCCGGGTCCGGCGACCGGGCCGGGCAGCCCGCGCAGCCGGCGGACGAGGAGCACGCCGACCGGGGCGACCGGTGGGAGGGCGAGCTGTTCGACGGCTCCGGGCCGGACGCGGACGGCGCCGCCGATCCGCGGTACCAGGCGCCGACGTCGGGCGCCGGGACCCCCGCCAAGCCGGGCCGCCCCAGCAGCGGCAACTGGCAGATGCCCGAGTGGATGGCCGACGAGGCGGCCGCCGACGCCAAGCTGAACGGCCCCGTCAGGCCCGACGGCGACGAGGAGGGCGGCCGGTCGAAGCTGGCCCTGTACGGCGGCGTCGGGCTGCTCGTCCTCGGGCTGCTGGCGGCGGGCACCGTCTACTACGTCAAGCAGCGCGGCGACGACTCCGACTCCGGCTCCGGCAAGGAGAAGGGGGCGACGACGCGCGGCGTCCAGGCGCCCGCGGTGTCGATGCCCGCCGACCGGCCGCTGCGCCGCTTCCCCGGGCAGCCCAGCAAGGTGCTGGCGCAGGTCACCGACGTCCACTCGGGCCTGTCGTACCCGCGGCTGGCGCGGCCCTGGCAGGTGCCGGCCAAGCGGAGCAAGCTGGCGGTGTCCGGTTGGTCGGGTCAGCAGATCCTCGTCACCGAACGCGACGGCGGGCGGATCTGGTACGGGCAGCTGCTCACCGGCACGCTCAGCCCGGCGCTGCGCGGCTCCTACGACGGGCCGGAGAGCGTCCGGTCGGTGGCGGCGCTGGCCGCCAAGAACTTCGAGACCACGTACTACCAGTTCCCGCACAGGACGGCGCCGCTGGCGTCGCAGGCGCTGCCGGTGGGCGGCCGCCGGGGCTGGCTGGTCGCCTCGTACCTGACCTACAAGCGGGCCGGGGTGCGCGCGACCGGCGAGGTGGTCGCGACCGCCGTGATCGACACCGGCAAGCCCGCCCCGGCGGTGGTGTTCGTGTCGCTGCCGAACACGCACCGCAAGATGTGGCCGGACGTCAACCGGTTCCTGGCCGGGTTGAAGCCCGCGCCCCGCACCGGCACCGCCTGACCGGCGCCGCCGGGCCCGCCCGCCCCGTTCGTTCCCCTGGGGGCGATCTCTCTCTCGGCAACCGAATGTCGTTCTACTAGGCTGTGCCGCACGCCGAGGAGAGGGGCCGGGCATGGCGATCGGGCTGACCGAGGAACACGAGCGGCTGGCGGAGGCGGTCCGCGGCTTCGCCGGACGGCACGTCACGTCGCGGGCCGTGCGGGACGCCGACGACGGCGGGTTCCGCGCGGCCCTCGTCGCGCAGGGGCTGCCGGGGCTGCACCTTCCCGAACGGTACGGCGGCCAGGGCTTCGGCCTGCTCGAACAGGCCGTCGCGCTGGAGGAGCTCGGCCGGGCCCTCACCCCGGGCGCGTACCTGCCGACCGTCCTGGCCTCCGCCGTCATCGACGCGGCCGGGTCCGAGGCGCTCAAGGCCGAGCTGCTGC
This sequence comes from Actinomadura miaoliensis, assembly GCF_039536785.1. Lineage (NCBI taxonomy): Bacteria > Bacillati > Actinomycetota > Actinomycetes > Streptosporangiales > Thermomonosporaceae > Actinomadura > Actinomadura miaoliensis. Next base: position 176,436 of record NZ_BAAAZG010000047.1, read on the forward strand.
CGGGGCTGGCGGACGGCTCGCGCACCGGCTGCGTGGCGCTCGGCGGGCTCGGCGGACCGCCGGTGCTGGGCGCGGCGGCCGCCGACGTGTTCGTCGTGCCGGTCGGGGACCGCTGGGCCGTCGTCGACCGCGGCCGGGTCGAGGTGACGGAACTGGAGTCGCTTGATCTGACGCGTCCCGTCGCCGCGGTCACGACAGCCGGCGCGCTCGCCGACGTACCGGAGGAACGCCTGCTCGCCCCGGATGCGGACGTGCACGCCATCGCCGTCGTCCTGCTGGGCGCCGAGGCGTGCGGCGTGGCGGGACGCGCGCTGGACGACGCCGTCGCCTACGCCAAGACCCGAGAGCAGTTCGGCCGCCCCATCGGGCAGTTCCAGGGCGTCAAGCACAGGTGCGCACGGATGCTGATCGCGGTCGAACGCGCCCGCGCCGCCGTGTGGGACGCCGCCCGCGCGCTGGCCGGCGCCGACGCGCCCGAGCAGCGCCGGTACGCGGTCGCCGTGGCCGACGCGCTGGCCGCCGACGCCGCCGTGTCGTGCGCCGAGGGCAACATCCAGGTGCACGGCGGCATCGGCTACACCTTCGAGCACGACGCGCACCTGATCTACCGGCGGGCGCTGACGCTGCGTGCCCTGCTCGGCCGGGCGAGCGCGGCCCGGGCGCGGGTCGCGGAGCTGGCGGTCGCGGGCGTGCGCCGCCCGGTCGACGTCGACCTGCCCGAGGAGGAGGCCGGGCCGCTGCGCGCGCGGATCCGGCCGCGGGTCGCCGAGATGGCCGCGATGGACGTCCCGCGGCAGCGGGCGGCGATGGCCGAGGGCGGCTGGGTGACCCCGCATCTGCCGAAGCCCTGGGGCCGCGGCGCCGGGCCCGTCGAGCAGATCGTCATCCGGCAGGAGCTGGCGGCGGCGGGCGTGCGGCCGGTGCCGCTGATGATCGCGGCGTGGGTGGTGCCGTCGCTGGTCCAGTACGGCACGCCCGGCCAGCGCGAGCGGTTCCTGCCGCCGACGCTGCGCGGCGAGATCGTCTGGTGCCAGCTGTTCAGCGAGCCCGGCGCGGGCTCGGACCTGGCCGCGCTGTCCACGCGCGCCGAGAAGGTCGAGGGCGGCTGGCGGATCACCGGGCAGAAGGTGTGGACGTCGCTGGCGCGGGACGCGCAGTGGGGCATCTGCCTGGCCCGCAGCCACCCGGACCGGCCCAAGCACGACGGCCTCACCTACTTCCTGGTCGACATGGCCTCCGAGGGCGTCGACATCCGGCCGCTGCGCGAGTGCACCGGCGACGCCGTCTTCAACGAGGTGTTCCTGGACGGCGTGTTCGTCCCCGACGAGCTGGTGGTCGGCGAGCCGGGGGAGGGCTGGCGGGTCGCCCGCAACACCCTGGCCAACGAGCGGGTCGGGTTGACCAGCACCTTCCAGCTCGGCGGCGACCTGCCCGGCCTGGTGCGGATGGCCCGCGAGCTGGGCCTGTCCGACGACCCGGTGGTGCGCGACGAACTGGGGCGGCTGGCCTGCGACGAGCACGCCTTCGCGCTGCTGGGCCTGCGCGCCACCCTCAAGCAGATCTCGGGCACGGACCCGGGCGCGACCGCCAACGTCCGCAAGCTCGTGGCGATGGAGCACGGGCAGCGCGTCACCGAGTACGGCTTCACGCTGCTGGGCGAGGAGGGCGCCCTGACCGGCGACTGGAGGTCCGACCTGCGCCGCCGCTGGACCCGGCACCTGCTGGCGTCCCGCGCGATGACCATCGGCGGCGGCACGACCGAGGTCAACCTGAACGTCATCGGCGAACGCATCCTCGGCCTTCCCCGCGGCTGAGCGGACGGACATTTCACTACGGTTCGCGCTAGCGTCGGACGTCTGATGACAGCGGGGGGACGGACCTGGCGGGCGGGGTGGCCCGTGCCCGCACTGACCGGGCTGGGGCTCGGGCTGCTCGTGCTCGGCCCGGGGCTCGCACCCGGGTTCGTGCTGTCGTACGACATGGTGTTCGTGCCCGATCCCGGGTTCACGTCGATGACGTTCGGCGTGACCGGGACGGTGCCCCGGCACGTCCCCAGCGACGCGTTCGTCACGGCGCTCGCCACGGTGCTTCCGGGGGGCGTGGCACAGAAACTCGTCCTGCTCGCCGTTTTCGTGATGGCGTGCGTGGCGGCGGCGTCGCTCGTCCCCTCGTCGCGGACGCTGCCGAGGCTGGCGGCCGGGGTGTGCTACGCCTGGAACCCGTTCGTGGCCGAACGTCTGCTGCTGGGGCAGTGGGCGTTGTTGCTGGGGTACGCGGCGCTTCCCTGGGTGGTGGCAGCGGCGGCGGACGCGGACGCGCGGGGCGGCGGGCGTCGTCTCGTACGCGCGTTGCTGCCCGCGGCGATCGGCGGATTCGCCGCGTTGACCGTCTCGGGCATCACCGCGTTGGTCGTGGCGTCGGCGCGGCGGCGTGGCGCGGGGGTGCGGCGGGTCGTCCTGGCGCTGGCCGTGCTGAGCCTGCCCTGGCTCATCCCGGGACTGCTGCGCGCCGGGGGTGTGCCGGGGGACGGCAGCGCGGTGGAGGCGTTCGCGGCGCGCGCGGACACCCCGTTCGGGACGCTCGGCAGCCTGCTTCTGCTGGGCGGCGTATGGAACGGCGAAACCGTGCCCACCGCGTACGGGAACGTCGTCACCGCAGGGCTGTGGCTGGCCGTCGTGCTGGTGGCGTTGTTCGCCTACGGGCGGTGGTGCGCGAGCGCGGACGCCCCCTGGAAACGTGGTCTGGCGGGGGCGGCGGCCGCCGGGTACGTGGTGGCGGCTCTGGGGGCTGTGGCGGCGCCCGTGCTGGAGGGGCTGATCGGGCTGTGGTCCGGGTTCGCGGTGTTGCGGGACGGGCAGCAGTACGTGGCGCCCCTGGCCGTCGTCGTCGCCGTGGGGCTGGGCGTGGCCGCCGACCGGGCCGCGCAAGCGCGCTTGGGCGTGGTCACGGGATGCGCGGTGCTCGCCCCCGTGGTGCTGCTGCCGTCGTTGGCGTGGGGGGCCGCCGGGCACCTGCGCGCCGTCCACTACCCGGCCGACTGGGCGCGGGCACGCGACATCGTCCACGCCGACAAAGAGCCTGGGGCGGTGCTGCTGCTTCCCTGGGCCGCCTACCGGAGCCCGGAGTGGAACCACGGACGGCGCGTCCTGGACCCGCTGCCCCGCTACCTGCACCGCAGGGTCATCGTCAACGACGCGGTGACCGTGGACGGCACCACCGTCGCGCCCGAGGACCCGCGCGCGGTCCGCCTCGACCCGCTGATCGGATCGGGCGCCCCGCTGACCGAGGCGCTGCGCCGCGAAGGCGTCCGCTACGTCGCCGTCGACGACCCCGCGAACGCCGGCGCCGGAGCAGAACGGCTGGCCGGCGCCGAGGTCGTGCTCGACGGCCCTGACCTCGTCCTGTACCGCATCCAGGGGGCGGCGGACGTGCGGGACGCGCGGGTTCCGGCCGCGGCCGTCGCGGGCGCCTGGATCGTCACGAGTATCGCGATCGTCTGGTCATGTCTGGGCGCAGCCATTACTCTGGGCACCCCGCTACTCGGCCGTAACCCCCGTCGAAGGGTCGACTGATGCGCATCGCGATCTCCGCTCTGGTCGGCGTTCTGCTCGCAGCCGGTGCCTCGTTCGGCGCGGTGCAGCTGGCCAGCGCCTCCCAGAAGGACCCGGTCATCAAGCCGCTCTACAACTACGGCTCCCGCTGACCGCGGCGCGACCGCGGTCCGCCGTCCGGAGGCCCCATGGCCGCCCCCACCCCCGGCCCCGCCGTCCTTGAGATCGTCGTCCCGGCCTACAACGAGGCCGAGCGGCTTCCGGCGGGGCTGTCGCGGCTGTGCGCCGAGCTCGCCGCCCTGCCCCTCGCCGCGGGCGTCCTCGTCGTCGACAACGCCAGCACCGACGCCACCGCCGCCATCGTGCGCGGCTGGGACGGGCCCGTCCCGGTCCGGCTGCTGTCGTGCGAGCGGCGCGGCAAGGGCGCGGCCGTGCGCGCCGGGATGCTCGCCACGCGCGCGCCCTACGTGGGGTTCTGCGACGCCGACATGGCCACGGAACTGTCGGCGCTGCGCCGCGTGCTGGCGCTGCTGAGCGCGGGACGGCCGGTGGTCGTGGGGTCGCGGCGCCACCCGGAGTCGGTCGTCGACGGGTACGGGCAGCCGCTGCGCCGCCTGGGCGCCGTCACGTTCAACCGGCTCGTCCGCGACCTGGCGGACGGCGTGGCCGACACCCAGTGCGGCTTCAAGTTCTTCGCCGGCCCGCTGGCGCGCGCGGCCGCGGCCGACCTGCGCACGACCGGCTTCGCGTTCGACGTCGAGCTGCTCGCGCACTGCGTGCGGCGCGGCGCGTCGATCACCGACATCCCGGTGGTGTGGCACGACCGTCCGGGCAGCACGTTCTCGGTGCGCCGCCACTCGGTGGAATGCCTGCGCGACCTGCTCCGGATCCGGACGGGCCCGGCGGCGCGCTCCCGCCCGGGCCGGGTCAGGCTGCCGGTGCCCGTCGCGCGGGCGGAGGGCGCCCCGCTGCCGACCGTCTCGGGCGCCGGACGCGGATGAGGGCCGATCTGGACGGCCTGCGGCTGGCGGTCGTCAACTGGCGCGATCCCTGGCATCCGGCGGCCGGCGGCGCCGAACGGTACGCCTGGGAACTGGCGCGGCGGCTGGCCGCACGCGGCGCCCACGTCCGCTACGTGACGTGCCGCGCCCGGGGGCAGCGCCGCCGCGAGGCGGTCGAGGGCGTGCGGTTCGTGCGGATGGGCGGCCGGTTCACCGTCTACCCGCTGGTGCTGGCGTGGACGGCGGCGCGGCGCCGGTCCCTCGACGCGGTGATCGACTGCCAGAACGGCATCCCTTTCTTCACCCCGTGGGCGCTGCCCCGCCGCGTCCCGGTGTTCTGCGTGGTGCACCACGTGCACGACGCCCAGTTCGGTCTGTACTTCCCGGGGTGGCTGGCGCGGTTCGGCCGGTTCCTGGAGGGGCCGGTCAGCCGGTGGACGTACCGTCGGCACGCGTTCGTGGTCGTGTCGCCGTCCACCTTGCGCGCGGTGCGGGACCGGCTGGGCTGGGACGGGGCGACGTATGTCGTCCCCAACGGCGCCGCCACCCCTGCCCCCACGCCGCCCGACGGCCTGCCCGAGCGCGGCGACCCCGAGCTGGTGTGCGTGACGCGGCTCGTCCCGCACAAACGGACGCATCGCCTGCTCGACATGGCGGAACACCTGGCCGCAGCCCATCCCGGCCTACGCCTCCACATCGTGGGCGACGGGCCCGAGCTGGCGGCCCTCACCGCCGAGGTCGCCGCCCGGGGGCTCAACGACACGGTGACGTTGCACGGCTACGTACCGGAGGACGTGAAGGCGGCTCTGGTGGCGCGCGCCGACCTGCATCTGAGCGCGTCCCAGGGCGAGGGGTGGGGGCTGAGCGTCATCGAGGCCGCGGCGCACGGCGTGCCCACGGTCGCCTACGACGTCGACGGCCTGCGTGACGCGGTACGCGACGGCGTCACCGGCTGGCTGGCCGCCCCCGACGAGCCGTTGGCAGACACCGTCGAACGCGCGCTCAAGGAGCTGGACGACCCGTCACGGCGAGAGCAGCTCGTCGGCGCGTGCCGCCACTGGGCGGGCGAATTCGACTGGGCGCGCACCACCGACCGGATGGCCCGCCTGGTGACCGCGGCCGTCCGCGCGGGGACGGCGGCCACCGAAGACAAGCGCGCGCTTGTCGTCGCCCAGGACGATGCCGTGCAGGTCGTCGAGGGGCCCGTCCGCGACATGCTCCTGGCCGAACACGGCGGCACGGTACGGGTGCTGCGGACGGCGACCCCACTGGAACGCCTCCTCGGCCACCCAGAGGGCGGTTCTCCCTGACGACCTCGCCGCCGAAGCGACGATGTGGGGAATCCGGAGAGGAACGGGGGGCGAGATGGCCGTGGGAGAGGTGGACGCGTCTCCCTCCGCCCTGCCGTCCGCCGCCGGGCCGAGCGCCGAGGACGCGGCGGCGCGGCTGCGCGACCGGCTGCGGGCTGCCGTGTGCTGCCTGGCCCTGACCGCGCTGGCGTTCTCCACCCGTCCCGGGATGATCCTCGCCGACACCAAGATCGACATGCCGGTGCGTCCGCTGGGGTTCCTCGGCCGGTCGCTGCATCTGTGGGATCCCGAGCAGTTCGGCCAGCTGCAGAACCAGGCCGTCGGCTACCTGTTCCCGATGGGCCCGTTCTACGTGCTCGGCGACCTGGCCGGCATGCCCGCCTGGATCACCCAGCGGTGGTGGCTGTCGCTGCTGATGTGCGCGGCGTTCCTCGGCGTCCGGAAGCTGGCCGCGCGGCTCGGCGTCGGCACGCCCGGGGGCCGCCTGCTGGCCGGGATGGCGTACGCGCTGGCGCCCGGCGCGGTGGCGGCGCTGGGGCAGCTGTCGTCGGAGTACATGCCGGTGGCGATGCTGCCGTGGATCGTCCTGCCGCTGGTCGGCGCGGTGCGGGGCGGCGGCCGGATCCGGGCGGCGGCCTGGTCGGGCCTCGCCGTCGCCTGCTGCGGCGGCATCAACGCCACCGCGACGGTCGCCGTGCTGGTCGTCCCCGTCCTTTACCTGCTGACCCGGCCGCGCCGCGCGCCCCGCCTGCGCATCCTGGCGTGGTGGTCGGCGGCGGTGGCGGCGGCGACCGCGTGGTGGCTGGTCCCGCTGCTGCTCACCGGCACGTACGGGTTCTCCTGGCTCACCTACACCGAGAAGGCCGCCACCACCACCGGCCCGACCGGGCTGGTCAACGTGCTGCGCGGCGCCGAACGGTGGATCAACTACCTGATCGTGGACGGCACGGTGTGGTGGCCGCTCGGCAACGGCCTGGCGCTCGACCCGCTGCCGATGGTCTGCACGGGCGTCGTCGCGGCGCTGGGCCTGGCCGGGCTGCTCGGCCGGCTGCTGCCCGAACGCACGTTCCTGCTGGTCACGCTGCTGACTGGGCTGGCGATCCTCACCCTCGGCCACGGCGGCGACCTGCCCGGCCCGTTCGCCGCGCAGTTCCGCGACCTGCTGGACGGGCCGCTGGCGCCGCTGCGCAACCTGCACAAGTTCGACGCGGTGGTGCGGCTGCCGCTGGCGCTCGGCCTGGCGCACCTGCCCGTCATGGCGGCCGCCGTGAGACGCGACCCCGGCGCCCCGCCCGCTCTCCGGACCCGTGCGCGGACGCTGCTCACCGCGCAGACCGCGGCGATCGTGGCCGTCGGCGGCATCGGCGTGACGGCGGTGCGGCACGGGCTTTCGGGGCCGGGCGAGTTCCCGGACGTGCCCAGGTACTGGCGGGACGCGGCGTCCTGGCTCAACGCGCGCGCCGGTCAGCAGGCCGTGCTGGCGCTGCCGGGGTCGTCGTTCGGCGAGTACCTGTGGGGGCGGCCGATGGACGACATCGTCCAGCCGCTGCTGTCGGCGCGCTGGGGCGTGCGCCAGCTCGTGCCCGCCGGTTCCCCCGGCTACACGCGCGCGCTGGACGCCGTCGACCAGCAGGTCAGGTCGGGGCAGGGCTCGCCCGGACTGGGACGGTTCCTGGGACGCATGGGCGTGCGGTACGTCCTGGTCCGCAACGACCTGCGCCGTGAGACATTGCGCGGCGCATGGCCCGCGCGCATACGCCAGACGCTCGACGCCTCACCCGGGCTGCGCAGGGTCGCCGCGTTCGGCCCGCCGGTGGGCGGCGCGGTCGTCGACGACGCGGTCTCGGCCCACGACCAGCGGATCGCGCCGCTGGAGGTGTACGAGGTGTCCGGCGCCGACGCCGTGGCCGCGCTCGCGGACGCGACCGGCCCGCCGCGCGTGTACGGCGGGCCGGAGTCGTTGCTGGCCATGGCCGACGGCGGCGTGCTGCCGCACCGTCCCGTCCTGCTCGATGACGACGCCTCCGACCTGCGCGGGCCCGCGGTGGTGAGCGACTCGCCGCGCCTGCTGCACCGCGACTTCGGCGAGCTGCACCACACCTCGCAGACCCTGACCGCCGCCGAACGCGCCAGGGCGTCCGACGTGCTCGACGACGGCTGGCAGCGTTACGCCACCGTTGCCGAGTACACCGGAATCCGTAACGTCACGGCGTCGTCGTCGGCCGCCGGAGCCGACGGGGTGGCGCAGGCGCACGACCCGTCCGCCGCCCCGTACGCCGCCGTCGACGGCGACCCCGGCACCGCATGGAAGACCGGCGGCTGGAACGGCCCGGTGGGGCAGTGGCTCCAGGTCGACTTCGAACGTCCCCGCGAGATCGGCGTGCTGACCGCCGCGTTCGTCCGCGACGACGCGCTCGGCCCCGCCGTCACGCGCGTCGCCGTGCAGACCGAACGCGGCGTCCTCGACCAGGCCGTCCGCCCCGAGAGCGCCCCGCAGCAGCTGCGCGTCCCGCCGGGCACGACCCGCTGGGTGCGGCTGCGCGTCACCGGCCTGGCCTCGCCGCCCGCGTTCCCGGCGCTGACCCGCGCGGCCGTGGCGGAGCTGTCCATCGACGGGCTGAGCATCGGCCGCACGTACCGCCTCCCGAACGTCCCGGCGTCCACGTACGTGATGAGCCGCATCCCCGGAGGCGCGCCCGGCTGCATGAAGGGCGCCCAGCGCTGGGTGTGCTCGGACGACCTCGGCGTCCGCGACGAGGAGGGCGGCGGCTTCGACCGCACGTTCACGGCCGCGGCGGCGCGCCGCACGCGGCTGTCCGGTACGGCCGTGCTCACCGACCGGCGTCTCATCAGGCAGTACACGATCTCGCGCGGCGGCCCCTGGGTGACCGCGACCTCCGTCATCTCCGGCCACCCCGTGGCCCAGCCGCGTTCGGCGTTCGACGGCGACCCCGCCACCACCTGGATCGCCGACCCCGACGACGCCGCCCCCGCGTACGTGCTGCGATGGCGCAGACCCCTGCGCGTCTCCACGATCACGCTGCGGCGGCCGCCCGGAGCGAACGGCCCGGTGCGCGTACGGGTGGAGGGGCGCGGCGGCCACAGCCGCGAGCTGGTGACCGACGCGCGCGGCAGGCTGACGTTCGCGCCGATGACCACGGACCGGCTGACGCTGACGTTCCCCCGCGACGGCCGCCTGCAGCCCATCCAGATCAGCGAAGTGCAGGTTCCGGGTCTGCGCGCGCTGCCCGACATCCGGTCGTCGCCGTTGCGGCTGGACTGCGGCCTCGGCCCCGAGCTGCGGCTCGGCCGCGCCACGGTGCGGACGCGGGTCGAAGGCACCCTCGGTGACGTGCTCGAAGGCCGCCCCCTGCGGTTCACCGCCTGCGGGCAGGTCGCTCTCCATCCCGGAGACAACCGCCTGACCTCCGTGCCGCGGGACGCCTACCGCGTCGAAACCGCCGTCGTCGGCGACGGTGCGGTGACGGCGGCCGACGCGGCGAACCGGCCCGTGCGCGTGCTCGAATGGTCGGCCGGGGCGCGCCGCGTCCAGGTCGACGCCGACCGCCGCTCGTTCCTCACCGTGAACGAGAACTTCAACAGCGGCTGGCGGGCCACCGTTGGCGGCACCGAACTGAGGCCCGTCCGGCTGGACGGGTGGAAGCAGGGCTGGGTCGTGCCCGCCGGGACGCACGGCGTCGTCCGGCTCACCTACGAGCCCGACCGCGCCCAGCGCGTCTCGGTGATGGGCGGGCTGGCGCTCCTGCCGGTTCTCCTGCTGCTGGCGCTGTGGCCGTCCCGGCGCCGCAGGCCGGAACCCGGTCCGCTGACTGCCGGGCTGGGCTGGCCCGCCTGGGCGGCGCTGGCGTCGGCCGCCGGGCTGGGCGGCCTGATCTCAGGGCTGCCCGGGGTGGCGGTCGCGCTGCCCGTCGCGCTGGTGTGCGGCTGGGCGCGCACACGGGACGCCGCGTACGTCCGGATTCTGGCGTCGCCCTGGGGGGCCGCCGTGCTGATGCTGGCCGGCACGGGTTCTCTGGTCGCCTCGGTGTGGCCGAACGTCCTCGGCAACCCGGCGTCGCCGTCCGGCGCCCTGGGCAGCCTCGTCCCTCAGCTGCTCGGCCTGGCCATCGTCGGACGTCTGGCCGTCGAACTGTGGCGGCCCGGAGCCCGCCGCCGGACCGACGACGCCATCCGGCTCAACTGGGCGGCACCGGACCAGCGGCCGCCTCGGTCCGGGCGTCCGCCGCGGGATCCGGAGCCTTCCGGGCCTTCCGAGCCTTCCGCCGAGCATCCGCCCGCCGATCCCACGCCCGCGCCGCCAGCAGAACCGGACGCTCCACCAGGTAGTGGCTCGCCGTCGCCGCTGCGATGGACGCCGCCAGCAGAAGCGGAAGATCAGGCAGAAGATCGCCCCGGAACACCCGGTCGCGCCACTCGTACCAACCGACGATGATCAGCATCTGCCACAGGAACAGGCCGTAGGAGACGCGGCCGAGGAAGCGCATCACCGGGTTGCCGAGCGCCGCGCCGATCGCGCCGTGCCCGGGCGGCGCCAGCGCCACCGGCGCCACGAACGCCAGCGCGCACAGGCCGTTCAGCACCAGGTCGAACAGCGAGGTCCACAGCGCGTCGGGCGTCACCAGGTCCAGCGGGCCCGTCACCGGAGTCGCGGCGATCACGTACAGCAGGGCCGCGCCGAGCCAGCACACGCCCCACGCGTCGGCCACCGCGCGGCACACGCCCGCCACCGGATGACGGGTGTCCGTCCGCGCCCACACCGTCACCACGGCCAGGGCCATGCCGATCGCGAACCAGACGAAGAACCGCGGCACCCACAGGCCCAGCAGCAGACGCGGCTCCGGGACGAACATCGCCACCGTGTAGGCCAGAGAAACGAACGCGTAGGCGGCAAGGCCGAACAGCAACCTGCGGGCACGCGCGTCGACGTCCCCGGACGGGACGCGCCGCGCGTACCACCCCAGCACGGCCGCCGTCACCGGCAGCAGCGCGTACCAGGCGACCTCCACCGACAGGCTCCACATCTGCCCCAGGTGCGGCGGCCCCAGGCTCGCGCCCCACCACGGGTCCGGAAGGTACGTGTGCGTGAGCGTGAGCAGGAACCCCCACGTACCCGTGTCGCCGCTGTGGTCCTTCGCCACCAGCAGCATGAAGCAGACGACCACCACCCAGTAGGCGGGCAGGATGCGCAGCGCGCGCTTGCGCAGATAGCCGCGCACGCTCGGGGAGGGCCGTCCGAGCAGCACCGCCGCCGCCCAGGGACGGTAGAGCAGCAGCCCCGAAAGCGTGAAGAACAACGGCACGCCCACCTGGCCGCCGTTGAACAACCAGTTGCCGCCAATGGCGCCGGCCGTACTGGCCACGTGGTAGACGACCACGGCCAACGCGGCGACCGCGCGCACCCCGTCGAGCGTGCTCTGATGCCCCGAGATCTGGGGCAGGCCATCGTCGTCGCTCGGCTCGCTGGACATCAGCCCGCCCTGAGACGCCGGCGCAGCACCAGCACCAGATTCCACGACGCCACCTCACGCAGACCCCGAACACGCACGACGCCCTTGGCCCAGCGCGGGTGGTAGCGCGGGAACGCGTCCAGCACCTCCACGTCTCGTCGTGCACGCGCCCAGGCGAGAGCCTTGCCCGCCGTCACGGGATACAGGCTCTCGCCGTAACGGTTCTTGGGGGGACGGCCGTGCCTGCGTTCGTATCGCCGCGCCGCCCGCTCGCCCCCCAGGTAGTGCCAGGGGGAGGTCTCGTGCCCGCCCCAGGGCGACAGCCAGGGAGTGAACGCCAGGTACACGACGCCCCCGGGGCGGGTCACCCGAATCATCTCCGCGCCCATCCGCCAGGGGTCCGGCACGTGTTCCAGCACGTTGGACGACACGCACACGTCAACGACACCGTCCCGGAACGGCAGCGCGAGGGCGTCCGCCGCCAGCACGTTGCCCGCCGTGGGCACGGTGAGTTCCGCGACGTCGACGTCCATTCCGGCGCACCGGGCCCCGGCCGCGTTCAGCTCCCGCGCGAGCGCTCCCGAACCCGTGCCCACGTCCAGCGCCACCGCCCCGTCGAGCCGGGCGTAGGCGGAGAGCTGCGCAACCGTGTCGCGTGCCAGGAGCCGATAGAAGCCGTCGGGGTCGTGCTGCTCACGGAGGAACGCGCGCAGCAGCCGCACCGAACGGGCCAGCGTCGCACGACGCGGGCGGGGCTGCTCCAGCGCGGCCGGGCGCGTCGGCGAGGCCGCGGACGGGGGGCGCTGCGCGGCGACCATGGCCCCGGAGCTTACCTGTCGGTAGCCTACCGGCGGGATGTCTCCTCAGTTCAGCGACCGAAGCTCGCTATTCAGGGCGTCCGAATATCGGTTCGCGGCATTGGTCTATTAGACGGACGGTTCGACAGGTCCGGTAGGGTGACGCGCACCACGCCGGACCCGGCGGTCCTCCCGGAGGTGTACGTGCGACGACCGGTCGGAATGGCCCTCATCGGCTTGGGCGCGTTCTTCCTGACGCTGGGCCCGCTGGTCCGGTTCTACGTGGCCGACAAGGTCGTCGTCGCGCCGCTCAATCGTTACGCGGTGACGCGGCTGGAGGCGCGCAACGCCACGTACTTCGACACCTCCACCCTCAAGACCCGCTCGGGCGCCACCCTGCTGGCCACCAACACCCTGCGCGGGGACGTGCGCGCCAACAACGGCAACGAGAACGTCGCGGTCTGGGACTCCACGACCAACATCGTCGACACCGCGAACCCCGACAAGCCCATCCAGATCCAGGGCTATCGCATGGCCTTCGACCGCCGCACCTCCGAGCTGGTCAACTGCTGCGGCGTCAACGTCGACGGCGACAACAACGTCCGCATGTCGGGGTACGGGCTGCTGTTCCCGCTCGGCAACGTCGACAAGGTCGACTACCCGTTCTTCGACATGACGACCCGGCAGCTCGCGCCGATGCGCTACGACGGCGAGGACACCGTGCAGGGCATGACCGCCTACCGGTTCGTCCAGCAGATCCCCAACACCAGGACCTCGTCCCTGGACGTCAAGATCCCCGGCCGCATGCTCGGCCTCGGCAAGGACAGCCCGCCGCAGAAGGTCGACCGCTACACCCAGGCCACCAACACCGTCTGGGTGGACCCGCGCACCGGCATCCCGGTCCGGCACCGGCAGAACATCTACAGCACCGTCCAGACCCCCGACGGGCGCGGCCGCATGGTCGTCGCGCAGGCCGACCTGGCGACGATCGAGCGCGACCAGCAGTCCCTGGTCGACCTGGCCGACGCCAACGCCCTCAAGATCACCGCCGTCCGCGGCTACCTGCCGTTCGGCGCCCTGGCCGCGGGCCTGATCCTGCTGGCCGTCGGCGGCCGGCTGGCCCTCACCGCCGCCCCGGGCCGCCCGGCCGCGCCCCCGCCGCCCCGCCGCGCCGACGGCCGCTTCAAGACGGTGCCCGCCGCCCCCAAAGCCACCGCGGGAGCCACGGCCGCGACGACCGCGACGGCCGCGACGGTCGCCAAGCCTTCCGCGGCCGACGCCGCGTCCGGTGCCGCCCCGCCCCGCGGCCCCGGCGAGCAGGACCCGCCCCGCCACCCACCGGCCCCGCCCGGCTCCTATGCCGCCCGCCACCGCTGATACCCGTTCTAAGAAAGGCTTCCAACGCCGACCGGTGATCACAGCCCACAACTAGAACCTGTTGCAGTTTCGGTGTCCGGCGCCTAAGGTCGAGGCTGTGCGGACCCGAGTCACCGAACTGTTCGGCATCGAGTACCCGATCTTCGCGTTCAGTCACTGCCGCGACGTGGTCGCGGCGGTGAGCCGCGCCGGCGGCATGGGCGTCCTCGGCGCCCTGTACTTCACCCCCGAGGAGCTCGAACTCGAGCTGAAGTGGATCGACGAGCACGTCGGCGGCAAGCCCTACGGCGTCGACGTGGTGATGCCCGCCAAGTACGAGGGCGCCGACGTGGGCGACGCGGCCGAACTGCTCGGCAGGCTGCAGGGCATGATCCCCGACCGGCACCGGCAGTTCGTCGAGGACCTGCTGGCCGAGCACGGCGTCGAACCGCTCGGCGAGGAGGGCGCGGGCAAGGTGCTGCTCGGCTGGACCGACGCCACCGGCCGTCCGCAGGTCGAGGTCGCCCTCCGGCACCCGATCGCGCTGCTGGCCAACGCCCTCGGCCCGCCGCCCGCCGACGTCGTCGAGCAGGCCCACCGGCACGGCGTGAAGGTCGCGGGCCTGGCCTCCAACGCCCGGCACGCCCGCAAACAGGTCGAGGTCGGCGTCGACATCATCGTCGCCCAGGGCACCGAGGCGGGCGGCCACACCGGCGACGTGTCCACCATGGTGCTGATCCCCGAGGTGGTCGACGCGGTCGGCGCGGACACCATCGTCCTGGCCGCCGGCGGCATCGGCCGCGGCCGTCAGGTCGCCGCGGGCATGGCCCTGGGCGCCGACGGCGCGTGGACCGGCTCCATCTGGCTGACCGTCGACGAGGCCGACACCCCCGAGCGGCAGCGCGCCAAGCTCCTGGAGGCCACCTCCCGCGACACCGTCCGCTCCCGCTCCTGGACGGGCAAGCCCGCCCGCATGCTCAAGACCGCCTGGACCGAGGCGTGGGAGAGCGACAAGTCCCCCGGCCCCCTGCCGATGCCCATGCAGTTCATGCTGATCTCCGACGCCCTGCGCCGCATCAACCGCTCCGGCGACGGCGAACTGGCCACCTTCCCCGTCGGCCAGATCGTCGGCTCCATGAACCAGGTCAAACCCGCCGCCCAGGTCGTCTACGACCTCATGGAGGAATACGTCGAGGCCATCGAACGCCTCAACACCCTCACCACCACCGACTGACAACCGGCGGGGCGGCCCACACCGCCCCGCCCCATGACTTCACCCAAGCCACGTGACGTCGGTGATGCACAATCGGGCAGACCGTTCAACTCCAGCAGGCCGCGCCCGTAGAACCCGCCGAACTAGAGGGTTCTGCCCAGCCGGGAATCAGGTCGGCCCCGACGAACTCCTCGTCCCGTCCTTCTTTGGCGGCCCGAATGGCCTCCTCGTGGTGAGGACGGGAATATGCCACCGAGCGCAACCGCCAGAGATGCAGTACTTCGCGAATGCACTTGAACTGGTCGAAGTCGTGTGCTGCGTCCAGGGCCGCCTCATAGCCGGCCCGGAAGTCCTCCCGGAACCGCGGCGGCAATGCCTGGAAGACCGCGGCCGGGTCGTAGCCGGGGTCGAGCGGCTGGGCAGGCCATGCAGCTCGTGCAGCGCACGACCGTGGAAGCCGTCGAACTTGTAGGTCACAGCTTTCCGGCCCAGCCGGGGACCTGGTCGGCACCGAAGAATTTGTCGTCCCGGCCTTCCAGGGCGTCCCGGACCGCCTCGTCGTAACCGGGACGCGCGTAAGCCATCGCCCTCAGCCGCCACTGCTGCAGTACCTCGCGAATTCGCGCGAACTCGGCGAAGTCATGCGCGGCTTCCAGCGCGGCGTCGTAGTCCGCCCGGAACTCGCCGCGATACCGGTCAGGCAACAACCGGAAGATCGCGGCTGGGTCGTAGCCGGGGTCGTGCGGCTGCTCGGGCGCGGGGTCCACGGGCTGAGCGGTCATGGCTGCCAGCGTACTCATCGGGGTGCTCTCGTCCTGGGCCGTCGCCGGCCTCGTCATCACACTCTGGCGCCGAAGATACCAGCGTAGATAGCACTCTGAAGTCATATCGCTACATCTGGTGACGGTCTCCCTCTCGGCTCCTGTCCGGACGTGACGGCGGATTTCTGCCAGAAACCTTTTCAGGGGGCCTGCACGATGAAGTGCATGGATCTTGGCTTGAAAGGCAAGGTGGCCGTGGTCACCGGGGGCAGCAAGGGGATCGGCCTGGCCATCGCCGGGAAGCTCGCCGACGAGGGTGCGCATGTCGTCGTGGGGGCGCGTACCGTGACCGACGAGCTCGCGCAGATGCGCGACGAGCGGGGCGTCGCCGTCGTCGCGGTCGATCTCGCGACCGCCGACGGCCCGGCGGCGCTACCGGCCGAAGCGGCCGAGCTGCACGGTGGGGTGGACATCCTGGTCAACAATGTCGGCGCCAGCGAACCCGGGCCGACCTTCGCCGACATCACCGACGCCGCCTGGCAGCGGATCTTCGACATCACGTTCTTCAGCGCGGTCCGGGCGACCCGTGCCGCGATCCCCGCGCTGAAGGCACGGGGCGGCGGCGCCATCGTCAACATCGGCTCCGTCAACGCGCGGCAGCCCGACCCGGCGGTCGCCCACTACAGCGCGGCCAAGGCGGCCCTGGTGAACCTCGGCAAGTCGCTGGCGATCGAGCTGGCCCCCCACGGCATCCGGGTCAACACGATCTCGCCCGGGCCGGTGCGCACCCCGTTCTGGACCGGGCCCGGCGGCTTCGCGCACGTGGTCGCCGGTGCGGCGGGCACCACCCCCGAGCAGGCGGTGGACGAGGTGGTCCCGGCCGGCATGGGCATCCTCACCGGACGGTTCAGCGAGCCGGAGGAGGTGGCCTCACTGGCGCTGTTCCTGGCGTCCGGCCTCGCGGCCAACATCACCGGAGCGGACTACGTACTCGACGGCGGCACGATCAAAACCGTCTGACGCGCGCATCGAGAGCCGAACCTGTACGCCGGAGGCGGGGTCCGCCGCAAGGATGTCCGCTCCTCCACCACGGCCTGCCGGCCGCCATGAGCCTGGGCCGGACCATCGGCGAGCATCTCTCCTCGACCCTGCCGTACGGTGACGTGGTGAGCCATGACGCGAGGGTTCTCCTGCGGGAGTTCCGTGGGCTTCCCCTCCTGTCGGCCGCCCTCGCCTGCTACCTGCTCGACCGCGGCCTCCGCTTCCGCCGATGACCGTCTGCCGCCGGTGCGGCTGCGGCGCGCCGCCGGCCGGTTGGCGTGGGTCTTCTGGGAGGCGCCTGCACTGCTGGACGGGCCGGCCGGCAACAGGCCCCTCCTGAGGCGGCGACTCTCAGGCGTCTGCGGGCGGGGGGAGCAGTGCGGTCAGGACGGTGGCGAACGCCCGCTCGATGACGTCGGCCGTGACGGCTTCCGGGTCGGCGAGGTGCTCGTTGACCAGGCCGTTGGTGAGGCAGTGCAGGATCAGCCCGGCCAGCTCCGCGGGCACGGCCGGTGCGGTTCCGGTGCGTTCGGTCGCCTCGGCGATCGCACGGGCGGCCGCGTCCCGCTGCGCGCGGCGCATCGGGGTCAGCACGGCCCGTGTCTTCTCGTCGCGGGCTGCTTGGGCGGCGAACTCCAGGCCCAGCTGACCGCGCCCGGTGTCCCCGACGATCCGCGCGGTGATCGTGCGGGCGACCCGGTCGATCACCGTGGCGGGGTCGCCGTCGAGCTCGGCGGTCACGGTGGCCAGTTCGTCCTCGGCGCCCTTGCCGAGGATCGCTCCGAACAGTTCCCGCTTGCCGCCGAAGTTGGAGTAGACGGCGCCCTTGGTGAAGCCGGCGGCGTGGGCGATGTCCTCGATCCGCGCGTCGGCGTAGCCGCGTTCGGTGAACACCCGCACCGCCTCGGCCAGCAGCCGCCGCCGCACCTCCTCACGTGGCACCCGCCGGGCGGGCCCTGGGCTGTCGGTCATGGCCGGAGTGTAGCATACTCGAAGTATTGAATACTTTCGGTATCGAATCGGGGGAACCCTGTTGAGCACCTCTCATCGCCGGCCCCTGGCGCTCACCGTCGGCGCACTGCTCGCGCTCGCACCGCTCACCGGCTGCGGCGCCTCCGCCGACGACGTCGAGCCGGAGCGGCGCGCCTTCGGCCCGGTCGGCGGCCGCCTCACGATCACCAAGGACCGAGGCGACCTGGACCTGCGGCCCGCCGACGTGGACGAGATCCAGGTGACCCGCTGGTTCGACCGGTGGGCGCTGATCGGCGGCAAGCCGGCCGCGACCTGGGAACTCAGGGGCGACCGCCTCACCCTCGCCACCGACTGCGGCAAGCTGGTCGGCGGCTGCGCGGTGCGCTACCGGATCCTCGTCCCCAAGAACCTCGCGCTGAGCGTCGAAGGCGAGAACGGCCGCATCTCGGCCACCGGCTTTGCCGCCGCGCTGAACATCCGCAGTTCCAACGGCGCGATCCGGGTCACCGGTGCCACCGGACCGCTGGACCTGCGCAGCGACAACGGCGAGGTGCGCTCCTCCTCCACCAGGTCGGAACGCGTCTCGGCCGCCGCGCAGAACGGGAAGGTCGATCTGTCGTTCGCCGCCGCGCCCCGGCAGGTGACCGTGACCACCGACAACGGCGAGGTCGCGATCGCGGTGCCGCGCACCACGTACAAGATCACGACCACCACCGAGAGCGGTGACGTGCGCGCCGGCGTCCCTGTGGACCCCGCCGCGCCCCGCTCGCTCGCGGTCCGCACCGGCAGCGGCGCCATCACCCTTGACACCGCGACGGGCGGCTGACCCCTGGCGCTCGATACCCAAAGTATTGAATACTTTGAGTATCGAGTTCGAGCGGAGGCGTCTCAAGTGCGCAAGAACCACATCGACTGGTTGAGGAACCTCGGAATCCTCTTCCTGTTCCCGTACCACGCGGCCCGGGTCTTCAACGAGGACGCCTCGTTCTACGTCAAGGGGGAGGTGAACGCGGCGGCGTCCGTCCTGGTCCAGCTCTCGTACTGGTTCATGCCGCTGCTGTTCCTGCTCGCGGGAACGTCCAGCCACTACGCGCTCCAGCGCAGGACGGCGCGCACGTACGTCGGCGAACGGGTCTCCCGCCTGGTGGTGCCGTTCGTCTTCGGGGTGCTGGTGGTCGTACCGCCGCAGGCGTACTTCGCGAAGCGGTTCCACCGCGGCTACGAGGGAAGCTACCCGGAGTTCCTCCGGAGCTACTTCACCGACTTCTCGGACTGGTCGGAGTACGAGGGCGGCATTTCGCCGGCGCACCTGTGGTTCATCCTGTTCCTGTTCCTCATCTCGGTCGCGCTCGTGCGGCCGATGGCCAGGATGGTCGCCTCCGGTCACTCGGCCGGCTGGATGCGGCACCCGCTGCTCATCGTGCTGCCCGCCGCCGGCGTCGTCGCGCTGTCCCTGCTCCCGGACGTCGCCGGAAAGAACATCTTCGTGTACGCCGCGTACTTCCTGCTGGGCTTCCTCATCGCGACCGACGACGCGATCATGGCCACCATCCAGCGGTGCCGGCGGCTCTACCTGTCCGCGGCGGGCGTCGGCGCGGCAGGCGTCCTCGCCGACCCGCACGCGCCCGCCCTCCTGGGGGAAGCGTGGAAGCAACTGGCGTGCTGGGTGACGCTGCTGGCGATGCTCGGCTACGGCCACCGGTACTTGAACGGGACGTCCAGGTTCATGACGTACTTCAATCCGGCGGCCTTCCCCGTCTACGTCCTCCACCAGACCTATCTGGTGATCGTCGCGTACTACGTGCTGGGGCTCGCGGACGGCGGTGTCGTCCCGTACGTCCTGATAATGACCCTGTCGTTCGCCCTGAGCATCGCGACATACGACCTCGTCCGCAGGGTCAACCCGGCCCGCGCCGTCTTCGGCATGCCGCGCCTACCGCGCCGGGAGGTCAGAACCGCAGGCCGCTGATCTCGTCCGTCCGTACTCCAGGCCGGAAGCGAGGACGGCGACGCGGCACGCGCCGCCGTGTGCTGTGACCAGGCTCATCGCTCCTCCCCCCGGGCGAGCGAGGAACGCCTCGCAGCCGACCGCCGGCCGGGACCACCTAGGTGACCGGCTCCGCGCGCCGTCGGCGCCACCACGGGCGGGACACCAGCGCGGCCAGCACGGCACCGAGCGTGTTGATCAGGACGTCGTCGGCCGACGAGACCCGGCCGAGGTCCAACGTCCACTGGGCCGTCTCGATCGCGACCGAGCCGGCGCACGCGATCACGCCGACCGCCGTCGCACCGAGCCGCCACCGGAGCGGAAGGAAGAACCCGAGCGCCGCGAACACCAGCAGATTCCCGACCACCTGCACCACGGCCGTGTCGGCGGACCCCCGGAGCACGTCGTACAGATCGACCAGCGGCACCAGGCGCACGCTTCTCGGCTCCGAACCCGGGGTCATGACCATCCACAGCCACGGCAGGGTCCCGGCGATGAGACCGACCTCGGCGATCGCGCCCAGCCACCGGCCGCCTCGTCCGCGGTGCCCCGCCGTCGCGCGCCACCACACCACGGCGGCGCACAGCGGCAGCCCCAGGACGGAGACGACGATGACCTGCCCCCAGCTCTGCCACACCTGTGCCACAGGCTGATGATCGCGCATCGCATCCCGCCGACGGCATGCCGTCAGCGAGCGGTAAGGCGCCTGACACCGCCGCTCAACCCGGCCTCCCGCCGCGCGAAGGCCACCACTTCGCCTCGTACTCCTGCCCGTCCCGCACGGTGAGAGCCGCCGCCAGGGTCAGCGCGGCGTCCCTGGCGTCGTCGGGGTCCATGACGTCCTCGGCGTCGCCGAGCAGTTCCCCGGACGGGTGAAAGCGGAACTGCCACCGGCGGCCGGTCTCGGCCGTCCGCACGCACACCACCAGCAGGGTCGGCCCCATCTGTGCGGGGTCCCAGCAGCGCAGCAGCGCCGGACGCAGGGTGTAGTCGATGATCCGCGCCCGCATGCCCACGTCGTCCAGCGCCCCCGCCAGCGCCAGCAGCTTGACCCTCCGCAGCCGGCGCGCCTCCTCAGAGATCACTTGTAGCCTCCAGGTGATCGTGTCGTCACTTTCCGTGAACCGCCCTCAAGGCTGCTGGCGCGGACCTAAGGTCCGGAAGTACGTGAGCAGATACACGCCCGCGGTAGATACGAGGAGCCCCCCATGGAGCCCGAACAGCGCGATTTCGACCCCAAGGGAAGCTGCGCCGCCGCGTTCGTCCAGCGCATGCGCCGCTACCGCGAACGCGACGGCCTCAGCCAGGCCGAGGTCGGCGCGGCCTGCAACGTCTCACCCAAGACCATCTCCGCCGTCGAGAACCTCCGCCGCCTCCCGACCCTCGACGTCAGCGTCAAACTCGACCGCCTCCACGAGACCGACTACTTCGAAGAGCAGTACTGGCACGTCATCCGCGAAGCAGGCCTGTCACTCACGTATCGCAACTACTCCGAACAGGAGGCCCAAGCCGACTCCATCCGCGTCTACGAGCCGCTGAACGTGCCAGGCCTGTTTCAGAACGAGCAGTACGCCCGGCTGGTGCTGAGCACGGGGCAAGGCCCTGAAAACCTGGACCGGGCGGTTACCGCTCGGATGGGCCGCCAGGACATCCTCCACCGTGAGGACCCTCCGTTCATCACCGCGTTGATCAGGGAAGCGGCGCTTCGTGAGCCGGTCGGAGGCCCAGAGGTGATGCGCGAACAACTCGCCCACCTGCTCAAGATGGCCCGCGAAGCCCGCAATACTGTGCGAGTCATCCCCATCGGCGCTCCCGTCTACGTGGCCAGTGGTTTCACCGTCCTCGGCTTCGCGGAAGGCAATGACGTCGCCTTCGTGGAGGGTGCGGAGGGGCTGGGGCAGGTGGTCGTACGGCCTATCGACGTGCACCGCCTAGCGGTACGCTTCGACATGATCGGGGGTGAAGCACTCCCGGTCGGCGAGTCCGAGATGCTGATCACATCCATTCTGGAGGCGCTATGAATCGCCCCGTCCCGCACTGGCGCAAGTCCAGCTATTCGGGCGATAACGTCAACAGCAACTGTGTCGAAGTCGCCGCTCTACACGCGGTGATCGGCATCCGGGATTCCAAGGACCCCGACGGCTCTCACCTGCACCTCACCCGCTCCGCGTTCGCTGCTCTCCTCTCGGAGATCAAGTCCGGCGTCCGCTGAGGTTGCGCGTCCGGCCGTCCTGTGCATTCGCTGAGCAGCCGTTAAGCGGGAGCGGAGCGTGTTCGGAGGAGTACGGTCATTGTCATGATGGTGGCTGTGGTGCCGCCGAGCAGCATGATCGTCGACAGGGACGTGCGGTCCACGATGATGCCTCCGACCATGGCGCCGGTGGAGAGCGTCGCCTGAAACGACGCCGTGAACAGCACGGACGCGGCCTCCGGTGCGTGGGGGGCCGCCTTGGCGAACCACGTCTGCGAACAGACCGGAACGGCGCCGTAGCCGACGCCCCACACGATCAGCAGCGCGATGGCACCCGCGTCCCATTGCCCGAGAAGAGGAAACATCAGCGTGGCGAAGGCGATGAGACCCCCGGCGATACCGAAGGCCGCGTGCGGGTGACGGGCGACGGCCGCACCCGACAGAAAGTTGCCGAGGATTCCGGCGACGCCGTAGGTCAGCAGGAACACCGTGATCAGCCCCGATGACACATGCGTGACCCGCTCAAGGAAGGGCGTCACATACGTGTAGGTGCCGAAATGCGCCATGACGACCAGAAAGGTCACCAGCAGCGCGAACCGGGTGCCGACGTTCCGGATCATGCCGCGCAGCACGTCGAGCCGGGTGGCCTGCTCGGCGGGCAGCGGCGGCACCAGCACGGCGAGCGCGATGAGCACCGCCGTGGACAACACGCCCATCACCACGAAGCTGACCCGCCACCCTGCCAGGTCCCCGATCAGCGTCCCCAGCGGCACACCGAGGACCGACCCCAGCGGGACGGCAGAGAAGATCACCGCGGTCGCGCGGCGCGTCGAGTCTGCGGGCACCAGCCGGTCCGCCAGCCCGGCGCCGATCGACCAGAAGCCGCCGATGACGATCCCGACCAGAACACGCGAGACGAGCATCGCCCAGTAGTTCGGGGCGGCGGCCGCGATGAAGTTCGCCGACGCCAGCAGGAACATGCAGGCGCACAGCATCAGCCGGCGGTCGACCCGCGCCGTGGCGACGGTGACCGTGGGGGCCGCGACCGCCGCCAGGTATCCGGGCATGGTCATCATCAGTCCGGCGGTCCCGTCGGAGACGGTGAAGCCGGAACCGATGGACGTCAGCAGCCCGATCGGCAGGATTTCGGTGGTGACGATCGAGAAGATTCCCATCATCACCGAGAGCACCGCCGCCCAGCCTGTCGTTGACGAGCGGGACGACGTGGCGGTGCCGACTGTGGACATCGATTCCGTCCTGTGAGTGAGGAAGCGCCAGTGGAAGTGCATCCCACCCAACAGTCGTCACCGGCGAAGATCTGGCGGGTTCGCGCCGTCATCCTGCCCGCCGAAGGATGATGTCGCGTTCCCGCGAGCCGGACGTCCAGTCACTGCCCCGCGACGATCAGGCCGCGTCCCGGATGTCCACGGAGACCCGATCGGTTCCACCCTGCGCGCCATCCCGGCCGGCCGTTGCCGACCGGCCTTGGGATCGCCCTGCCGAGTGGAAACTGCATGACACGTATGACTTGTCTCGCTCGTCACCCGGTTTGCGTTGGTCGCAAGGCGGCGGCCGCCTCACCGAGGCGAGTGCGGGTCATCCGCTGGTGCCGCTCGCATCCCACGGCCGCGCTCGATGGGCGGGATCGAGCACGCGGGCGGCGCCTGCGTGCAGCAGGCCGACGACCTCGGCGGAGAGCCGGACGCCCGGGACACCGTCGGCGCAGCGGAATGCGGTCCGCCTCCGGGACGTGGAGCGGTTCTCCCGGACCTAGCCACCGACGGCGATGCCGAACCCGCCGTACACAGCGCGGACCTCGGTGCGGGCCTCAGCCGAGCCGAGCGTGACGCCGAACGGTCTGACCAGCGCGGCCGGTGATGGCCGAGGCCGCCGATCTGCGCGGCCCGGCCGACCTGCTCGGGTTGCTGGTCAAGGCGAGCCCCAAGGTCAGAGGGCGCTGCGGCGACAGAGGTCGAGTGCTGCGTCATGCCAACGGTTCTGCAAGCGGGCTTCGCCGGGATACTTTTCGGCGAGCGCCCGCAGCAGGTCGGCCGCCGCCTCCGCGTCTCTTGTACGGACTGGGCCCCACGTGACGCGTTTCAAGGTCGGCACATCCTGGGCAAGGCTTGCTGATTACGCTCACCTTGCCCACCGCGGGGAGAACTCCACATGGAACTGGTTCCAGCCGTGCTCCACCAGATCCTGCCAGTCGTAGAAACTGCGGCAGACGTGGTAATTGCAGCCGCCGGGCAGGTAAAGCTCCGTCGCGGCGCGGGGCGGCCCGTCGGTGGTGACGGCGAAGATGTGCCGTGCCGCCTCCCGGAACGCCGTCGTGCCGCCCGTCAGGAAAAGGGTCTCCGCGTAGACGGCCTGGCGAAGCAGGGTGCCGTGCCTGGGATGGCTTCGTTCTGACGGGTCGAACTCGTGGTCGGCCGGTAGGTCTCTTGCCGGGATGCTCGCGGTGCGCAGCTCTCGGGGAGCGTTTCCCGCGTTGATGCGCTCGCGCAGTTGCTTCCATCGCGAGGGCCGGAACTGCACCGCGCGATGCGCCAGTACGAGGTCGAACGGCTTCTCGTTGTCCCAGCCGATCCCGGGAGCAGTCGGGGTGGTGCGCATCGGCAGGTAGATCAGGGATCGCGGGGATCGGGCCGCGAGCAGCATCAGGGTGCCAACGCGTCGGCCGTCCGTCCGGTCCACGTACATCTCGTACCAATGTGGGGCCTTGTAGAGCGCCCCGTTCTTCAACGGTCTGGCCGGTCGGATCACCCGGAAGGCCGTGCCGTCGAGCCGCCCGCGCTGGACAGTGACCTTGAGCTTCAGGTCGTCGCGCGTGAGGGCGGCTCGCGAAGCAGCCATCCAGTCGTCTCCTCTTATATTTCGGGCTCCCCATCGGCATTGTCTCGATCATGGGCGAGGAGGACCACTCGATTAACAGCGGGCGGCCCCAGGTCGAATCGAACGTGCGGGGAGTCGCCGCGTTGGACGGGAGCCGTGTCGTCGCGTCATCGTACGATCAGGCGGTCAGATGAGGAACGGAGCGGGGATGAGAGGCAGAGGGCTGTTGCCTGGGCGGTGTGATGTCTGCCGTGGCTGGACCCGTGGCGCCCACGAGTTTCCCGGCTCCTTTCTGATGGTCAATACGTCGGCCGGCGAGCGGGTCGCGGTGTCGCGGCGGATATGCGGCGGCTGCTGGCAGCGGCACCTGGATCTGGAACCGGCCAGAGAAGAAGAGCGGCGGCGGCACGGCAAGCGGGTCGACGGTTACCGGCGGTGGCTGGAGAAGGCTCCGAATCGAGTTCCCGCCGCCCCCGACATGACGCCTGACCCGGTTGAACAGCATTGGACGCCGCTGGCGACACCGCCGCGGCCGGGGCAGGAACCGGCGGGGCGCCCCTTCGAGGATCTCGTCCTGGAGCGAACCGTGTGGTCCGGAGCCGGCACCGAACACTGGGTCATGGAGATCGATGTCGCCGCGGCCGACTTGGCGCTGCACGAGTCGCGCGGTGCCGGCCAGTTCCTCCAGGGGCCGAGCCTCGACGACGAACTGGAGGTCGGTCCGCGGCGCGGTCACAGGGATGCGCTCAGGATGCTGTACGGGTTCGACGGCGGGACCCGCCTTGAGTATCGAGGCAGCGTCTTCCGCGTCGACTCGGATCGGATCCTTGTCGAGTGGAAACTGCATGAGACGTATGACCTGTCTCGCTGATCCGTGGCCGTCACCCGGTCGCGCTGGTCGCAAGGCGGCGGCCGCCTCACCGGGGTGAGCGCGGGCCATCTGCGGGTGGCGCCCACGGCCGGGCACGATGGACGGGATCATCACGGGGCCGGGTGGTGGGGCAGGCGGGCTCACACCTTCAACAGCTTCAGGGCCGTCAGACCGGGGGGTCTGACGGCCCTGTTCGGCCGGGTCATGGTCAGGCCTTGTTGAAGGTGTTCTTGGCCCAGAGGTAGGAGACGGCGGCGATGCCGGCGCACCAGGCGGTGGCGATGGCGGCGCTGTTGCCGATCGGGGTGCCGAGGAGGAGGCCGCGGACGGTCTCCATGATCGGGGTGAAGGGCTGGTACTCGGCGAACCAGCGCAGGACGGTGGGCATGGAGTCGGTGGGGACGAAGCCGCTGCCGAGGAAGGGCAGGAAGACCAGGGGCATCGGGGCGTTGCTGGCGGCCTCGGGGGTCGGGGACTTCAGGCCGAGGGCGACCGCGAGCCAGGTGATGGCCAGGACGAAGAAGGTGAACAGGCCGGCGGCGGCGAGCCATTCGACGGGGGTGGCGTTGGGGCGGAAGCCGATGGCCAGGGCGATGCCGATGACGACGGCCGTGCCCAGGAGCTGCTGGATGACGCTGGCGACGACATGGCCGGTGAGGACCGAGGCCCGGGAGATCCGCATGGTGCGGAAGCGGGCGATGATGCCCTCGGTCATGTCGGTGGCGACCATGACGGCGGTTCCGGTCGCGGCCGTGGCGGCCGCCATGAGCAGGATGCCGGGGACGACGTAGTTGACGTAGGCGTCCCGACCGCCGGGGCCGCCGCCCAGGCCGTTGCCGAGGGTGCCGCCGAAGACGTAGACGAACAGCAGCAGGAGGATGACGGGCGTGATGACCAGTTGCACGGTCATCGACGGGTAGCGGATCAGGCGCTTGAGCTGGCGCCGGACCATGGTGGAGGAGTCGCGTGCGGCGAGGGTGAGGGTGCTCATCGGAGGGCCTCCTTCTGCTGCTGGCCGGTGAGGGTGAGGAAGACGTCGTCGAGGTCGGGGGTGTGGACGCTCATCTCGGCGACGTCGATCGAGCGTTCGTCCAGCAGGGCGAGCAGTTCGCGGACCGCGCGGACGCTGCCGTCGCTGGGCACCTGCAGGGTGAGCGCCTCGGGGCCGGCGGCTTCGGCGCCGGCCCCCGCGCCGACCAGGTGGCGGGCCGCCTCCAGCTGGTGCGCGTCGGCGAAGGTGAGCTGGATGTGGCCGCCGGGGATGAGCCGCTTGAGCTCTTCGGCGGTGCCCTCGGCGATCAGCCGCCCGTGGTCGAGCAGGGCGATCCGGTCGGCGAGCTCGTCGGCCTCCTCCAGGTACTGGGTGGTCAGGAAGATCGTGACGCCGCCGGCGACGAGGTCGCGGACGATGTTCCACATGGAGCGGCGGCTGCGCGGGTCGAGGCCGGTGGTGGGTTCGTCCAGGAAGATCAGCCGCGGGTCGCCGACCAGGGTCATCGCCAGGTCCAGCCGGCGCTGCATTCCGCCCGAGTAGGTGGCGGCGGGCTTGCCGGCCGCGTCGACCAGGTCGAACCTCTCGAGCAGCTCCCTGGCCTTCTTCCTGCCCTCGCGCTTCGGCAGGTGCTTGAGGTCGGCCATGAGGAGCAGGTTCTCCTCGCCGGTGAGCAGCTTGTCGACGGCCGAGTACTGCCCGGTCACCCCGATCGCGCCGCGCACGTCGTCGGCCTGACGGTTCAGGTCGTATCCCGCGACCCAAACCTCGCCGCCGTCCGCCCGGATCAGCGTGGACAGGATCTGCACGGTGGTGGTCTTGCCGGCGCCGTTGGGGCCGAGCAGGGAGAAGATCGTTCCTTCGGGGACGGCCAGGTCGACGCCGTCCAGCACGACCTTGTCGCCGTCCTTGCCGCGGTAAGACTTGCGCAGCCCGTTCGCCGCGATGGCCAGGTTCGTCATGTGCTGCTCCTTCAGAGGCTGCGGGCGGCGATGTCGCCGTAGGAGGTGGTGGCGTGGATGTCGAGCTCGGCGGTGCCGTCGTTCTTGAGGGCGTTGGTGACGCGGCCGTGGCCGGTGCCGGCGTCCAGGGAGGCCGAGACGCCGGGGGCGGCGCCGACCGAGATGTCGCCGGACTGGGTGCGGAGCACGACCGTGCCGCGCACGGCCTCGGCGATCCGGATGTCGCCCCGCTGGGTGCTGATCTCCGCGGGGCCGCCCAGCCGGCCGACCTCGACGTCGCCGTCGGTCGCGGTGAGGCGGACGCTCGCGGCCTCGTCCAGCTTGATCTGGTGGTACGCGCCGTCGAAGGCGACGTCGCCGAGGCGGCCGACGGTCCGGAACTCGGCGCTGCCCGCCTTGCCCTCGACCCGCGAACCGGCGGGCAGCTGGATCGTCACCTCGATGGCTCCGGAGGGGCCGAGGTACTGGTTCTTCGCCGAGCTCTCGATCCGCAGGACCCCGTCGGCGTACTCGATCCGGGTCTGCTCCGCGGCCTTCACGTCGCGGCCCTTGGAGGCGTTCGCGGGCAGGACCTCCACCGCGGTGTCGGCCCGGTCCGCGGCGATGACCTGGATGCGCCCCGCGGGGACGTCCAGGACGGCGGTGATGGGGGCGGGGGTGTCGAAGCGGTGCATCGTGCTCTCCCTTGCGCTTGCGGCTCGTTTTTTCGAACGATGGAAACGCTACGTTGCTTTCCAAATCTCTACAACAACGACTTTGCATTGGAGTGACGTCTATGCAGGTCAGAGCGTGGAAATCATTGCAACGGTCTATCGTTTAACGCAACGACAGGCCTGTCGATCGTTGCAATGCAGTGAAGGTGAACGCTATGGTGCAGGCGTCAGGGAACAGCGAGCGGCGCCATGGAGCACCCGTGGGGCATGAAGGGGGTCGTGATGCCGGGAGGCAGGCTCACCCAGCAGGAGCGGCAGCAGATCGCGGCGGGGCTGGCCGACGGCCTGGCCTACGCCGAGATCGCCCGCCGTCTCGACCGGCCGACCTCCACGATCACGCGTGAGGTGATGCGCAACGGCGGCCCCACCGCCTACCGCGCCGACCTGGCTCACCACGCCACCCAGCGCCGCACCCGCCGGCGCGGGCCCGCCTCCACCCGAGGGGCGCAGTCGGCCCCCCTGCCGCACGGACGCGACGCCGAGGCCGTGCGCGAGTTCGAGGAGGTTCTCACCACCGTCTTCATTGCCTCGGGCATGCCGAGGATGACGGCCCGGGTGCTGGCCTGCCTCTACACCACCGACTCCGGCAGCCTCACCGCCGCCGAACTCGTCCGGCACCTCCAGGTCAGCCCGGCGTCCGTCTCCAAGGCGATCACCTTCCTGGAGGAACAGGACCTCGTCCGCCGGGAACGCGACGAACGCCGCCGCGAGCGCTATGTCGTCGACGACGACGTCTGGTACCAGTCGATGATCGCCAGCGCCCGGTCCCTCGCCCAGGTCGCCGAGACCGCACGGCAGGGCGTCGGCATCCTCGGCCCCGGCACCCCGGCCGCCGCCCGCCTGGAGGGCGCCGCCCGTTTTCTCGACTTCGTCGGCGAGAACACCGTCCGCGCCGCGGAGCAGGCCCGCGAGGTCCTCCACACCAGAGCCGCCACGAACGCGGAGGCGTCGCCCAGTTCGGCCGGCGGCCAATAGATCAGCTCGCTCGCGGCCGGGTGGGGCACGTTCGCCTCGAAGAGCCGCAGGTAGTAGTCGGTCTCCGGACCGGCGGCGGGGTCAGGCGCCGTGGTAGGAGAAGGGCGCCCACAGGTAGGGGGTGCCGTGGCTGATACCGCCGGGGGCGCGGAGTACGAGCAGTTCCCAGCAGCGTTCGGCGACCGGATGGGGAAGCCATGACTGCGGGTCGGCCATGAGGCGGGCGAAATACTCGGTCTTGGCGCCGTCGGTCGTGGTGCGCAGCCATTCGACGGCGGCGGCCCACGCGTCGGCGGGAGCTTTCCCCTGGATGCGCCAGGCCTCATAGAAGGCGATGCTGAACAGCAGAGCGCCGTCGTCGGGCACCCGCCACATCGTGGCGAGCACCCCGGCGGCGCCCGCGTGCAGCAGGCTGGTGGGCAGGCCGACGACCTCGTCGGGGAGCCGGACGCCCGGGACACCGCTGGCGCAGGCCGTCAGCATCACCAGCCGAGCGACGAGCCGGTCGGCCGACAGGTCCCGTGCGGTGAGCATCTCGCCGCCGGTCAGGACCAGGCCGCTGTCGAGCGGGGCGAACGGGGCGGCCAGCCCATGACAGGCCAGGTGCAGCACGTCCGTGTCGGCGGCGCGGCGGCGGACCTCGTCACGGGTCGCCGACTCCCGTTCCAGCGCCGCGTCGGGGTCGCCGAACAGCGCCGCCACGAGGTCGGCCTCCAGCCGCGCCGCCGCCAGCGGCGGCAGGCCGGTGCCCGCCGGGTCGGCGACCGCGAGGGCGCGCTCGGCGCCGCGGGTGCGGGCCCGGCCGGTGGCGACGCGCAGTGCCAGGGCGCTCGGGCTGTAGGTGGCCGTGATGCCGGTCATCGCCGCGGCCGCGTGCAGCGGGAGCTGCGCCAGGTGTCCGACGGGGACCAGCACGACGCGGGCGGTGCCCGGCAGGTGCTCGGCGAGGACGTCGAACACCGTGGCGCGCAGCCAGTGCACGATCTCGTCGACGAGCGCGGCGGCGGCCCCGTGGTCGGGGGCGGCGTCGGGGTGGGAGACGTCGAGCAGGGCCGAGACGCGGGTGATCGACTCCTCTTCGGTCAGGTCGGGCAGCCACACGGGGGTGACGTCGTCCGGGCCGCGCGAGACGAGTGCCAGGCCGCGTTCGGCCGTGGCGGTCACGTAGATCACGGGTGCGCCTGGGGCCGCAGTGTCCGGATCCGGCGGAGCCGGGCGCGGGAAGTCCCGGTGGCGCGGGTCCGCGCGGATCTCGGCCAGAACATCCTCCAGCTTGCGGTGGGCGACGGCGAGCCGGTCCGACAGGTCGATGCGGCCCGGGACGACGTCGTCCGGCTCCTCCGCCTGCAGCACGGCGATCCGCCGGGTGACCGCCTCCCAGCGGTCGGCGACGTCGTGGCGTCCCGCTGCGCGCAGCTCCGCCACGTCGGCGTCCGCCAGCTCCAGTGCCTGCGCCAGCAGGACCGCCCGGCCGCGTTCCAGCACGGCGACGGCCTGCGCCGGGTCACCGGCGTGCACGTGGGCGACGGCGGCCCGCGTCGGCACACCCACGGCTTCACGCAACCAGCCTTCCTTGTTGCCGCGCAGCCGTTCCCCCCGCACCGCGATCGTCAGCGCCTCCATGCACCGCGCGTAGGCCGCGCAGGCCTGCTCCCACCGGCCGCCGGCGGCGTGCGCGTTACCGAGGAGCTGCGCCCCCAGCACCGTCCCCTGCCAGGGCGGATCGGTGCGCAGCAGGTCCTCCAGGGTCCGCACGGCCTCCTCACGCGGCGCCGCGTCTTCCGTGAGCCGGTGCTTGAGGAGCAGCGCGCTGCACATCGGGACGGTGTACATGGCGCGGAACACCGAGTTGCCCACCCGGTCGAGCGCCCGCCGGAACGCGCCGACCGCCTCGTCCAGGACGGCGGGGTCCCGCCGGGCCTCGCCGAGCGCCTGCAGGGCGTTGGCGAGATTGAACACCCGTCGGGGCCAGTAGGGGGAGGACTCGGCGGTCGTCTCGGGCGCCTCCCGCAGGACCGCCACCGCACGGCGCAGGTCGTCGTCCCCGTCGGCCACCAGCATGTAGCGCTGCAGGAGCGCGTTGCCGAGATTCGTCAGGCGGCGTGCACGCTGGTCGGCGGCCCGCTCGTCCCCGCCGCCGGAGCCCTCTCCTACGGCGGCCTCGTCCAGCAGCGACACCGCCAGATCGGCGTTGCGCACCTCGCCGGTGACCCGGGCGCGGAGCATCAGACGGCTCGCCAGGCTCATCGCCACCGCACGCCAGTTGAAGCCGTGGCGGACCAGCAGATCCAGGGCGCGCTGCGCGGAGTCGATCGACCGGTCCAGGTCGCCGAGGTCGCCCTCCGCGACGTAGCGGTCGCTGTAGAGAACGGCGAGCTGCTGGAGCCGGTGCGCGCGGACGACCCGGTCGCTGCCCGCGTTCCCCTCGGCGAGCGCGACGGCCCGGCGGAGCGTCGCCCGGTCGCCGGTCAGCTCGTAGACGAGCCGGAGAGTGTCGACCCATTCCAGGACCAGAGCGGGACGGACCTGTCCGGACGGTTCCAGCTCCGCGCCCTCCTCCAGCGCGTCCATGCTGCGGCGCAGGTCGGTGGGGTCGCCGTCCGCCCGGTAGCGCTCCCGGTAGGCGCGGCCGATCAGCAGCAGCGTGTAGGCGTGGCGGTCGACGTCGGTGCGCGTGTGGTACCGCTGCGCCTCGTACGCGGCGCCCAGCGCGTCGCCGTGACTCGCCGAGCCCAGGCGCGCCTTCTTGGACACCAGGTCGGCCAGCAGCAGCGCCAGCAGGCCGCGGCTCTCGACGTCGTCGCCCGCCGCCTCCACGGCCTCGTCGATGGCGGCCTCGGCGCGGCCGACGTCCATGGAGAACTCGGGGATGGCGGCGACGAGGTTGGTGACCAGTTCGAGCCGTGGTCCGAGGGCACGGGGGTCGGTACGCACGCCGCGCTCGCGGAACTCCAGCAGGCGCTCCAGGTCGGCCTGGCCGCGCGTCAGGTCCCAGCGGGCCTCCAGCAGGTGCCCGTGCGCTGCACGCAGCGCGTCGGCGAGTCCGCCGCCGGACGGCCCGGCGGTCAGGCGGGCGGTCAGGTCCAGCGCGTCGTCGATGACCTCCACCGAACGGGTGCGGCGGGCGAGTTCGGCGGCCACCTCCCCGAACTGCGTCACGGCCATCTCCCGCAGCCCGGGCGCGTCGCCGGCCGCCGACGCGGGGTCGACCACCTGCTCCAGCAGCCCCACCGCACGTCGCAGCGGATCGGTTCCGCCGCCGCCCGCGACCGCGTGCTGGTACAGCAGCACGGCGAAGTTGAACAGGTCGATGGCGCGGCGGTGGTACGGCGCTCCGCCGGCGAGCGCGGTCTCGAAATGCCGCACGGCCCGCTGGAAGTGCCGCTCGTCCCGCGTCTCGATGTAGAGCGCGAAGCGCAGCTCCCCGGCGAAGCCGTACGCCCCCGCTCGCATGCCGGGATCGGACGGGCCGCGCAGCGCCGCCACCGACTCGGCCATGACGGCCGCGACCGCGAGCTTCTGCGGCGTCCCGCCCGAACGGAACCGCTCGGCGAACTGCGACGCGGACTCGGAGAGGGCGTTCACCGCCTCTTCGAGGGTGCCCACGGACGCGAACACCACCGCCGTCCCCTCGGTGTGGCACTGCCGCAGGAGCGCGGCGTGCGACCCGCCGGACAGCCCGAACGTCTCGAGCAGCTCGGCGACGGCGGGTTCGGCGAGCGGCGGCTGAGCCTCGATCAGCGCCCAGGCCCCGCCCATGTCGGCGACGTTCAGGAACGCCGCGACGACCTCGGCCACGTCCTCCTCCGCGGACGCGGCCGCTTCGTCCACGGCGGCCCGCGGCCCTGCCACGGCCGCGCGCCGGGCCACGGACTGGCGGCGCGCGGCGCGCACGGCGGTCAGGTCCTCGCCCGCCGAGCGCGCCGACATGATCCGGTGGGCGAACCCGCTCCACGCGTCCTCGTCGAGCAGTACGGGATGGTCGTTGAGGACCGCGAGCAGTTCCTCCTCGCCGTCCGCGTCCAGCAGCCGGTCCACCGCCTCCTGGACGCCGGGCCGCACCAGCGGCTCCAGCGTCGTCAGGTCGAGGATCCGGCCCGTGGCGCTCTCCTCGGCGAACCGGCGGCGGAAGTCGAGGGCCGCGTCCAGGGACGCCGGGTCCAGGCCGCCGTCCCGTCCGACGGCGCGCACCACCTCGTCGGCCACGGGCTCACGCAGTTCCGGACGCTGCTGGAGCAGTGACGCCCGCTCGTCGTCGTTCGCCGCGGACAGGTACTCGCGGGCGGCCCGCTCGGCGAGCGCGCGCACGGCGCCCGACTCGCGGCACCGGGCCAGGAACGGCCTGAACCGGCGGACCCGCTCGGCGGTCTCCTCGTCGTCCTGCATCGCCGCAAGCTCCTCGATGACCTGCGGCATGCCGTGGTGAAGCAGCAGGGGACGCTCCGCGATGACGCCCATCCAGTCCTCGCGAGGGGTGGTCACGAACTCGGCGAGCTGGTCCACGACGTACCCCACGTCCTCCGTCAGCCCCTCGCCGGACTTGGCGATCTCGTAGGCCAGCAGGGCACGGTCGAGGCGGACGCGCAGACCGTCGCCGTCTCCTTCGCGGGCGCGTACCAGCAGGTCGCGGTGCCATGCGAACACGTCGCGCATGGTGGGGTCGCCCGGCCCGGCCTCCTCGATCAGCTCGGCCAGGACGTCCAGGGCCGCGTCGGTGAGCAGCACGGGGTGCCGTTCGGCCAGCCGCACGGTGGCGCGCCAGCTCTCGGCGGCGCACATGTCGACCACCAGGTTGCGCAGCCCGCCGACGACCTCGGCCTCCGCACCGCACGACATCAGGTCGCCGTTCCCTTGCTCTCGACGTTCGTCTCGAACAGCAGGTGCTCGGGGGCCAGCCCCTGCCACACGTACCGGGTGACCTGCTCTCCCTGCGCCCGCTCACCCTCCGGGCCGATGGGCAGCGGCCACCGGAGCGCCTGGTAGAGGCGGGGACGGAACAGGTCGAACGCCGCCTCCACCAGGTCGCCGTAGGTCTGCGCGGCGCCGAGCAGCCACCCGTAGTAGACCGCGACCGCCAGCAACGGGCCCAGCGGAAGCGCCCACCAGGCCAGCGGGGTCCAGACGACGATCGCCAGGCTCCACCACACGGTGTGCGCCGCCATGTCCATCTCGGCGCGGCCGCGCGCGATCTCCGACCGCACCCGGTCGTCCAGCAGCAGCCACAGGTGCGGCCAGCACGCGACGGTGTCGAGCCCGTGCTTGGCGCCGGGACGCAGCTCGGCGGCGCGCAGCCGGTTGCCGAACCGGGTCGGCATCGTCTGCTCCAGCGTGCCGGGGGCGTTGCGCAGCCTGAGCTGGAGGCGCGCCAGTTCGTCGGCCTCGCGGGCGGACAGCCCGCCCGCGAGGCGCCGGGCCTCCAGGCGGCCGGCGCGCCGCTGGTCCTCCGTGCGGCGGCGGTGCAGGCGGCGCCGCAGCCGGTCGCCCCGGCCGCGCGGCCAGTAGCCCTCCAGCAGGCGCGTCAGCGGCACCGACAACCGCTGCGTGACCAGCGCCGACACGATGATGGCGAGCGCCACCACCACGACGGCCGTCAGTTGCAGCACGGCCGGATGCTTGGCGAAGTCGGTGCCGAGCCGGGTCAGCCCGCCGGAGCGTTCCCGGCTCTCCCGCCACGCCCACGCGGCCAGCCCGGCGAACCAGAACACCGCCACCGGCGTCAGCAGCCGGGCCATCGCCTCGCCCGTCAGCCGTTCGCCCGCCTTCTCCCAGACCTTCGACAGCATCAGCGGCCCGCCATCTCGACCTGACCCGTCATTCCGTCACCGGCTCGTAGGGCACCTCGTCGTCCGGGCACGACGGCACCTCGTCGAGCACGCTGAAGCGGTACCACTCCTGGCCGCAGCGCGGGCACGCGTACCGGACGGCGGGCAGCCGTGTTCGCCCCGGGTGCGGCTGGAACGTCCGGTACTTCGTGGGCACGTCCAGGGCTCGGCGCATCCACTCCCGGGTGGCGTCGTACCCCGACAGCAGGCGCAGCACCGGCACCTTGACGGATTCGCCCGCCCTGCCCCGCTCCAGCAGCGCGCCCAACTCGCGGTCGAGTTCGGGGGCGGCGTCCCCCACGAGCTCCGGAAGGAACCGGCGCAGCGCCTCAGCCGCCCGCAGCACGTCCTCGTCCTCCACCGCCCCTCCGCTCCGTCCTCGGTGATTCACCCCACCCTGAGGCCCATTCAACCGCGATTGGTGACATCCCCGGCGTGCGCCGCGACTTTTCTGCTTTCGCGACACGCGGCATGAACCGAATCGGCCGGCCGGTTCTTCGGTCGTGGCTCACGTGGTCGCCTGCCGGGGGACCGGAACCGGGTTGTTGTCGCCCTTCGCACGCTGATTTGATCGCGTGGTGGCGCGGTGCCGAGAACGTTCGGAAGCGAAGTGGGGGGTGCCATGGGCGGCGGCGACCTGCCCTCGTCGGAGAACACGCGGGAACGCATCGCTGAGCTGGTGACCTGGCCGGTGGTGCGGAGCGAGTCGCCGGAGAGCGTGGCGCGGCGGCTGTCGGATGTCCCCGTGGACGCGCTCGTCGACGTCGTCGTCGATGCCGGCGAACCCGGGTGGCGCAGGCGGGCCTGCGCGCAGGCGTTGCTGGGCCGCGTCACCGTCGATCGCGCGATGGGACTGGTGGATCGTGTCCAGGGCAGCGACCTCGGCGGTGACCTGCGTGCGGCATTGCTCGACATCCTGAGCGTGTCGGGCCGGCCGGGCTCGGACGAGGTGTTCCGGTGGCTGCGGGAGCAGGAGGCGAGCCTGCGTGAACGGTGGCCGTACGGCTTCGCCGACAAGGTGCTCGCTGAGCGCGCGAGGCTGGGCGACATCAGCGCGGCACGCCCGCTCGCGGTACTGGCGGCGGAGCCGTGGCGGCATAGGCGCGTGGCCGGTGAAGAGTCGATCGACGCGCTGGTCGAGGCCCATGGCCTTCCCGCCGTCCTCGCCGAGTACGGGGCCGACTCGCCCGAGACGCTCGCGACCCGGGGATCGTCGGTGGCCGAGCGGCTGCTCGGGCTGAGGCTGCTGTGGCGGCGAGGCGGCGACATCACGGCTTCGCTGGCCGACGACTCCGTCCTCGTCGCCAGGGCGGCGTACGAGCTGATGGCCGGGACCTCCGGTGACGACGACGCGCTCCTGGCGATGGTCGAGGAGCGACGGCCGGGACACCTGTGGGCGCTGGCGGTGCTGCATCGGCGCGGCCATGACATCCGGGCCGCCTGGGAGGCGCTCGGCCCGCCCCGCGTCGAGTTGCCGGGGGTGCCGTCCGACGTGCGCAAGGCGATCCTGCGCGAGTACACACCCGGCCAACGGGGCACGGACCCGCGCTGGCTGCTCGAAGCCGCATGCCTCGAACCGGAGGGCGCCGACGAGGACGTGCTCCGGCGTGCCGTGGACGAACTCGACGCCGCCGGGCTGCGGCCGGAGAAACCGCGCCCCGCGGCCGAACATCAGGGTGTGGGGTCAGGCACCTACCACGTCATCGCCACCACGGCGGGGAAGGTCAGGGTGAGCACGCTCGGGCCCTTCTTCTCCCTGATCGGTGAGCACGAGGACGCCAGGGTGATCACGGCCATGCGGGCGGCGGGGCTCCGGCACATCGACGGCGACCTGGCGGCGACGCGTTTCACCGGGCTCCACGTCTACTACTTCGGCGCCCGCGAGCCCCTCGACGTGGGCACCCTGCTGTTCTACTGGCAGGACTAGAGGTCGCCTGCACTCGTTGACGGGCATCCGGCCGAGACGCCGACCGGTGGGGCGGGGTGGGTCAGCCGACCGTCATGGTGACGGTGCCGGGGAGCGCGGCGAAGGCGTCGCGGAGGCGGGCGGCGAGGTCGTCGCGGTCGGCGGGGCCGGGACGGGACGTCCAGCCCTCCAGCGCGCAGTGGAAGGCCGCGACACTCATGTCGATGGCCAGCCGAAGCCGCAGGTCGTGCTGGTCGGACAGGTCGAAGCGCTCGCGCAGGGTCGTGATCGCGGCGCGGCTGGTGCGGTCGCAGAACTGCAGGCCGTGGGCGTTCATGGAGGGGGTCCGGTCGGCCAGGCGGCGGCTGAGCAGGACGCGGTCCGTCCAGCCCTCGGCGGGCATCCGGTCGAGCGCCGCCAGCAGCGCGTGCTGCAACAGCGCCAGGAGCGGGCCGCGCTCCAGGGGGCGGGTCCGCAGTTCGTCAAGGAAGGCCGTCCACAGGTCCTGGGTGGGCGCCATCGCCACGTCTTCCTTGCTGTCGAAGTAGCGGAAGAAGGTCCGCTTGGACACCTCGACGGCGGCGCACAGGTCGTCCAGCGTCGTGCCGTCGAACCCGTTCGCCGTGAACCGCTCCAGGGCGGTGTCGATCAGCGCCTGCCGGGTGCGGAGCTTCTTGCGTTCGCGCAGCGGCAGCTCACTGGGGATCACGGTGCTCATCGCCCCCGAGTGTATCTCCCGGCGGCGTTCGCCTCCTGTAGGCTTTCGCCACTCAGTGGCATTTACCCCTCGGTGAAGGCAGGATTCTCATGCGTGCATTGATCGTGGACCGTTCCGCGCCCGGCGGCCTGCGGGTCGGTACGGCGCCCGACCCCGTACCGGCTCCGAACCAGGCGCTGATCAGGGTGACGGCGACCTCCCTCAACTACGGCGAGGTGGCGTTCGGCATCGCCGGGGCCCCGGAGGGGACCGTTCTGGGCTGGGACGCGGCGGGCATCGTGGAACGTGCCGCCGCCGACGGCTCCGGCCCGGCCGCCGGGACGCCGGTGGTCACGCTCGGCGCCGACGGCGCCTGGGCCGAGCTGCGCGCCGTCGACACCGATCTCATCGGAACGGTGCCCGCCGGTGCCGACCTCGGTGCGATCAGCACCGTCCCGGTGGCGGGCGCCAGCGCGCTGCGGGCGCTCCGCCGGATCGGTCCGATCCTGGGCAGGCGTGTGCTGGTCACCGGTGCGACCGGTGGAGTGGGACGGTACGCCGTGCAGCTCGCCCACCAGGGCGGGGCCGAGGTGGTGGCCTCCACCGGCGACCCGGCGGCGCACGGCGACGGCCTGCGGGCCCTCGGCGCGGACGAGGTGGTGTCCGGCCCCCACGAGGTAGCCGAGCGGGTGTACGGCGTGGTGGACATGGTGGGCGGCGACCAGCTCGTGGCCGCCTACGAACGGCTGTCCGAGGGCGGCACTCTGATCGCCGTCGGCCACTCGACCGGCGGCGGCGAGAACTTCCCCTTCGGCGCCCTCTTCGGCAACGAGGGACGGCACGACCGCTCGATCGTCAGCTTCTACCTGCTGGACGAACCCGGCCTGGCGTCCGACCTGGCCTGGCTCGCCGCCCGGGTCGCCGCCGGCCGGCTGGACCCGCAGATCTCCTGGCGCGGCTCGTGGGACCGGGCCGCCGAGGCGGTCGAGGCCCTGCTCGGCCGCCGCCTGCACGGAAAGGCGATCCTGGAGATCGAGCCGGGCTCGTAGGACGCAGCTCCGCACGACACGAGGCCGCCCGTCCGCTCGGCGGGGCGGTCTCGACTCCGGCTGCCGCAAGCCCGGCGCAGTGGCGCGGGGCGTGCAGGCCCGGGAGGCGCCGGAAGCGGGGGGGGTGCGCCTGGTCAGTGGCCCTTGTAGACCGGGGGGCGCTTCTCACGGAAGGCGCGGGTGCCCTCCTTGGCGTCCTCCGAGCCGATGACGGGCCAGCCGAGTTCGTCGGAGATCTTGAGGGCCTCGGACTCGGGCAGGTGCTCGGTCTCGCGGTGGACGCGGAGGATGGCCTGGACGGCGAGGGGGCCGCAGGCGGCGATCTGGTCGGCCAGCTCGCGGGCGGCGGCCAGGGCGCCGCCGGGCGGGACGACCTTGTTGATCAGCCCCATGGCGAGCGCTTCCCGCGGGGTGACGGAGCGGCCCGTCAGCAGGAGGTCCATGGCGTGGGCGTAGCCGATCTGCCGGGGGAGGCGGATCGCCGAGCCGCCCATGGGGAACAGGCCGCGGCGCGCCTCGTACAGGCCGAGGGTGGCGTCCTCGGCGACGACGCGCAGGTCGGTGCCGACGAGGAGTTCGGTGCCGCCGGCGACGGCGTAGCCCTCGATGGCGGCGATCAGCGGTTTGGTGGGCCGGCCGTCGCGCAGCAGGCCCTTCCAGTGGAAGTCGGAGATCTGCCGCATGCGCTCGGCGACGCGCGGGTCGGACGGCGGGGCGCCCATCGCCTTCAGGTCGGCGCCCGAGCAGAAGTGGCCCTCGGCGCCGGTGAGGATGCCGACGCGGACCTCGGGGGTCTCGGAGATGTAGGTCCAGGCGTCGGCGAGGCCGACGAGCATGGTCGAGCTGAGCGCGTTGCGGGCCTCGGGCCGGTTCATGGTGACGGTCACGACGTGGCCGTCCTGCTCGACCGTGCAGTGCTCGGTGGAGATGGGCAGCATGGTTCCCTCCTAAACGAGAACGGATTCTAGTAACAAGATCGGCGCACCGACAGGGCTTGCTCGGACAAATGAGAACGTGATCTACTTTTTCCGCCGGGCGTCCGCGTCCGGAGAGATCCGAGGCGATCACCGAGGGAGAACCGATGGGATCGTTGGGCTTCTGGCGGCTGGCGCAGGCCGATCCCGGGTGGGTCGCGGCCGTCGACCCGGACGGCACCGAGTACACCGCCGGTGAGCTGCTGGCCCGGGCGAACCGGCTCGTCCACGGGCTGCGCGGGCTGGGGCTGGGCAAGGGCGACGGCGTGTGCGGGCTGGTGCCCAACGGCGTGGACGGCCTGGTGCTGTACCTGGTGGCGCTGCAGGCGGGCTGGTACTACACGCCGGTCAACTGGCACCTGACGGGCCCGGAGATCGGCTACATCGTGGCCGACAGCGAGGCCAAGGCGTTCTTCGTCCACGAGCGGTACGCGCGGGAGGGCGCGCGGGCCGCCGAGGAGGCCGGGCTCGACCCGAGGCGCAGGTTCGCGTTCGGCGACGTGCCGGGGTTCCGGTCCCATGAGGAACTGGTGGAGGGGCAGCCCGACAGCCTGCCCGACGACCGCAGCAACGGCGCCACCATGCACTACACGTCCGGGACGACCGGGCGGCCCAAGGGCGTGCGGCGCGCGCTGGCCGGGATGGACCCGGACGACAGCTACGAACTGCAGACGTTCCTGCTCACGCTGTTCGGCATGGGGCCGGGGCGTCCCGCCGGGCAGCCGCCGCAGGCGCACCTGGTGACCTCGCCCAACTACCACACGGCGGTCACCCAGTTCGGCGGCAGCGCCCTGCACATGGGGCACACGCTCGTCTACATGGACCGGTGGGACGCCGAGGAGTGCCTGCGTCTCGTCGAGAAGTACGCGATCACCAACACGCACATGGTGCCGACGCACTTCAAACGGCTGCTGTCGCTGCCGGAGGACGTGCGCGGACGGTACGACGTGTCCTCGATGAAGTGGGCGATCCACGCGGCCGCGCCGTGCCCGGTGCCGCTCAAACAGCAGATGCTCGACTGGTGGGGCGACTGCATCTGGGAGTACTACGCCGCCACCGAGGGCGGCGGGACGATCGCCAGTCCGGAGGACTGGCGCAAGCACCCCGGCACGGTCGGCAAGGCATGGCCGATCAGCGAGCTGCTGATCGTGGACGACGACGGCAACGAGGTCCCCCCGGGGACCCCAGGCACGATCTACATGAAGATGGCCGGGGTCGAGTTCGAGTACAAGGGCGACCGGGAGAAGACGGAGAAGAACCGCCTGCGCGGCTTCTTCACCGTGGGCGACATCGGGTACCTCACCGACGACGGATTCCTGTTCCTGTCCGACCGCAAGGCCGACATGATCATCTCCGGTGGCGCCAACATCTACCCGGCCGAGATCGAGAACGAGATCATCCTGCATCCCAAGGTCGCCGACGTCGCCGTGTTCGGCATCCCGGACGAGGAGTGGGGCGAGCAGATCAAGGCGGTGGTCGAGCCGGCCGAGGGCGTCGAGCCCGGTCCCGGGCTCGCCGAGGAGATCCTGCGGTCCCTGGAGGGACGGCTGGCGAAGATGAAGTGGCCCAGGTCGATCGACTTCATCGACGCGATGCCGCGCGAACCCAACGGCAAGCTGCTCAAGCGCAAGCTGCGCGCCCCGTACTGGGAGGGCCGCGAAAGTGTCATCTGAGGCCAATCACGTTCTGGAGTTCCCCGGCGGTTACACGCGGTCGGTGGGGCCGGTCATCGGACGGTTCCTGACCGAGCTGCGCGACGGCCGCCTGGTGGGGGTGCGCACCGCGAACGGCCGGGTGCTCGTCCCGCCCACCGAGTACGACCCGGACGACGGTGAGGCCGTGACCGGCGAGTTCGTCGAGGTCGGGCCCGCCGGGACGGTGAAGAGCTGGTCGTGGGTGCCGAGGCCGCGCGCCACGCACCCGCTGGACCGTCCGTTCGCGTGGGCGCTGATCCAGCCGGACGGCGCCGACACCGCCCTGCTGCACGCGCTGGACGTGGGCGTGTTCGAGGAGGGCGCCGACCCGCCGCGCTTCCTCAAGACGGGCATGCGCGTGCGGCCCAGGTGGCGAGGGGAGCGCACGGGCGCGATCGGCGACATCGAGTGCTTCCGCCCCGAGGTCACGATGATCAACGCGCCGACGCGGCTGGAGTACCGGCTGCGCGCCGGCCGCGCCCTCGACCGGTTCCTCGAAGGCATCGCCGAGGGCCGCCTCCTCGGCCACCGGTGCCCGGTGTGCGGGCAGGTCATCGTGCCGATGAAGGGCATGTGCCCGCGCGACGGCGTGCCGACCACCGAGGAGGTGGAGGTCGCCGACACCGGCACCGTCACCACGTTCGCCGTCAACAATCTGCCCGACCCGCGCGCCCCCGAGGTGCCGTTCGTGTCGGCGTACATACTGCTGGACGGCGCCGACCTGACGATGCTCGCGCTCGTCGCCGGGATCCCCGCCGACCAGGTCCGCATCGGCATGCGCGTCAAGGCCGTGTGGCGACCGCGCGAGGAGTGGGACAAGACCATGGCCAACATCAGGTGGTTCGAGCCCCTCGACGAGCCCGACGTCCCGTTCGAACGCATCAAGGACTACGTGTGACCCGCGGCCGGGAGGCGAGGCCATGAGCAGCGAGTGGCCGCGCGGCGGCTGGACTGAGGAGCGCAGGGAGCGAGGGACGAGCGACCGGAGCGACGAGGGAAGCCGTCGTGTGAAGCCGGCCGCGAGCCGCCGAGCGGAGGCGAGGCCATGAACACCGAGATCGCGGTGGTCGCGTTCGTGCAGACGCGGCATTCCGCGCAGGACGACGGGCTGGCCGAGGTGGAGATGCTCGCGCCCGTCATCAGCGAGATCAAGGAGCGGACGGGCCTGAACCGGTTCGGGTTCACCTGCTCGGGGTCGTGCGACTACCTGGTGGGGGCGCCGTTCTCGTTCGTGTCGGCACTGGACGCGGTGGGCGCGTGGCCGCCGATCTCCGAGAGCCACGTGGAGATGGACGCGGCGTGGGCGCTGTACGAGGCGTGGGTGCGGCTGCGGCACGGCGACGTCGACACCGCGCTGGTGTACGGGTTCGGCAAGGGCAGCCAGGGCGTCCTGCCGGAGATCTTCACTCAGCAGCTCGATCCGTACTACCTGGCGCCGCTGGGCGTCGACCAGGTGTCGCTGGCGGCGGTGCAGGCCCGCGCGTACCTGGAGCGGGCGGGCGCCAAGGAGGACGACCTGCGCGCCGTGGCGGCCAGGTCGCGGGCGGCGGGCCGCGACAACCCGTACGCGCTGCACCTGCCCGACCCGGGCGACGAGGGCTACGAGGTGGCGCCGCTGCGGCCG
Organism: Actinomadura miaoliensis; assembly: GCF_039536785.1. Taxonomy (NCBI): domain Bacteria; kingdom Bacillati; phylum Actinomycetota; class Actinomycetes; order Streptosporangiales; family Thermomonosporaceae; genus Actinomadura; species Actinomadura miaoliensis. The sequence goes on from NZ_BAAAZG010000047.1 coordinate 219,197, forward strand.
TCCGACGTCGCGCCCGTCACCGACGGCGCGGCGGCGATCGTGCTGGCGGCCGGCGACAAGGCGCGTGAGCTGTGCGAACGCCCCGCGTGGATCACCGGCATCGACCATCGCGCCGAGGCGCACTCGCCGGGCGCGCGGGACCTGACGCGGTCGGAGTCGACACGGATCGCCGCGCGGAAGGCGGGCGCGGACGGCGTCCAGGTCGCCGAGCTGCACGCGCAGTTCAGCCACGAGGAGCTGATCCTGCGCGAGGCCCTCGGCCTGGACGACTCGGTGGCGGTGAACCCGTCCGGTGGGGCGCTGTCGGCGAACCCGGTGATGGCGACGGGCCTGATCCGCATCGGCGAGGCCGCCGCCCGTGTTCACGACGGGACGGCCACGCGCGCGCTCGCCCACGCCACGTCCGGCCCGTGCCTGCAGCAGAACCTGGTGTGCGTCCTGTCGGGAGAGAGCAATGGGTAACCCGTGTGCCGTCATCGGGGTGGGCCAGACCGCGTACAAGACCAAGCGGCTGGACGTGTCGGTGGCCGGGCTGGTCCGGGAGGCGGCGCGGCACGCGCTCGACGACGCGGGGCTGACGTGGAAGGACATCGACGCGGTCGTCATCGGCAAGGCGCCCGACCTGTTCGAGGGCATGGTGATGCCCGAGGCGTACCTGGCGGACGCGCTCGGCGCGCACGGCAAGCCCATCATGCGGGTGCACACGGCCGGGTCGGTGGGCGGCAGCACGGCGATCGTCGCGGCGAGCCTGATCCAGGCCGGGGTGCACGACCGGGTGCTGACGGTGGCGTGGGAGAAGCAGTCGGAGTCCAACGCCACCTGGGCGCTGACCGTCAACACGCCGTTCTCCACGTCGCTGGTGGTGGGGGCGGGCGGTTACTTCGCCCCGCACATCCGCGCGTACATGCGCAGGTCGGGCGCGCCCGACCACATCGGCACGCTCGTCGCCGTCAAGGACCGGCTGAACGCGCTGAAGAACCCGCACGCGCACCTGAAGATCCCCGGCATCTCGCGGGAGATGGTCGAGTCCACGCCGATGCTGTGGGAGCCGATCCGCTACCTGGAGACCTGCCCGTCGTCCGACGGCGCCTGCGCGATGGTGCTGGCCAGTGACGACGCGGCGAAGGCCGCGCCGAACCCGCCCGCCTGGGTGCACGGCACCGCCATGCGGTCCGAGCCGATCTTCTTCGCCGGACGCGACACCGTGAATCCCCAGGGCGGCAAGGACTGCGCCGCCGACGTCTACCGGCAGGCCGGGATCACCGACCCGCGCCGTGAGATCGACGTGGCCGAGGTGTACGTGCCGTTCTCCTGGTACGAGCCGATGTGGCTGGAGAACCTGGGCTTCTGCGGCGAGGGCGAGGGCTGGAAGCTCACCGAGTCGGGCGCCACCGCGCTGGACGGCGACATCCCCTGGAACGCCTCGGGCGGCGTGCTGTCGTCCAACCCGATCGGCGCGTCCGGGATGATCCGGTTCGCCGAGGCCGCGCTGCAGGTGCGCGGCATGGCCGGGGACTACCAGGTGGACGGCGCGCGCCGCGCCCTCGGGCACGCCTACGGCGGCGGCGCCCAGTTCTTCGCGATGTGGATCGTCGGCTCCGACAAACCCTGAACCGCCCCGCGGGAGGCGCCCCGATGGAGTTCAACTACGCCGATCTGTTCGAGGGAGTCGCCGACGCGATCGGGGAGCGCGTCGCGCTGGTGTGCGCCGGCCCCGACGGGGACGGTCCCCGCCTCACGTTCGCCGAGCTGGACGCGCACGCCAACCGGCTCGCCCACCACCTGGAGTCGGCGGGGGTGCGGGCGGGGCAGCACGTGGGCGTCCAGCTCTACAACTGCCTGGAGTACGCGGCCGCCATCCTGGCCGCGCTGAAGATCCGCGCCGTGCCGATCAACGTCAACTACCGGTACGTGGAGAACGAGCTGCTCTACGTCTACCGCGACTCCGACATGGTGGCGCTGCTGTACGACGTGGAGTTCGAGGAGCGGGTGGCGGCGACCGTCCCGCGGGTGCCGGCGCTGCGGCACCTGATCGCCGTCGGCGGCCCGCCCGGTGTTTCCGGGGCGGTGGCCTACGACGAGGCGTTGCGCGGCCAGCCGGAGACGCGCGGGTTCCCGCCGCGTTCGGCGGACGACACGTACATCATCTACACCGGCGGCACGACCGGCATGCCCAAGGGCGTCATGTGGGGCATGAAGGACATGCTGCTGGCGTTCTACAACCCCACGCAGCCGCGTCCGGACCGTCCCGAGGACGTGGTGGAGCAGGCGCGGGCGGGCGGCCCGCTGGTGATGATGCCGGTGGCGCCGCTGATGCACGGCGCCGCGCAGGTGGCCACGTTCATCGGCTGGTTCATGGGCGCCACCATCGTCTACCTGCGGCGGTTCGACCCGGACGCGGTGTGGCGGACGATCGCGCGGCAGAAGGTGAACTCGCTGACCGTCACCGGCGACGCGATGGCCCGGCCGATGGCCGACGCGCTGGCGCGCGGGTCGTACGACACCTCCTCGCTGCTGGCGTTCGTGTCGACCGGCGCGATCCTGACCGGGGCGGTGCGCGACCGGCTCGGCGAGCTGCTGCCGGGGGTCGTCATCATGGACCGGTTCGGGTCGACCGAGTCGGGGTCGACCGCCGAGGCCGTCGCCGGCTCCACGCCGGAGAAGGGGCTGCGGTTCTCGGCGGACGTGGACGACCTGGCCGTGCTGGACGACCGGCTCGAACCCGTCAAACCGGGTTCCGGTGTCATCGGGCAGGTCGCGCGCACCGGGTACATCGCGCGCGGCTACTACAACGACCCGGAGAAGACCGCCCGCACGTTCCCGGTCGTGGACGGCAGGCGCTGGCTGCTCACCGGCGACATCGCCACCGTCGAGGCGGACGGCAGCATCGCGGTGTTCGGACGCGGCTCGCAGGCCATCAACACCGGCGGGGAGAAGGTGTTCCCGGAGGAGGTGGAGGCCGTCCTCAAGGGGCATCCCAAGGTGTTCGACGCCGTCGTCACCGGCGTCCCGGACGAACGCTGGGGCAGCCGCGTCGCCGCCGTCGTCCAGCCGTACGGCGGCGAGCGTCCGACGCCCGAGGAGCTGGACGCGCACTGCCGGACGAACCTGTCCGGTTACAAGGTGCCGCGCACGTACGCGTTCGTCGCGGAGATGAAGCGTTCGCCCGCGGGCAAGGCCGACTACCGTTGGGCCCGGCAGGTCGCCGAGGCGGCCGACCGGTCCCCCTGATCCGGTCGCGCGCCGCGTGTAACGGGGATCCGCCGAGCGACTAGGATGGCGTCACAGGAGTGACTCTGAACAAGAGTCTCTCGCTATCAGAGTTTTCCGGTGGATGAGGTGAGGGCGTGTCGACCCCGGAGCGCGACCGGCTGGAGCGCGAGCTGCAGGAGGCCACCCAGCGCAGCACGATGTGGACGGTGCTGCTGCACCACGCCACCGCGTCCAAGGCGGGCCTGAACGTCACCGACGCGCAGGCCATCAACGCGCTCGTGCTGGACGGCCCGCAGACCCCCGGACGGCTCGCCCAGCTCATGGGCATCACCACCGGCGGCGCCATCACCGCCGTCATCGACCGGCTGGAGAGGGCCGGCTGCGTCAAGCGCACCCGCGACCCCGACGACCGCCGCCGCGTCATCGTCGAGCCGGTGCCCGAGAACGTGGCGCGCTTCTCCCGCTACTTCGAGCCCATCGCCCGCCACTTCGGTGAGCGCGTCGAGAACTGCTCCGACGAGCAGCTGCGCTTCCTGCTCGACTGGGTGCGCGGCATGAACGCCACCATGCCGGACGTCGTCGACGAGATCCGCCGCCTGGAGGACTAGCCCGAGGGACTAGCCCGAGAACCGGCCGGCGATGCGGCCGCGCAGCAGGTCCATGAGGGTGGCGTGCACGTCCTCCAGCGGCCGGCCCGGCTCCAGGGTGCGCCAGTGCAGCGCGACCGTCAGCACCATGCCGAACACGGCGGCCGCGGCCGTTTCGACGTCCAGGTCGGCGCGCAGGTCCCCGGCGGCCACCGCCGAGCGCAGCACGTCCGCGACGACCCCGATGGCGCGTTCGCGGATCAGCAGGGCGGCCTGGTGCCAGGCGCCGCCGCCCGACCGCCACGCCTCGGCGATCAGCAGCCGGGCGAACGGCTCGTGCTCGCCGATGAACGCCAGCTCCGCGCCGACCACCGCCTCCAGGGCGTCCAGCGGCGCCCGGCCCGCGGCGGCCTCGCGCAGGCGGGCGCCCAGCCGGTCCACGCCGTAGTCCAGCAGCGCCGTGAACAGCGCCGCCTTGCTGCCGAAGTTGTAGTAGACGGTGCCCTTGGCGACACCGGCGCGCTCGGCGATCTGGTCGACGGTGGTCGCGGCGAAGCCGTGCTCGGCGATCAGCTCGACCGCCGCGGTGAACAGCCGCTCCCGGGTCGCCGTCCGGCTCATCGCTCTTCGCTCCCGCCTGTCCGTCAGCGCGTCACAGTTTCAGCGCGGGGTGCAGCCGCTTGACCGTCCACACCCGGTTGTGCCGCGCGGCCAGGGCGGTCAGCGCCAGCCCCCCGGCCAGGAACGCCGCCAGCACGGCACCACCCTGCCACACCGCGGCCGGGTCGCCGCCCGCGATCAGGTGCCGGACGGCGCGCACCGCCCACGGCATCGGCAGGTACGGCTGGATCGCCTGGAAGAACCCCGGGCTCGTCTCGATCGGGTACGTGCCCGCCGCCGAGGTGAGCTGCAGCATCAGCAGCGCCAGCGCCACGATGCGCCCCGCCGGGCCGAACCGCGCGTTCACCCACTGGATCACGGCCAGGAACGCCGCCGAGGCCAGCGACAGGAACGCCACCAGGCCCACCCAGTGCCGCGCGTGCAGGCCCAGGCCGAAGTGCAGCACCGCCAGCACGACGCAGACCTGCCCGATCCCGATCGTCACGGCGGGCAGCCATCCGGCGAGCGCCACCCGCCAGCCCGGCGCCGTGCCCGCCAGCGCCCGCGGGTTCAGCGGGCGCAGCAGCATGTAGACGACCATGCCGCCCACCCACAGCGCGAGGGGCACGAAGAACGGCGCGAAACCGGTGCCGTAGTTGGCGACCTTGTTGTCGTTGGTGCTGGCCAGGCGCACCGGGCTGCTCATCATGTCGGCGCGGGCCTGCCGCTCGTCCTTCCCGTACGCCGGGACCTGCCCGGCGCCCTCGTGCAGGCCGTCGGCCAGCTCGCGGTTGCCGTCGGAGATCTGCGCCAGCGCCGTCCCCAGGTCGACCGCGCCGCCCGACAACCGTCCCAGCCCCGACTGCAGCTCGCCCGCGCCGCCCGACAGCGTGCCCAGCCCGCCGGTCAGCTGGGACGCGCCCGACAGCAGCCTGCCCGTGCCGTCGTTGACCTGCGCCGCTCCGGCCGCGGCCTGCGCCGCGCCCTTGCCGAGCCGGTCCACGTCCCGCCGCGCCCTGTCGATGCGGTCGGCCAGCGCCGGCGCGTCCGCGGCGATCTTGCGTGCCGAGCGCTCCACGGCCCTGGCCTGCGTGGCGACCTTGCGCAGGTCACCGGTGTGCTCGCGGACGTAGGAGTCGACCTGCCGGGCCACGGCCACCACCTCGCCGGCGGCCTGCCGCAGCTTCTGCCGGGTGTCGGCGGGGATCTCGGGGTGCTCGCGAAGCGTCCGCTCCAGGTCGGCCTGCGCCCGCTCGGCGCGCCGCACGGCCTGGCCGGTCTGCGCGGGCAGCGTGTCGGCGGCGTCGGCGAGGTCGTCGGCGGCGTCGGCCACCGCCAGCGCGCCGCGCCGGATCTCGGGGGCGTTGTCGCGCAGCAGCGGGACGGCCACGTCAGCGGCCTGGTCGACCCGCGCGACAAGCTGCTGCACGCCCGCGTTGAGCTGCCGGTTCCCTTCCGCGAGCCGCTGGGTGCCGTCGTGCAGCGTGTCCAGACCCGAGGTGAGCCGGCGGCTGCCCGACTGCGCCTCGCCGATGCCGTTCTTCAGCTTCCCGGCGCCCTGCTCGGCCTCCTGCGCGCCCTTGGCGAGCCTGTCCGCGCCCTGTTCGGCCTGGCCCGCGCCGTCGGCGAGCCTGCCCGCCCCGTCGGCCGCCCGGCCCAGCTCGCCGTGCAGCTTCCCGAACGACACGAAGATCTGGTCGAGGTAGCCGCGGGTGGCGTCCTCGCCCGCCGCCGCGCTGATCTCCTTGAACGCCGACTCCGCCAGCGTGCCGATGACGTAGTTGTTGGCGTCGTTGAGCTGGAGCCGCAGCGCCGCGGCGGCGGGCGTGCCGTCGCCGGACGGCGCGGCGATCCGCGCGCTGAAGTCGGACGGGATCGTCAGCGCCATGTAGTAGCGGCCCGACCGGACGCCCTCGCGCGCCTCCCGCGCGTCCACGGTCCGCCAGTCGAACACCTGGCGCCTCTTGAGCTCGGCGGCCAGGTCGGCGCCCGCGTGGACGGTCCGGTCCCCGGCCTTGGCGGGCCTGTCCTCGTCGACCAGCGCGACCGGCACGTGGCTCAACCGCGCGTAGGGGTCCCAGAACGACCACAGATACAGGCCGGCGTACAGCAGCGGCAGCAGCACCAGCGCCGCGAGGGCGATCCGGGTCAGCCGGTTCCGCTGGAACCGCCGCAGCTCCAGCCCGGCCGTCGACACGGCGGGCAACCTCATCGCAGGGCCTCCTCACGGGACTCCGAAAGCCGCACGACCTGGGCCAGTCCTTCGGCGGGCGCGGCGTCATGGCAGGCCGCGACGATCGTGACGCCGGAGTCGGCGAGCGCGCGCAGCCGCCGCCACAGCTCCCGCTGCCGCTCGAACGGCAGCCCCTCGTCGACGTCGTCCAGCAGCAGCAGGCCCGGCTCGCCGACCAGCGCGAGCGCGGCGCCGAGCAGCCGCGTCTCCTCGGGCGTCAGGTCGGCCGCGAGCGTGCGCGGCGCGACGCCCAGGTCCACCCGCTCCAGCGCCCGCCGGATGCGCGCCTCCCGGCCGCGCCACCGGCCCAGCAGCCCCTCCCGCAGGTCGAGCGCCTCGCTCACGTGCTCGCGGACGGTCAGCGCGGGATCGAGTTCGTTGACGCCCGGCACCACGCCCAGCGCCGCCCGTCGCCGCGCCTCGCCAAGGCCGCGCCGCCGCCCGTCGAGCAGGACGGTGCCCGACGCGGGTTTCATCCGCCCGCCGAGGGTGAGCAACAGAGACGTACGACCGGAGCCGGCGACCCCCGCGACGGCGGCCAGCCCGCCCGCCGGGACCTTCAGGTCCACGTCGCGGAACACCCAGCCGCGCGGCCCGCGCACCGACAGGCCCCTGGCCTCGACGGCGAGCCCCCCGGCCGGGCGCCCGCCCGTCGGCTCCGATGTCATGACGGCTCCCCTCCGGCGTTTTTAGACTGACCAGTCAGTGCAAATTTAACCCCGGACGGCACCCGCCTCATCCCGCTCGCGCGGTGAACTCGGCCACAGGGAGGCTGCCCGTTCGCCCCCCGGCCCCGCCGGATGCGGGCGTCAGGGACGGGCGTGTGGCCAGTACTGCTCGGCGAACAGCCGGGCGACCAGTTCGCCCCTGCTGGACACCTCCGCCTTTTGGAAGATCGCCTTCAGGTGGTCGCGGACGGTGTGCGGGGAGATGAACAACCGGGCGGCGATCTCGCCGGTGTGCAGGCCGCGCGCGACGTGCTGGGTGATCTCCAGCTCGCGCGGGGTCAGCTCGTACGCCTCGGCGACGATCGTCGCCAGATCGGACGCGGCCGCCGGCTCGATCACCAGCGCCACCGGTCCCGGCCGCCCGTCCGCCCCGGTCAGGCTGGAGGCGTGGCAGACCAGCCACCGGCCGTCGACGGTCCTGATGCGCACGCGGGCACCGCCGTGGTCGCGTCCCCGCGCGACCGCCCTGGCCTGCAGCGCGGTGCCGATGACCCAGATCGGCAGCCGCACACCGAGCGCGGACGGCACCGACGGCCCCTGGGGCAGGCGGGCCAGGTGCTCGCGGGCCTCGTCGTTGATCGAGGTGGCCGCGCCGGACGAGTCGAACAGCACCAGGCCCGGCGCGGGCGCGCTCGGCAGGGCCTGCGGTTCCGACGGGCGCGCGAAGCGCCGCAGCCGCGCGGCCATCGGGGCCGACAGGCCGGCGACGAGGTCGACCTCGTGCCGGTCGAACGGCCGGCCGGGCTCCGCACGGAACAGGCTGACCACGCCCCAGGGCCGGTCGCCCGCGCGGAAGACCGCGCGCAGCTCGTCGTGGAGGCCCTGGCCTCGCAGCAGCCTGCGGAAGCGTGCGCTGCGTCCCGGGAGATCGCCGGTCGCGGCGCGCAGTCCCGCCGCCGGGACGGGGGAGCGGGCCAGATCCCGGAACGGGACGACGTTCTCCTCCAGGAGCTCGCTCTCCCAGTAGTCGGCGCAGCGTTCGCGGTCGCCCAGGTCCTGCACCAGCATCGGCGCCGTGATGAGCCCGGTCTCGGGATCGGTCGCCGCCCACACCGCCGCGTCGAACGGCACCGTCCGCCGCAGCCGCGCCGAGACACGATCGAACAGAGCGCCGGGGTCGGCCGCCCGGGCGGCGTCGGCGGTCACCTCGACGTCGTGGCGCCGTCCGCCCATGGAGCCCTCCCCGTATGTCGACCCGGCCTCAGCCTGCGCGGCCGTCCCTCACCCGCGCAACCCCTCAAACGAGGGGGGCGTTCCGGGGAGATCACCCACGGCGAGGGGATGGGGCATGCCCCCGTACGGTGCCGAGGCTTGGGGCATGGACATCGCGATCATCGGAGGCGGCGCGGCCGCCGTGGGAGTGCTGGACGCCCTGGCGAGCGCCGCCCCCGCACGAGGCTCGATCAGGGTCTTCGGGCCGTCTCCCCACCTGTGGCGGGGCCGCCCCTACGGGCCGGACCTCGACTCCGTCCTGGTCAACGCCCCGCCCGCCATCATGTCGATCCGCCACGCGGACCCCGGTCACTACGGCGCCTGGCTCGGCGGGCGGGGCGACGCGTACCTGGACGAACGACTCGGGCAGCCGCTCGTGCCGCGTGCCGTCTACGGTGAGTACCTGGAGCAGACGGCCGAGAAGGCTCTGGCCGTGCTGCGTGAACGCGGCCGGTGGACGGAGGTCGTCGCCGCGCGGGTGGTCGGCGCGGCGCGGTCCGGCGGTCGCCTGGTCCTGCGCACCGAGGACGGGGGCGAGCACGTCGCCGACCGGGTCGTGCTGTGCGTGGGCGGCGGCCGGCCCCACGACCACTACGGACTGGCAGGCGCGCCCGGGTTCGCCGGCGACCCCTATCCGCTGGCCGGGACGCTGGAGAACGTGGCGCCGGAAACCGATGTGGCCGTGATCGGGAGCGGCCTGACGGCCGTCGACGTGGTGGTGTCGCTCGCCGCGCGGGGACACACCGGGCGGATCAGCATGGTGTCGCGGACCGGCATGCTTCCCCACGTCTGGCAGCGGCCGGGCGCCCACCGGCCGCGGCACGTCACCACCGAACGGGTGAGGGCGCTGCTGGACGACCACGGTGCGGTCACCCTCGACGGGCTGGCCGGGCTGCTGCGCGCCGAACTGGCGGACGCCGGAGAGGACTTCGACGCCCTCCTCGCCGATCTGCGGGCGGCGCCGCGCGAGGACCCCGTCGGGCGGTTGCGGCGCCAGATCGCCGCGATCGACGCGCCGGAGATCGGCCGCCGCGTCCTTCAGGAGACGTCGCACACCGTCGGGCCGTACGCCTGGCGGCTGCTCGCCGACGACGACAAGGACCGGTTGCGGGCGCTGTTCCGCGTCGCCACCAGCGTCGCCTCGCCGATGGTGCCGGTGAACGCCGCGCGGCTGCTGGAGCTGTTCGACTCCGGCCGGCTGGACGTCGTCCGCGGGGTGGAGCGGATCGAGCGCGTGCACGGCGGGTTCCGTATCGACGCGCGGGGCCCTGACACGCGGCGCACCTCATGGATCGCCGGCCGGGTCGTCAACGCCGTCAACCCGCCGCCGCACGCGATCGGGCAGGACGCGGCCGCCCTGGTCGCCGCACTGGTGGCCGAAGGGCTGGTGGCGCCGTGCCCCTCCGGGGGCGTGCTCGCGGCCGACGCCCGCGTGCGGATCGTCGGCGACCTCGCCGGGGACGGGCCGTTCGTCACCTCCGGCATTCCGGGCGTCGCCGCGCAGGGGGCGGCGGCCGCCCGGGCGGTTCTCGCGGCGGCCCCCTGAACCGGACGGCGGGGCGGGCCGGGCGCGGACGTTCAGGCGTGGTCGATGCGGGTGTAGGTGACGGTGAAGTCGGACGTCCAGGTCGTGCCGTCCTCGGAGGACTCCCAGCGGGCGTGGATCGTGTCACCGGCCGGGTTCAGTTCACCGGTGAAGCGCTGGTGGAAGCCGGGGGCCGCACGCCACATCCGCCAGACTCCGTCGGCGAACGTCATCTGGTAGACGCGGTGAACGCCGCGGCCGTCGGCGTACAGCATGGTGAACTCGCCGGTGGCGTCGTCCAGCCCGATGAGCGTCGTGGTGGGGAACGGGGCGTTGTCACGCCACGCCTGGGGCGCGGTGGGCGGGAGCTCGTCGATGTCGGAGTACTGGCGCAGGTAGGCGCCGTCGTCCTGCCAGGTGAACTCCGTCCAGGCGGAGCCGAGGCCGGGGACGTCCGGCCGGACCGTCCAGCGGCCGACGAGCGGTTCGAGGCGTGCGAGCGCGGTCGTGTGCGTCATGCCCATGCTGACCATCGGCGCGGCCGGAATTCATCGCGTGCGGCCGGAATTCATCGCGTGCGGCCGGAACTCATAGCGCGCGGCGGTGCTCCCGCCGGGGGGAGGGGACGACGGGAGCACCGCGGGGGAGGAGGAGCGCGTCAGCGGGCCTGCTCGGCCTTCGTCTCGATCTTGGACTGGGCGGCGCGGAGCTTGGCCAGGCTGGTGAAGGCCGACGTCTCGCTGTAGCCGCGGAACTTGGCCATCGTCTCGAAGACGGCGGTGCTCGTGCCCGCCTTGGCGGGCAGTCCGGCGCGGAAGTCGGCGATGCCGTTGAGCAGCCCCCACGGGCCGCAGCCCGTCGACTTCGGCACGCTGAAGGCGTTGTCGACCACCGTGGAGGTGAACACGGTCGGGTCGTCGGGGTGCGGCTCGATGCCCCGGCCGGTGATCGGCTTGTTGGGCGCCGGCGGGTTGGTGGTGCCGAAGGTGAGATTCAGCGTGATCGGGTCCTTGTCGGAGCCGACGTAGCAGGTGTCGCCGAGCAGCGGGTTGATGTTCTTGATCTTCAACCGCATCCGGTAGGCGATGTTGGGGTCGTCCTCCGGGCTGACCTGCGGGTCCCCGGCCAGCTGCGACTGGGCGTGCAGCTCCAGGAACGGCAGCACGTCGGAGCCGGGGATGCCGAGCACCCCGCCCGGCACCTTCAGTGGCTCCCCCTTCAGCGGCCGGAACACGAACTTCTGCTCCAGGGTGACCGGGTCGAAGCCGTTGGCGTAGGTGAGCGCGAGCGGCTTGTCGATCTGCTGGTCGATGTTGCCGAACTGGAGCCGACCGCCGGTGATCACCACGACGCTGCACAGCCAGAAGTTCGGGTCGGCGCCCTCGGGCAGCTCGCTGAGCGCGGGGCAGTCGTTCAGGTTCACCTCCGGCGGGATCGGCGCGGCCTCGGCGCTCGCGGGCGGCGCCGTCGCCACCAGCGCCGACGCGGTGATCGCGGCCGCGGCGGCCGCCGCGGCCCGCCGCCGGTTGAACGGTCCTGTCATCTGTGCTCCAAGGGGGTCGTGGCCCGCACGCCCGGGGGGAGCCGGGACGTGCGGGCCGCAGGCGCGGACGGGCCGCGCCGGTTCCGGTGCGTTCAGCGGGGAGACCTGGGTGTCAGCGCCGCAGCTCGGTGTACGGCTTGGAGCTGACGTACTGGTTGAAGATCGCCGCGTTGTGCCCCGCCGCCGCGGGCAGGCCCGCGTACAGGTTGATCGCCCAGTTCATCGATCCGCCCGCGCCGCACTGGCTCGCTCCGGGCACGGCGAAGGCGTTGTCGACCACGGTCGTCTTCAGCACGGGCGGGTCGTCCTGGACGACCTCCGGCGGGGAACCGGAGATCGGCTTGTTGGGCGCCGGCGGGTTGGTGGTGCCCACGGTGAGGTTCAGCTTGATCGGGTTGCCGTCGGTGCCGATCGAGCAGTTGCTGCCGAGCAGCGGGTTGATCACGCCGAGCTTCAGGTTGAGCTGGAGATTGCCGTCCTTGAGCCCGACCGATCCGGCGTAGCGCGGCTGGGCGTAGACGGCGGTGAGGAACGGGTCGCCGAAGATGCCCGGCTGCACCAGCATCCGGTCGGCCTTGAACCCCCCGAAGACGACCTTCTCCTCCAGGGTGACGGGGTCGAAGCCGTTGGCGTAGGTCAGCGTGATCGGCTTGGTGATCTTCTGGTCGAGGCCGCCGAGCTGGAACGTGCCGCCGGTGGTGATCGCCACGTTGCACAGCCAGAAGCTCGGGTCGGCACCCTCGGGCAGGTCGGGGCAGGCGGCGAAGCTGAAGTCGGGGATGTCCTCGGCCGCGGCGGGCGGGGCGAGGACGCCGCCGGCCAGCCCGGCGCCGAGCAGCAGGCCGGACGCCGTCGCCAGCAGGCGCCGGAGGGGTGATCTCATGCGTGCTCCACGGGACTCGGGGTGGGAGGGAAGGGAGGGGGACGGGCCGCCTCGGGGTGAGGCGGCCCGTCCGTCACGGGGCGTCCGCTGCGCGGGCGGCTCGTCGGTTGCGGGACGCGGTCACGGGTGCCGCGTCCGTCCCGGGGATGGGCGAGTGGTCGGTCAGGGGCCGACCTGCAGGTCCGCGCCGCTCGGGTGCGCGAGGATCTGGAAGTTGCCGTTGGCGGAGACCGAGGCGGGGCAGCGGGCGTCGGGCGCCGGGCTGGTCCGCCGCTGCAGCGACTGGCCGGCGAGCTTGCCCTGGCCGTGGGTGTTGGTGATCACGGGCCGGTTGGGGTTGTTCCGGTTGAACAGGTCCAGCACCAGGGGGGTGGACGTGGTCAGGCCGTAGTGGCAGGTCAGCGACGGGATGCCCAGGGTGGGCAGGGTCAGCACGGCCTGGATGTGGACGTTGGGGTTGGGCGCGAAGATGGTCAGCGTCGAGTCCCGGCCGCTCGAGACGGGGGCGTAGTCCACCTGCCCGCCGGTGTAGGGCAGGCCGATGGCGGTGATCGTGGTGGTGCCGCCCCGGTTGTTGGTGCAGCCGGACAGGTTGACGGTCTTGAGCGAGCCGCCGGTGCCGTTGGAGTTGGTGTAGGCGTCGAGGGTGCCGCTGGTGCAGGTGGTGACGATCGAGCCGAGCGCGCTGACACCGGTCAGGGTGACGTTGCCGAGGTTGGTGGCGCGCACGTCACCGCTGTAGGGGGTGCCGTCGGCGGTGGTGATCGTCGCGGAGGCGAGCGCGGCGGTGGCGGACGCGATCACGAGCGCCGAGGCGCCCAGGGTGGGGAGAGCGAGTCTGCCGAACTTTTTCATTCCTGCCTCACTTCGGGCTGACGGAATGGGGGACGAGAACGACCTCCGGAACGGTCTGGGCCCCGGCCGTCCCGGTGATCGGGGGCATTGGGACAGAATCATGAATGATGGTGTTTATCAAGCGGTCCCTACTGGCCGGTAAGTTCGCGGCTCCATTTGTTCGGGCAGTAATCCGGATTCGTGGCCGGGCGTTATCGGTGACGGTCCGGCGTGAACCAGGTCACGTTCCGTACGGCGCCGCAGGTTGATGTGGCCTTCGTCACGCCCGATTTCGGACACGCCTGCTCTCCCCGCCGCGTGCCCGGCCTGTCCGCAAGCGGCCACCCCCCACCCCGCCCCTCCCCGCCCGCGCACGCGGGGCGCTTTGCGGACGGACGGTTACCCCTCGGCGAGGCGGGCGGGGAAGCCGCCGGTCGCGACCGGGCTCCACCGTTCGGGGGTGACGCGGATGATGGACTTGCCCTGCTTGATCATCGCGGCGCGGTACTCGTCCCAGTCCGGGTGCTCGCCCGCGATGTTGCGGTAGTACTCGACCAGCGGTTCCACCGAGTCCGGAGCGTCGATGACCTCCGCCGAACCGTCCACCTGCACCCAGGGACCGTTCCAGTCGTCGCTCAGCACGATCAGGCTCACCTTCGGGTTCCGCCGGGCGTTGCGGGTCTTGGCGCGCTCGGGGTAGGTGGAGACGACGATGCGTCCGGAGTCGTCGACGCCGCACGTCACCGGAGAGCCCTGGACGCCGCCCTCGCCGCGGGACGTCAGCAGGATCGCCCGGTGCCGGGGCCGCACGAACTCCAGCAACTCGTCCAGATCCACGGTCGTGTTGGTTGCGATCTGAGCCATTTCGAGCCCCCATTCCAGTCGAATGTCCGCCTCATGTTGGCATGCGCGGATTGTGTGCCCGTCCGGTCGAAGGGGGATGCCGCCGGCCTCGTGTCCTTCGAGGACGCGGGTCACTGGGCGGGGGCAGCGCCGGGGCCCCAGCGGTCGGGGTCGGGGACGGCGAAGGCGGCCAGCAGGCCGGTGAGCAGGCGGGGGAGTTCGGCGGTCTCGCCGCGGCGGATACGGGTGTAGGCGACCTCGTAGATGCCGCCGACGATCGTCTCGGCCATGAGCTCCGGCTCGGGGTAGTGGGGGAACAGCTCCCGCATGTTGTCCACCACCACCTGGGCGAACGCCTGCTTGGCGGCGTCCCGGCGGGCCGCCGCGGCCGGGCCGGCGGCCAGGCACTCCACGATGCAGGTGCGGGCGGCCAGCGGTTCGGCGGCCAGGAACTCCAGGAAGGCGGCCAGGCCCGCGCGCAGCCTGCCGTCGGCGTCCGTCTCGCCCTGGTAGGCGTCGGTGACGTGTTCCATCAGCCGTTCCACGGTCGCGTCATAAGCGCGGAGAAAGGCGTCTTCCTTGTTCTTGAAATGGACGTAGAAAGTGGCCCGGGAAACTCCGGCGCGGGCGATGATGGAATTGACGGTGAGTTGCGCGTAGCCGGCCGTTCCGGTGACCTCGATGACGGCCGCGACGATGCGGGCCGTCTGGTGCTGGGCGACGAAGTCGCGGGACAGGCGGTGCCGTCCGGAGGGCAGCCTGGCCAGGTCCCGCGCCCGCCCGGCACCGCCCTCTGCCTCGGTCATGTCTCCCCCGACGCCCGCACCGGCCCTGTCCGGCGATCTTCTCACGCCCGGCGGGACGGCGGGCCGACGCCGGCCGGGCCGCGGCGGGGCTCAGCGGACGGTGATGATGGCCGAGCCGTGTCCGAACAGGCCCTGGTTGACGGCCAGGCCCACGCGGGCGCCGTCCACCTGGCGGCCGTCGGCGCGGCCGCGCAGCTGCCAGGTCAGCTCGCACACCTGCGCGATGGCCTGCGCCGGGACGGCCTCGCCGAAGCACGCCAGCCCGCCGGACGGGTTGACGGGCACCCGGCCGCCCAGCGCGGTGGCGCCCGAGCGCAGCAGGTGCTCGGCGCCGCCGGGCTCGCACAGGCCGATGTCCTCGTACCAGTCCAGCTCCAGGGCCGTGGACAGGTCGTACACCTCGGCCAGCGACAGGTCCTCGGGGCCGACGCCCGCCTCCACGTAGGCGGCGTGGGCGATGGACGCGCGGAAGGGCCGGTCCGGCGGCGGGACCGCCAGGGCCGAGTCGGTGGCGAAGTCGGGCAGGTCCGGCACCGTCTTGGGGAAGGTGGGCGTCACCGTCGACAGGCCGCTGATCCGCACGGGGGACGTGACGCCGCGCGAGCGCGCGAAGTCCATCGAGGACAGCACGAGGGCGGCGCCGCCGTCGCTGGTGGCGCAGATGTCCAGCAGGCGCAGCGGGTCGGCGACCACGGGGGAGGCGGCGACCTCCTCGGCGGTCACCTCCTTGCGGTAGCGGGCGTTGGGGTTGGCCAGCCCGTGCCGGGCGTTCTTGACCTTGACGGCGGCGAAGTCGTCGGGCGTGGCGCCGTGCACGGCCATCCGGCGCCGGGCGTACAGGGCGAAGTACACCGGGTTGGACGCGCCGAGCAGGCGGAAGCGCAGCCAGTCGGGGTCGTCGGGACGGTCGCCGCCGACCGGCCGGAAGAAGCCCTTGGGGGCGGCGTCGGCGCCGACGACGAGCGCCACGTCGCACAGGCCGGCGAGGATCTGCGCGCGGGCGGCGTTGATCGCCTGGGCGCCGGACGCGCACGCCGCGTACGAGCTGGAGACGCGCGCGCCCGACCAGCCGAGCGCCTGGGCGAAGGTGGCGCCCGCGACGAAGCCGGGGTAGCCGTTGCGGATGGTGTCGGCCCCGGCCACATACTGGATCTCCGGCCAGGCCAGCCCGGCGTCGGCGAGCGCGGCGCGCGCCGCGGACAGGCCGTACTCGACGAAGTCGCGGCCCCACTTGCCCCACGGGTGCATGCCCGCCCCGAGGACGGCGACGTCGGCGCTCATGCCCGCCTCCCGCTCGGCCGCCACATCCAGACGGTGTACTGCGTCTCGTCGTCCTCGTACAGGACGCCCTCGGTGAGCTCGACCTCCATGCCGACCGCCAGGTCCTCCGTCCCGACGTCCGGGACGACCTGGCCGAGCACGACCATCCGTTCGGCCTCCAGTTCCACGGCGGCGATGGCGAACGGGCGGAACGGGTCGGCCGCGACGTACGGGGGCGGGGGCTTGTAGCGGGCGTCGGTGTAGGACCAGATCCGCCCGCGCGGCGACAGCGCGTGCTCCTCCAGCTCCGAGCCGTCCTTGGGGCCGGCGCAGCCGGGGTTGCGGCAGGCCAGGTCGTTGCGCGGGAAGTAGGGGGTGCCGCAGGCGGTGCACCGGGTGCCGAGCAGCCGGACGCCCGGCCCGTCCGGCGCGCCCCCGGTGGTGAACCAGCCCTCGACGGCCGGACGCCGTTGTTCAGTGCTCACCGCCGAAGCTTAACAAGCAAGCGCCCGTTCAAATCAAGGGTGACGACCAGGGCGACGGCCACCAGCGCCAGGACGTACACGCCGGTGCCCGTCCAGCCCGAGTGCTCGTAGGCCAGCCCGCCGGCCGTGCCGCCGACGCTGCTGCCCAGGTAGTACGCGCACAGGTACAGGGCGGACGCCTGGGCGCGGGCCGTCGTGGCGCGGGCGCCGACCCATCCGCTGGCCACCGAGTGCGCCGCGAAGAACCCGACGGTGAACACCAGCAGGCCGGCGCCGACCAGCGGCAGGGACGGCGGCAGCGTCAGCGCCAGCCCGGCCGCCGTCATCAGCAGCGCCCCGAGCAGCACGGGACGGCGCCCGACCCGGTCGGCCAGGCCGCCCGCCCGCGCCGAGCCGATCGACCCGCCGACGTACATGACGGAGATCAGCCCGACGACCGCCTGCGGCAGGTGGAACGGGGCGGCCAGCAGCCGGTAGGTGAGGAAGTTGTAGACGGTCACCATGCCCGCCATCAGCACCAGCGCGATCAGGTAGAGCCCGCGCAGGTCCCGGTTGGCCAGGTGGTCGAGCAGGGCGCGGTGCTCGATGCGGGACGGGCGGAAGAACCGCGACGGCGGCAGCAGCGCCCAGAACAGCACGGTGGACGCCAGCACGACCAGCGCGACGGCCGCCACCGCCCACCGCCAGCCGACCGCGTCGGTGAGCGTGCCGGGGATCACCCGGCCGAGCAGCCCGCCGAGGGACGTGCCGGCGATGTACCGGCCCATCGCCCCGCCCAGCGAGCCCGGGTCGACCTCGTCGGCGAGGTAGGCCATCGCGACCGCCGGGACGCCCGCCAGCGCGACGCCCTGGACGGCGCGTACGGCGGCCAGCGCGCCGAACGTCGGGCACAGCGGCAGCAGCAGTCCCACCACGGTCGCGGCCACCGACGACACCAGCATGACGCGGGTGCGGCCGAAGCGTTCCGACAGCGAGCTGACCGGGATGACCGCGACCGCCACCGCGCCCGTGGCCAGGGACACCAGCAGGCTGGCCCGGCTGGGGGAGACGCCGAAGTCGCGCGACATGTCCGGAAGCAGTGCCTGGACGCAGTACAGCGACATGAACGTCGACAGCCCGGCGGCGAACAGCGCGAGGTTGACGCGGCGCAGGCCCGGCGTGCCCAGCCGGTGACGTTCGGCGGTGGCGGGATGAGCGGGGGCGGGATCGGCGGGGGCGGCGCTGGAAACAGACATCCCTTCAAGGGTGGGACGACCGGCGGTGATGCGTCCAATGAGTCTTTGCAAACCAACTCATGCGCGATATGCATGAAGGGTGGATCTGACGACCGTTCGCTGGTTCCTGGCCGTCGCCGACCACGGGCACGTGACGAACGCGGCCGCCGAGCTGCGCGTCTCCCAGCCGGGGTTGTCGCGGGCCGTCGCCCGCCTGGAGCGCGAGCTGCGCGTGCCGCTGTTCGACCGCGTGGGCCGCACCGTCGTGCTGAGCCGGTACGGGGAGGTGTTCGCCGAGCACGCGCGGCGGCTGGTGGCCGAGGAGGAGGCCGCGCGGCGCGCCCTGGCGCAGGCCGCCGATCCGGACCGCGGCGAGGTGTCGCTGGCGTTCCTGCACACCCAGGGTCCGTCGTTCGTCCCCGACCTGATCCGCCGTTTCCGCGAGCGTCACCCGGGGGTGTCGTTCCGGCTGCACCAGGACCGGGCCGGTCTCGTGGCCGCCGCCGTCCGGGAGGGACGCTCCGACCTGGGCATCACCAGCCCGCGTCCCGACGACCCCGAACTCGAATGGGGCCCCCTGGTGACCGAACGGCTGCGGCTGGCCGTGCCCGCGACGCACCGGCTGGCCCGGCGGCGGCGGGTACGGGTCGCCGACGTGGGGGACGAACCGCTGGTCGGCCTCCGGCGCGGCGCCGGGCTGCGCACGATCTCCGAGGAGCTGTTCGCCGAGGCCGGGATCCGTCCGGAGATCGTGGTCGAGGCGGAGGAGCTGGGAACGGTGCGGGGCCTGGTCGCGGCGGGGCTCGGCGTGGCGATCGTGCCGCCCGCCGACGATCCGCCCGGCGTGCGGCACGTGCCGCTGGACGACCCGGGGGCGACGCGCACGATCGGGCTGACGTGGGCGGCGGCGCGGACCCGTCCGCCCGTCGTGGAGCGGTTCCGCCGTTTCGTCCTGGACGATCCCCGGGGCTAACTGACTCGTCAGTCACTTCGCTACAGTGACAGGAAACCGAGTCGGATTCGGCCGCTACGGCGATCGTCCGTCACCGAGCAACGAGGAGTGCGCATGCGGACCGGACTGGAGGGAAAGACCGCCCTGGTCACCGGGGCGTCCCGGGGCATCGGCAAGGCCATCGCGACCGCGCTGGCCGCCGAGGGCGCCAACGTCGTGCTGTCCTCGCGCAAGCAGGACGCGCTGGACGCGGTGGCCGAGGAGATCAGGGCGGCGCACCCCGGCGTGGGCGTGCTGGCCAAGGCCGCGCACGTGGGCGACGCCGACCAGGCCGCCGCCTGCGTCGACGCGGCCGTCGCCGAGTTCGGCGCCGTGGACGTGCTGGTCAACAACGCCGGCACCAACCCCTACTTCGGCCCCATGGTCGACATCGACCAGGCCCGCGCCGACAAGACCGTGCAGGTCAACCAGTTCTCGATCGTCCAGTGGACCGGCCTGGTCTGGAAGCGGTCGATGAGCGCGCGCGGCGGGGCGATCGTCAACATCGCCTCGGTCGGCGGCCTGGTCACCGAGCACGGCATCGGCTACTACAACGCCACCAAGGCCGCCGTGATCCACCTCAGCCGGCAGTTCGCCATGGAGCTGGCGCCGAAGGTCCGGGTCAACTGCATCGCGCCCGGCCTGGTCAAGACGCATCTGGCCCGCGCGCTGTGGGAGAACAACGAGGAGCAGATCAGCAAGTACATGCCGCTCGGCCGGATCGGCGAGCCCGAGGACATCGCCAGCGCCGCGGTGTTCCTGGCGGGCGACACCGCCTCCTGGATGACCGGCCAGACCATCGTCGTCGACGGCGGGTCCAGCATCCGCCCCTCCATCGCCTGACCCCGCCGACACGCCGGAACCGCCCGAAAGGAGACGCGCATGTCCCGCTGGGGCCTGACCATCCCGATGACCGGGGTGCCGCTGGCCGAGCACCGCGAGATCGTCGCCGGGCTCGCCGACCTCGGCTACACCGACGCCTGGTCCGCCGAGACCAACGGAGCCGACGCGTTCACCCCGCTGGCGCTGGCCTCGCAGTGGGCGCCGCGGCTGCGCCTGGGCCCGGCGATCGTGCCGGCCTACACGCGCGGCCCCGCGCTGCTGGCCCAGCACGCCGCCACCCTCGCCGACCTGGCGCCCGGACGGTTCGTGCTGGGCATCGGCACCTCGTCCGAGGCGATCGTGCACCGCTGGAACGGCATCGCGTTCGACGAGCCGTACAAGCGGGTCCGCGACACGCTGCGCTTCCTGCGCCGCGCGCTGGCGGGCGAGAAGGTCACCGAGGACTACGCCACGTTTTCCATCAAGGGTTTCCGGCTGGAGAAGGCCCCCGGCACCCCGCCGCCGATCGTGCTGGCCGCGCTGCGTCCCGGCATGCTGCGGCTGGCCGCCCGCGAGGCCGACGGCGCCATCACCAACTGGCTGGCGCCCAAGGACGTGCGGACGGTGCGCGGCGTGCTCGGCGACGAGCCGGAGCTGATCGCCCGGCTGTTCGTCTGCCCCACCGCCGACGCCGACGAGGCCCGGAGCGTCGGCCGCTGGATGATCGCCGCGTACATGACCGTCCCGGTCTACCGGGCGTTCCACGAGTGGCTGGGACGCGGCGAGGCCCTGGCGCCCATGAACGAGGCGTGGGCGGCGGGCGACCGCAAGAAGGCCCTGGAGCTGATCCCGGACGAGGTGGTGGACGACCTGATCGTGCACGGCCCGCCCGAGGCGTGCCGCGAGCGGATCCGCGAGTACGTCGACAACGGGCTGACCACGCCCATCGTGGCGGTCGTCCCCGGCGGCGGGCTGTCGCCCGCCGAGGCGGCGCGCGCGCTGGCCCCCGGCGCCTGACCGGATATTTCGGCGGGGCGACGTTTACGGCGGGGGGTGACCGGGGAGGGTGGGGCGAACAGGTTCGCGGGGCCTGTCCCGCCGACCTGCCTGGCCAGAAAACGAGACGTGAGGAGCCCATCGTGCTCACGCTGACCAGTGGGGCCGTCCAGGTCATCCGCACCGTGACCGCCGACCCCGAACTGCCGCCGGAAACCGGGATCCGCATCGAGTCCGGTGTCGACGGCTCGGACGCCCTGCGCCTGTCCGTCGCGCCCGCCCCCGAGGAGGGCGACCAGATCGTCGAGGAGGAGGGCGCCCGGGTCTACCTGGAACCCGACGTGGCGCAGCTGCTGGACGACAAGACCCTGGACGCGCAGGTGGACGCTCAGGGCGAGGTGGCGTTCACCCTCGCCCAGGCGTCCGCCTGACCACTCCGTCCCAGGGGGGCCCGCCGGGGACGCCGTCGGTGGTGCGGCGGCGCGTCGTCCTGGTCCCACCCCGCTCGACCAGGAAACCGGCGGAGTGCACGCCGGGGCGCCGGTCCGGTCACGGCCGGACGGCGCCCCGGCGTCTGTCTTCCGCCCTCCCCTGCCTTCTTCTGCGACACTGGCCGGGTGAGCCGGAACAGGTCATCGTGGCGCGACCAGCCGCGCGGCCTGGCCTGCGCGGTCATCGCCGCGTTCCTCCTGCTCACCTTGGTCGCGTTCGGGCTGGCGATCGGCGCGTTCGTCGCCGCCCTCACCTGAGCGTTCAGGCGCCGGGGCCGAACGACGGGTGCGGGCCCAGCGCCCAGTACTCGAACAGGCCGTACCCGGTGTGCGCGGGCGTCGGGGCCGAGCCGTCCAGGTACTCGTAGCGCGCCACCGCGTCGACCATGCCCCACATGCGCGCCGCGTCCTCCGGGTCGCGCGTGTCGTACGAGACGCCCTGCACCTTCAGCTCCGGCCCCTGGTACATGCCGTGCTTCCAGTCGGGCTCCAGCCCGTACCCGGTGCCCACCATCAAATGCACGGGCAGCAGCGGAGTCGCGCGGATCTCGAACGCCTTCCCGCCGGGCGGGGCGAACGCCAGCGTCGCGGTCACCACGTCCCGCGTGCCCGGCGCGTACGACGGGCGGTACTCGGGCCGTCCCAGGAACTCCTCCTCGCGCCCCGACCCCTCCGGCCACACCCGTACGGCCTCCTCCAGGACGCGGCGGCCCTTCTCGTCCTCCTGGACGATGCACAGCACCGCGTGGTCCTCGAACTGGATCGGCGCGTACAGCCAGTAGAAGGTGCCGGAGTTCTTGACCTGGATGCCGGGCGGCTCGGGCTCGCCCACGGGCCGGATGCCCCAGGAGCGGTCCCGCGAGCCCCACCAGCGGTCGGGCGTCACCTCGACGCGGTCGCCGCCGACGTCGATCCAGCCCCTCCACCGCCCGGTCTGCGCCAGCCGCCGCGAGTCGAACACCACCCGTTCCTGCCAGCGCAGGTAGTGCGGCGGCTCCAGGGTCGCCGGGACCGTCCCCTCCCAGGTCAGGTCGAACGCCAGCCCGTGCCCGCCGTCGTCGAGCGCCACCCGCAGCCGCCTCAGCCCCTCGATCACCTCCACGCGGAACGGCCCGACCGCGGTGTCCATGCGGTCGGCGCCCAGTTCGCGGGACGCCCGCACCACCCGGTGCAGGGGGCCGCGGCGGACGACCGCGAACGCGTCGGTGACCCCCAGGTTCGGGTACTGCCCCATCCCGATCAGCATCATCAGCTCGTCCGAGCAGGCGTGGACGTTGAAGTAGTACCGGTCATAGAAGTTGCGGTCGGAGGTGGTGACGTGCCGCATGACCTCCGGGGCCTGGTGCACCGGGTAGTCGTCGAGCGGGGAGAGCGTCATCGGGATCCTCCCAGGATCCGGTCGAGCAGCCGGGTGCAGTTGTTGTCGTACGGGAACGTGTTCTCGTGCTCGATCCAGCCGAAGTCGATCATCGCCTGGCCGACCCGGGCCATGATGACGGCGAACTTGAAGCCGGACAGCACCTCGTAATAGGCAAGGTCGCGCACGGGACGGCCGAGCAGTTCCTCGTAGCGCGCCACGGTCTCGGCGTAGGAGGGGAAACCGGGGAGGCGGGGCACGCCTATGCCGTCGCTGTGGTGGCGGTCCAGGAACATGAACCACGCCAGGTCCTCCTCGGGCGCCCCCAGCGTCGCGGTCTCCCAGTCAAGGACGGCGCGCGGCTCCCCGTCGTCGAAGACGACGTTGCCGATGCGCGCGTCCCCCCACAGCAGTACGGGCGGGTCCGGCTCGTCCGGCCGGTTGGCCCGCAGCCACCCGAGCGCGCGCTGCGCGACCTCCTGCGGCCCGTCGTACGCCCAGCGCATGTAGTGCTCGTAGTAGTTGAGGCGCTGTTGCAGGCCGGTGGCGCCCCACTCGGGACGGTCCACGAAGTCGAGCCCCAGGGCGTCCACGTCGAGCCGGTGGACGCGGGCGAGGATCTCCAGGGTGGACCACCACATCGCCGCCCGCTCCCCGGGCGGCACCTCGGTCACCCAGCCGTCCATGTGGTACGGGGGCATGTCGGTGGGGACGCGGCCCTCCGCCCGTCCCATCACGTAGAACGGGGCGCCCAGCGGTTCGGCGGACGGCTCGTACCAGCGGATGGGCGGCACCGGGATGTCGGTGTGCGCGTCCAGGATCCGCATCAGCCGGTACTCGTCGGCGAACCGCGGTTCGGGGAAGACCTGGTAGTTGATCGGGGCGACCCGGGCGACCAGCGCCTCCCGGCGCCCGGCGCCGTCCTCCCCCGGCCACACCGCCTCGAAGATCAGCGTCTCGTTGGAGAAGCCGCTCGTGCCGGGCGTGTCCATCCGGGGGATCCGCACGCCGGGCAGGTGCCGGTCCAGCCAGCCGGCCAGGGCGCGGCGGGTGATCTCGGGATCGCGCTGTTCGGGCACGGGCATCGCTGCCTCCTCGCGGCCGCATCCCAAATTGAAACGTGTTCTATCAACGGGTGGCGGGCGGGTCAATGGCGGGTGGACGGCGGGCGGCGACCCGGCCCCGACGTGCCGGGGGACGGCCGGGCGGCGGCGCGACCCGGCGTGAAAAAATGTGGCAATGCGTCTCACCAAGTTCGGACACGCCTGCGTGCGGATCCAGAAGGACGACCGGACCCTCGTCATCGACCCCGGGGCGTTCACCCCGGAGGCCGACGCCCTGGCGGGCGCCGACGCGGTCCTGATCACCCACGAGCACCCCGACCACTTCGACGCCGACCGGCTGCGCAAGGCCCTCGCCGACGACCCGTCCCTGGAGGTGTGGACGTCCCGCGTCGTCGCCCGGAGCCTGGCCGACCTGGGCGGCCGCGTGCACGAGGTGGGGCACGGCGACGCGGTGACGGTGGCGGGCTTCGACGTGCACGTCTACGGGGAGGACCACGAGATCCTGCACCCGGACGTCCCGCCCATCCCCAACGTCGGCTTCCTCGTCGACGGCGAGGTCTTCCACCCGGGGGACGCGCTGACCGTCCCCGGCGAGCCCGTGCCGACCCTGTGCCTGCCCGGCAACGCGCCCTGGCTGAAGGTGCCGGAGATGTACTCCTACGTCCGCGAGGTACGGCCCGAGCGGGCGTTCGTCGTGCACGACGGGCTGCTCAACGACTTCGGCCTGAACGTGATGATGAACCACGTCACCACCGCCGGCAAGGAGGCGGGCAAGGACTTCCGCCGCCTCACCCCCGGCGAGTCCGTGGAACTCGGCTCGTCGTGAAGCCCATCCAGGCGGTCTTCTTCGACATCGGCGAGACCCTCATCAACGAGGGTGAGATCTACGGCCGCTGGGCCGACTGGCTGGGCGTGCCCAGGCACACGTTCCTGACCAAGCTCGGCGCGGTGCTGGCCACCGGCGGCGACTACGCCGACCTGTTCGCCTACTTCCGTCCCGGGTTCGACCTGGCCGTGGAGGAGAAGAAGCGGGCCGAGGCGGGGGTGCCCAACGGGTTCGGCCCCGACGACCTCTACCCCGACGCGCGCGCGTGCCTGTCCGCGTTGCGCGCGCAGGGGCTGTACGTGGGCGTCGCGGGCAACCAGCCCGCCGAGGCCGCCGAGCAGTTCGCCGCCCTGGGGCTGGAGGCGGACGTGGTGGGCATCTCCGCCGTGTGGGGCGTGGAGAAGCCCTCCCAGGAGTTCTTCGCCCGGTGCGCGGAACACGCCGGTGTGCCGCCCGCACACGTGCTGTACGTGGGGGACAGGATCGACAACGACGTTCGGCCCGCGCTCGCCCACGGCATGCGGGTCGCCTTCCTGCGGCGCGGTCCGTGGGGCCACATCCAGCGCGACGACGACGCGCTGCGCCGCTGCCAGTTCGTCCTGGACGACCTGGCGTCCCTCCCCGGTCTCGTCGCCGCACGGAATGACGGCGGCGGCTGAATCGTCGTCCCGTAAGGGTCATCCCCTAGTCCGTGGGTAGGGGGCGAGGACAGGCCGTTCGGCCGATCCGGACCGGGACTCCCCGTTCGTAGCGTGGTGAACGTGACCCGCAGACGGCGGGGCACCCGGCCGCACAGGCACGGTTCGATCGACAGGGACGAAAAGGACAATGGAAGGTCTTCACCGCCCTCGCCACGGACGGATGATCGGCGGAGTGTGCGCCGGGCTCGCCCGCCGGTTCGGAATGAGCCCCGGGACGGTCCGGCTGCTGGCACTGCTGTCGTGCGTGCTGCCCGGCCCCCAGTTCGTCGTCTACCTCATCCTGTGGGTGATGCTGCCCAACGAGGACAAGCACGCCGCCCGCACCTACTGACCCGTCCCCGCAGCCCGGGCCGCCCCCGGAGGGCGCCCCGGACCACGGGGCGGGCGGCGGCCATGGAGTCCGAGCCCGGCCCGCGCGGTGCCACCCGGCGACGCCCCCGTTCGGGTCGCCGAGGCTCCGCGCGAGCGGAAGAGTTCCCCCGTGCCATGGCCGCCGCCCGGCCCTCGATCCCGTCGCGTTCCCCGGTTTCCCGATTCCCCGTGACACTTTCCGCGACCGGGATCGATACGAGTTTCTAGCAGGCCGGGGGCCGCGACGATCTCGATTCGCCGTCATTTTCTCCTGGTCATTTGGGGTGATCTCAAGGTCATTTCGCCGCACTTGGAGCCGGACGTCCCGCAGTGTTAGATCGGGACGTCGGACAGGCGGGGGCGCGCGGCGGAGGGAGGGCCGTGGACACCAGGGGCGGCGCGGCGGACGCGTCCGGGCTGCTGCGGTTCCTGCGCGACCTGGCCCGTGTGCGGCGCGCGCCCGCCCGCGACGCGGGCGCCCGGCGCGAGCGCGTCCACTGGCTGGCCGAACTGCCCGGCGACGTCTACGTCGAGACCGACGCCGGGCGGGGCGACGTGCTGTTCAGCGTGCCGTTCATCCCGCTGACGCCGCCCGCCGTGCTGGAGGAGTTCGACGGCTGGCTGGCCCTGCGGCACTGGTACCGGACGCTGCGCGAACTGGCCGAGCTGTCGTCCGGCGGCCACGAGGTGGTGCTGGCGGCGGGGCTGCTGTCCTGGCGTCCGGGCGGCGGTCCGGCCGTCCGCGGCCACCTGCTGAGCACGCCGGTGAGCGTCATGGTGGACGAACGCACCGAACGCGTCGACGTCGTCCTCACCGGGCCCACGACGTTGCGCGACCGCGAACTGCTCACCGGGACGCCGGGCTTCCGCGCCGGGCATGCCGGTCGGGTGCGCGACGCCGTCCGGGCCGGTCAGGGGTTCGGGCTGGGCGCGTCCGTCTGCGACGTGCTGCGCGCGTGGGGCGCGGCGGCGTTCGAGGGCGGCGTGCCCGTCCGCGCGGACTGGCCCCCGGACGATCCCGCGTCGCCCCCGCCGGAGCCGCGCGTGCGGCTCGCGCCCGCGCTGGTGATCCGTCCACCCGGCCGCGCCGCCCTCGCCGACCACTACGAGCGGCTCCTCGCGCAGGGCACGACGTCCCGCGGCCTCGCCCGCCTCCTGGACCCCTCGCTCGGCGGCAGGCCGCTGATGCACGTCCCCGAACGCGGACCGGGCACCGTCGCCGACCTGCTCGCCGGGCTGCTGGTGCGCGGCCGGCGCGTGCTGGTGGCCTGCGCGGACGCACAGGCCGCGCGGCGGCTGCTCGCCGGCCTGCCCTCCGGCGTCGCCGGGCTGTGCGCGGGGGCCGGTGACGGCGACCGGGTCGCCGAGGCCCTGGCCGCCCGCGCCGCCGGACACGACCCGTCCCGCCACCGGCGGCACGTCGCCGACCTCGAACGGCGCCGCGACGACGCCGCCCGCGCCGTCGCCGAGCTGCGTGAACGTCTCGCCGTCACGCTGGCCGCCGACCGCTGCGACCTCGCCCCCGGATACCGGGGCACCCGCGCGGAGGTGGAACGGCGGATCGCGGCCGAGGCGGCCGACCACTCCTGGCTGCCGCCCCGTCCCGGCCTGCCCGGGACGCCGCCGCTCACCGCCGCCGAGGCGGCCGAGCTGGTCCGGCTGCTCGCCGGTGAGACGCCCGCGCGGCGGGCCCGTCCCGCGCAACGCGACGTCGATCCCGGCACGCTGCCCAGCCCCGCCTACGTGCGGACGCTCATCGACGAGGAGGCGAAGGCCCGGGCGCACGCGGAGGAGGCCGAGACCGTCCTGTCACGGCGGCTGCGCGACGTCGACGTCGCCGCCCTCGCCCGCCTCGACGCGTGCGCGACGGCGGTCACCGCGACGCTGCGCGACCTGGGCCTGAGCGAGGACCCGGACGACTGGGACGCGAGCGACCAGGCCGTCCGCGCGTTCACCGACGCTCTCGCCCGGCGCCGTACCAGCGCGTGGGCGCGTGTCGCCGCGCTCGCCGCGCGGGCCGAGGAGGCCGCCCGCGCCGCCGCGCCCACCACCGGACGCCGCGTCCTGCTGCCACCGGGCGACCCGCGCGAACTGGCGGACGCGGCGGAGGGCCTGCGCGGCTACCTGGCCGACGGCGGCACCCTCAAACGCGGCCCGCTGCGCCCGGCCCCGCAACGCCGCGCCGAGCCGCTGCTGTCGGGCGCCCGCGTGGACGGCCGGCCGCCCACCACGCCCGACCGGCTGGCCGTGCTGTGCGCGCACCTGGAAGCTCTCATGGCGTGCCGGGAGCTGCAGCAGGCGTGGGAGGCGACCGGGGCCCGGTTCCCCGCCGACGCGCCTCCGCACGAGCGCCTGGCCCGGTTCCGCCGCGCCCACGACCGGCTGGCGCGCGTCCGCGCGGCCCTGCCCGCACTGGAGGAGACCGGCGCGTTGCTGGACGGCGCGGGCCTGGACGTCCCCCTGCACCAGCCGCGGCTGTGGCACGAGTACCTGACCGGCCTGCGCAGCGCCCTGCTGGGCGTGGACGCGGGACGCGCCACCGCCGACCTGACCGCGCTGCGCGACTCCATCCCCAGGGGCGAGGACGACCCGCCCGAGCTGCGCGCCGCCCTGGCCGCCCTCGACGACCGCGACGCCGACGCCTACGCCCGCGCTCTCGGCGACCTGGCCGGCGCCCGCCGCGAACGCGACCTTCAGGTGCGGTGCGAGGCGCTGCTCGGCCGCGTCCGCGCCGTCCACCCCGACCTGGCCGACTCGCTCGCGACCACCGCCCACGACGACGCCTGGACGGAACGGGCCGCGCGCTGGGACGAGGCGTGGACGTGGGCGCACGTGTCCGGCCGTCTGGCCGAGCACGCCCGTTCCCCGGCGGAGACCCGGGTGCGCCAGGCGCTGGCCGAGGCCGAGGCGCGGCAACGCGATCTGGACGCCGAACTGCTCGCCGCCCGCGCCTGGGGGGCGGCGCTCGCCCGGCCGCACCTGGTGCCGGCCTGGGTGCTTCCGCTGTGGGACGTCCCGGACGCGCTCGCGCCCGACCCCGACTCGTTCGACGTCGTCATCATCGACGGCGAACACGGCGCCGGGGCCGAGGCGCTGTTCCTGCTGTGGCAGGCGCCCCGCGTCATCCTGGTGGGGGAGAGCGGCCCGCCGCTGCCCATGCCCGACGGCGCGCCGCCCGCCCCCGAGGACATCCCGTCCGATCTGCGAGAGGTGATCAGCCCCACCGCGCCCCTCTTCGCCGTCCTGCTCGGCGCCCTGGGCGACCGCCCGCCCCCGGCGTCACCACCGGCCGTGCCGGGGGCGCGCTCGGGGCGTTCCATCGCCACCTACAAGCGCGGGGAACTGGTGGACCTGATCGGCCGCATCGCCCGGCACGACCCGGACCTCACCGACGACCAGCTCGTCACCGTCGCCCGTGCCCGGCTCGCGTGCCCGCCGGACGAGCACGACCTCGTCGAAGCCCGCCTCCGCTTCGCCCTGGACGTCCACCGCGGCTCGTCCGGGGAGCGCGGCGGAGGCTGAGGGGCTCAGGAGCCCGCTTCCCGCGCGCGCACGATCTCGGCGAGCGTGTCGGTGATCCACTGTTCGGCGGCGGGCTTGGTGACGCCCAGGCCGGCCAGCAGCCGCCCGCCCGCCTCCTCGTCGCTGAGCAGGGCCAGCAGGATGTGCTCGGTGCCGATGTAGTTGTGGCCGAGCCGCAGCGCCTCCCGGACGGTCAGGTTGCGCACCCGCTTGCCCGCGACGCCGAACGGGACGTCGCCGGTGACGGCGGTGCCGGTGGACGGGGGCAGCGCGGCGCGGGCGGCCGTGCGCACCGCGTCGAGCGACACGCCCTGCGCCTCGATCGCCTTGGCGGCCAGCGCCTCGGGTTCGTGCAGCAGGCCCAG
This sequence comes from Actinomadura miaoliensis, assembly GCF_039536785.1. Classification (NCBI taxonomy): domain Bacteria; kingdom Bacillati; phylum Actinomycetota; class Actinomycetes; order Streptosporangiales; family Thermomonosporaceae; genus Actinomadura; species Actinomadura miaoliensis. Next base: position 248,649 of record NZ_BAAAZG010000047.1, read on the forward strand.
AACGATGTGCGTGCCGTCCACCTGGTCGTGCCCGGCCTGCCGGGCCTCCTCCTGCGCCTGCTCCAGGACGTGGCGGGTGCGCGGGGTCAGCCGCGCGCCGATGCCGCTCTCCGGCGGGCCGGGCTCGGCGCCGGGCCTGGGCACGAAGCGCTTCTGCGCGGCCTGCTTGCTGACGCCCATGCTGCGGCCGATCTCCGTCCAGGACGCGCCGGACCGGCGCGCCTGGTCGACGAAGTGCCCGATGAGGTGGTCGGCCAGCTCGCCGAGCCGTTCGGACAGCAGCATGGCCGTGGCCAGGTGCTCCAGCGGCCCGGCCTCGTCGGGGGACGCGATGACGACGACGTCGATCAGGTCGTCCAGCCGTACGGGGAGTTGTTCCATGCGTCAACCGTAGGTTGACGATCCCTGCTCGTCAACCCTGAGTTGACGATTGACAGGCAACCTTCTGGTTGCCTATGGTGGCGACAGGCAACCAGAAGGTTGCTATCCCAGGTGAGGACGATGGACGCGATATTCAAAGCGCTCGCCGACGCCAGCCGCCGCCGGCTTCTGGACAGCCTCAACAGCCGTAACGGCCAGAGCCTGCGCGAGCTGTGCGCCGACCTGGACATGACCCGGCAGGCCGTGACCAAGCACCTGGCGGTGCTGGAGGCGGCCTGGCTCGTCACCACGATGCGCCGCGGCCGGGAGAAGCTGCACTACCTGAACGCCGCGCCCATCAACGACATCGCCGAACGCTGGATCGGCCGCTACGACCGCGAACGCGCCCGTGCCCTGGCCGACCTGAAGACCGCATTGGAGGCCGCCCCGATGACCGACAACCCGTTCGTCTACACGACCTACATCAAGACCACGCCCGAACGGCTCTGGCAGGCCCTGACCGACCCCGCCTTCACCCGCCGCTACTGGAACATCGAGTTCGAGACGGACTGGAAGCCGGGCTCCACCATGGCCTGGCTGGACGAGGACGGGCGCAAGACCGTCGACTCCGAGCAGGTGGTCCTCGAGGCCGAGCCCTACCGGCGGCTCGCCTACACCTGGCACACCTTCACGCCCGAGTGGGCGCAGGCCGCCGGGATCGGCGACGACGTGTTCGCCAAGCTGGTCGCGGAGCCGCGCTCGAAGGTCACCTTCGAGATCGAGCCCTTCGGGGAGGAGATGGTGAAGCTGACCGTCGTGCACGACGGCTTCGGACCCGACAGCACCATGCGCGCGATGATCAGCGAGGGCTGGCCGGGCGTGGTGGCCCTTCTCAAGACCCTGCTGGAGACCGGCGAGGTCCCCGCGGTCCCCCAGCACTAGGAGACCCGCGGCCCCGCGCGGGGGGAAGGCTACCGATCGCCCCGCACGATCTGGTCGGCGTGCGTCCACAGGAGCGCGCCGCCCGCCTCGGGAAGGAAGTGGCGGCGCGCCCCCGGGATGCGCCCGGCCAGCGTCGCGCCGAAGTCGGGGGAGTGCGTGGGGTTGGTGTCCTGGCCGCCGTACCACAGGTCGACGGGGACGGCGATGTCCGCCACGTCGAACGGCCAGCGCGACATGTGCAGCACCGTGTCGCGCGCGTAGCCGCCCGCGCCCTGCGCGAACCCCTCCGACAGCGCCCGCCGGAACGCCGACTCGAAGTCGGGCCGCAGGTACACGTCGCGGTCGACGGCCGGGCTGCCCTCGATGCTCATCCGCCACATCGTGTCGGGGTCGCCGAACGCGGCGAACTCGGCCTCGGCGGCGGCCGGGTCGGATGCCACCAGCTCGACCAGCCCGCGGATGTCCGGCGGCAGGCGGTCGGCGAACACCGGATGCGCCAGCTCGTCGCCGCCGGACACGACCGTGGCCGCCGCCGCGACGCCGCGGACGGCGCACGCCAGCGCGAACGGCGCGCCCTGCGAGAAGCCCACCACGCGCGGCGCGTCCAGCCCGAGCTCGGCGACCAGGTGCGCCACGTCGTCCGCCCAGTCCAGCAGCGTGCGGCCGGGGCACGGATCGGACGCGCCGAGCCCCGGCCGGTCGACCGTCACCAGCCGCACGCCCGGCGCGTCGAACCCCAGCCACCTGCTCCACCCGGCGCCCCCGCACAGCAGCACCGGCGCGCCGTCGGATGCCCCCCGCTCGGCCCAGCCGAGCACGCGCCCGCCGGGAAGCTCGATCGTGCCCAGCCGGTCCGGTCCGGTGATAGTCACACGCATGATCGACAATGCTGCCCCAGCCGCCCCGTCCCGCGCATCCCGAGAAAGGACGCCGGCCGAGGCCGGTGGCCGCGCTCCGGGCACGACCACCGGCTGGGGGATCAGCCGATCGCGGCCAGGTCCACGATCTGGAACGATCCCTTGATCGTCCTGATGAGGTACCGGTCGAGGACCGAGCCGGAGCCGTTCTGCCGTGCGCTCGGAATGGTCTGCGGGACATCACCCTCGTGGCCGGGGCCGAGGTCGAACAACTTCCCCGTCGCCAGGTCATAGACCGCTTCGTGCTTGTTGTGGAGCGTTCGATTGATGAATCGGTCGTACATCACCGGCAGCCCGGTGACGGGCAGCTTGTCGGCCGGCAGCGCGCGGCCGGTGCCCCCGGCCAACGGAAGGATGCGGGTGTCGGGAACGCGGTCGAGTGTGACGCCGATGGGCGGTCCCCCCAGGCACCAGCTGATCCAACATGTCCAGGTGTTCGGAGCCTTGGGGGGCTGGATGCTTCGGGTCTGCCCCGTCTCGAGGTTGCGCAACTCCTTGAAGTCGGTCTCGCCGGCCTGCCCCTTGGTGGTGCCCGGTGTGCCGATCCAGGGCCAGGAGAGGATGCGGTACCCCTCGGTTCCGGGGATCATCCGCGCGCTGCCACCGGCGAGCGGCGCCTCGTACACCGCGGACTGCCGGTCACCGTCGGCGCCGCCTCGGACGTCGGCCGCCGCGTCGGCGCCGGCAGGGGAGAGGCTCCAGCGGAGCTTGCCGCCGCCGACCACCAGTTGCCCGACCTGCGCCTCCTTCGACGCGGCGTCCATCGACAGGACCCTGCGGGCCTTTCCGCCGCGCAGCGGCGCGGCCCATATCTCGGTCGCCGACCGGCCGCCCGGCTTGGCTCCGTTCGCCCACACGACCTGACCGTCGCCGACGGCGAAGTCGCTAGTGATCTCCGGCGGTCCGGCCGGCTTCGGGACATCCGTGACCTTGGTGGCCTGGCGTGTCCGGGGGTCGTACCGCCACAACCGGTCGGGCACATCGTCCCTGGACGACGTCGAGACCAGCAGCGATCCGTCGTCCAGCGCCACTTCGGGGTTGTACGCGCGGCCGTCGGGCAGCGTGTCCGGCACGGTCAGGATCGCCGCCTTCGGGACCGGCACGGGCGATGGGACGGTCCTCGGCGGCAGGGCGCCCGCGTTCCGTCCCGAGAACGCTCCGGCCCCCGGCCCGGTGTCGGCGACGAACGAGGTCCCCGCGGTCACCGCCATCGCCGTGGTGATCGCCGCCGCCACGGGCACCATGGCCCGGTTGCGCCTGCGCGCCCGCCCGCGCCTCACCACCCGGTCGAGCAGTTCCGGTGCCGCGTCCGGGGCGTCCAGCGAGGCGGCCCTGAGCGTGTTCCTCAGGGCCTGCTGAAGGTCATCGGTCATGGTGGGCTCCCATCGTCGGGGTCGGTGCGGGACGCCAGTCCGCCCGGAGCTTGTCGAGAGCGCGGGCGGCCTGGCTGCGCACCGTCCCCCGCGAGATGCCGAGCACCTTGGCTATCTCCTCGTCCGGCAGGTCTTCGTAGTAGCGCAGGACGAGCACGGCGCGTTGCCGCTTCGGCAGCGCCGCCAGGGCCCGCCACAACCGGGGGTCGCGTTCCGCCTGCTCCAGTCCCCTGTCCACGTGGTCACGCTCGGGCACCTCGCGGACGAGGTGCTCGCGCCTGCGCCGCCGCCACATGCTGATGTGCTTCCGCGCCATGATCGTCCGCGTGTAGCCCTCCGGGTCGTCCTTCCTGACGACACGCGGCCACGCGGCGCGCAGCCGGATCAACCCCTCCTGCACGAGATCGGCCGCGTCGTGCGCGTTGCCGGTCAGCACATAGCCGTAGCGGAGGAGCGTCGAGGCGCGGTCGGTGACGAACCGCTCGTAGGTCAATGCGTCGTCATCATCCACAGGCCATCCCTTCTGTCATCACCGGGACGCCGCAGGCCCGCGAATCTGTTGCATCCGCCGGCCGGCCACGGGATGACCAGGGATGTTCGGATTCCGGCCCCCCGAGAACGGTCGGGGAGTGGACCAAGGGGAGGGAGCCGCGTGAGGAACCTCTGCCGGCCTGCAAGCCGCACAGGAGCCGTCCTGAGGACGGCCGGCGAGGGCGCCGATGCCGTGGGCGGCACGAGTGTCCGCAGAAGTGGCGTTTCCTGTACAGGACGTCGCGTCCCCCCTGTAGAAACGGACTGTGACGGGATGGGACGAGCCGTCGCTGGCGCGGTTGCGCGCGGCGGCGTACCGCTGGGACGGCGCCGCGGGCATGGACGTCCTGCGGGCCCGGCCGCTCGGCCCGGTGCTGCAGTACGCCGGGGACGTCCTGGTCGCCGCCCTCGAACAGGACGTGTCCGGCGCCGAGGCGATGGCCCGCAAGTGCCTGGAGGAACTGGACGGCCGCGACCTTCCCGGCGACGCCGAGCTGGCGGACGAGCTGTCGGCCGCGCTCGGGGCGCCGCGCGGCCCGGAGCTGACGCGGGTGCCGGTCGACCTCGGCGCGCTGGCCGCCGCGCTGGACGACCCCGGTCCGCACGCGGTCGACCTGCGCACCGGCGACGTCGTCCCCGCCGACGAGGCCGGCGCGTCGTTCACCGACAGCCTGGAGTACGAGCCCGAACGGTGGCTGGCGCTGTGGGGCGAGCCGGGCGGCGACCGCGACGAGGACCGGCGGCGCGGTCGGGCCCGGCGCTGGCTCGCCGAACGCGGCTGCCGCCCCGGCCCCCGCACCCTCTGAGCACGGCCAGGACCCCCAGGACGGCGGGGACCGCCTACGACCCCGGTTTGACCAGCGGGAACGGGATGGTCTCCCGGATGCTGCGGCCGGTCAGCGTGATCAGCAGCCGGTCGATGCCCATGCCCATGCCGCCGGCGGGCGGCATCGCGTACTCCAGGGCGCGCAGGAAGTCGCTGTCGAGCTCCATCGCCTCCGGGTCGCCGCCCGCCGCCTGCAGCGACTGCTCGGTGAGCCGCTGCCGCTGCAGGATCGGGTCGATCAGCTCCGAGTACGCCGTGCCCAGCTCCAGGCCGAACACGATCAGGTCCCACTTCTCCGCCAGCCGCGGGTCGGCGCGGTGCGGGCGGGTCAGCGGCGAGGTCTCGGCCGGGTAGTCCCGCACGAACGTCGGCGCGACCAGGGTCTCCTCGACCAGCGCCTCGAACAGCTCCTGCACGATCTTTCCCTGGCCCCAGCCGGGGTCGACGTTCACGCCCGCCCGGTCGGCCAGCTCGCGCACGGTGCGCTGCGGGGTGTCCGGGGTGACCTCCTCGCCGAGCGCCTGCGACACCGACCCGTACACGGTGATCTCCCGCCACGGCTCGGCCAGGTCGTACTCGACGCCGTCGCGCACCACCACCGTCGTGCCCAGCGCCGCCTTGGCCGCCGCCGTCACCAGATCGCGGGTCAGCGCGGCCATGGTGTCGTAGTCGCCGTACGGCTCGTAGGCCTCCAGCATCGTGAACTCGGGATTGTGCTTGTTGGACACGCCCTCGTTGCGGAAGTTGCGGTTCAGCTCGAACACCTTGCCGACCCCGCCGACCAGCAGCCGCTTGAGGTACAGCTCCGGCGCGATCCGCAGGTACAGCTGCATGTTGTAGGCGTTGATGCGGGTGGTGAACGGACGGGCCGCCGCGCCGCCGTGGATCGGCTGCAGCATCGGCGTCTCGACCTCCAGGTAGCCGCGTTCGCGCAGCGTGTCGCGCACGGCGGCCACCGCGTCGCCGCGCATGCGCAGCATCCGGCGGGCCTCGTCGTTGACGATGAAGTCGACGTACCGCTGCCGCACCCGCACCTCGGGGTCGGCCAGCCCGGTCCGCTTGTTGGGCAGCGGACGCAGGCACTTGGCGGTCATCGTCCACGACGCGGCCAGCACCGACAGCTCCCCGGTGCGGGACGTGACGACCTCGCCGGTCACCCCCACCAGGTCGCCGAGGTCGACCAGTGACTTCCAGCGCCGCAGCGCCTCGGCGCCCACCGCGTCCTCGGCCAGCATGACCTGCAGGTCGCCGGTCTCGTCGCGCAGCGTCGCGAACACCAGCCGGCCGTGCTCGCGGGCCAGCACCACCCGCCCGGCGATCGCGACCTCCTCGCCGGTGCGGGTGTCGGGCGCCAGGCCCGGGTGGCGGGCGCGGATCTCGGCGGCGAAGTCGGCGCGGTCGAACCCGAGGGGATAGGGGTCCATGCCGCCGGCGCGGATCTGGTCGAGCTTGGCGTGCCGCACCCGTTCCTGCTCCGACAGGCGGCGCACCGGCGGGCGCGGTCCCTTGGCCGCGTCCTCGATCTCCTGGATGCGGGCGACGACGTCCGGCGGCGGCACGGTGCGGGCGGCACGTTCCAGCTTGGGCCGGTTGAGGTTCGGCAGGAAGCCCTCGGCGCGCGCGTACGCCAGGCCGAGCCGCACCAGGTGCCGGCTCTGCTCGTAGCAGATGAACCGCGGCCGCCACTCGGGCATGTACTTGGCGTTGGCCAGGTACAGCGACTCCAGCTGCCAGAACTTGGACGCGAACGACAGGAACCGGTACGACAGCCGCGCCACCGGACCCGCGCCGATCTGCGAGCCGCGCTCGAACGCCGACCGCAGCATCGCGAAGTTCAGCGACATGTGCTTGGCGCCCAGCCCGGCCACCTTCTCGGCCAGCTTGGCGACCATGTACTCGTTCAGCCCGTTCTCGGCGGTGCGGTCGCGGCGCATCAGGTCCAGCGACAGGCCGGTGCGGCCCCACGGGACGAAGCTGAGCAGCCCGCGCAGCCGGCCTTCGGCGTCGAACGCCTCCACCATCACGCAGCGGCCGTCGGTCGGGTCGCCCAGCCGGCCGAGCGCCATCGAGAAGCCGCGCTCGGTGTCCTCGCCGCGCCAGGCGTCGGCGCTGCGGACCAGTTGCTCCATCTCCCAGTCGGGGATCTGCGAGTGCCGCCGGATGCGCACCGAGTACCCGGCCCGCTCGACCCGCCGCACCGCCTGCCGGACCTGCCGCATCTCCCGGCCCTCGAGGTTGAACTCGGTCAGGTCGATGATCGCCTCGTCGCCGAGCTCCAGCGCGGTGAAGCCGTGCCGCTTGTAGATGTGCGCGGCGCGCTCGCCCACGCTGACCGCGCCGGGGATCCAGGCGTGCGCCCGGCACTCGCTCAGCCACGCCTCGATCGCCTGGTCCCACGACTCGGGGTCGCCCAGCGGGTCGCCGCTGGCCAGCGACACCGAGCCCTCCACCCGGTAGGCGATGGCGGCCTTGCCGTTGGGCGCCACGATGACGTCCTTGTCGCGGCGCAGCGCGAAGTAGCCGAGGGAGTCCTCGTCGCCGTACTCGGCCAGCAGGGTGCGCGCGGCCAGCTCCTCCTCGGCGCTGAGCACCGCCTCGCGGCGTCCCGGCCGGAACATCGCCCAGAAGGTGATGACCAGCAGGCCGGTGCCCAGCACGCCGATGGCGGTGTCGACCCAGCCGGGCACGTTCACGTCCAGGTCGCCGCCGGTCAGGCCGGCGCCCAGCACCGTCTGCAGCACCACGTAGGCCGGGTGGGTCCACCCGCTGCCCTCGGCGTCCCGGTCGGTGACGGAGACCAGCAGCGTGCCGATGCCGCCGCTGACGACCAGCCACACCGAGAACACGATGGCGGCCAGGCGCCGGTTGGCCCGGTCGGGCAGCGTGGTGAACTGCCCGCGCGCCGCGATCAGCAGGCCCAGCACGGCGCAGTACGACACGGCGGTGACGATCTCGCCGCTGGCCGTCGGCTCGGCCGGGTCGAGCACCACGGCGATCAGGATCAGCACCGAGTACGCCGCGTACAGCCCGAACAGCACCATCAGGATCCGCCAGGCGGCCTTCTTGCGCCGCCGGATCCCCATCGACAGCAGGATGTACAGCAGGCCGAGCGGCAGGCTCGGCGACAGCCCGAGGTAGTAGATCCAGCGCAGCGCCCAGATGTCGGCGATGCGCAGGATGAGGTCGGACGACAGCCACGACAGGATCGACAGGATGCCCGACAGCCGGGTGTACCAGAAGAAGACCGTCGGCACCGACTCGATCAGGCTCCGCCACGCGCCGGGCAGGCCCCTGTCCGTCATGCTGCTCCCATCGCGACCATGCCGCTCGTCACCAAGCCGCCCGTGCCGATGCCGCTTGTGATCGAGCTGCGTTCTCTTCTTTGTACCGGCTGTCACGTCTTCACGCCTCTGTCCGCCGCGCGGCGTGACCTGCCCGGAGGCGGCCGCGCGGATTCCGCCTGTGATCGGTGCGAACTTCGGGGGCGCGGCGGACGTCCTACCCCGAGAGGGCTCCGGCCGCCGAGCCGGGTCCAAGGTTGTCAGCAAAAGTCGATATGGTCGCCGATATGCCGAACGAGACCACCGGGGAGCGGTTGCTCGCCCGCCGTTACCGACTGGTGACCCCGGTCGGCCGCGGCGGCATGGGCACGGTCTGGCATGCGCACGATGAGGTCCTCGGTCGTGACGTCGCGGTGAAGGAGGTCATCCTCCCGCATGGTCTCACCGACGAGGAACGCGCCGTCCAGCACAAGCGCACCTTCCGCGAGGCGCGCACCGCGGCCCGGCTGGGGCATCCCGGGGTCATCACCGTCTACGACGTGGTCGAGGAGGACGGCCGGCCCTGGATCATCATGGAGCTGCTCCGGGCGCCGTCCCTCGACCAGATCATCAAGAGCGAGGGCCCGCTGGAGCCGCGCCGCGCCGCCGAGCTCGGCCGCCAGATGCTGGCCGCGCTGCACGCCGCGCACGAGGCCGGGGTGCTGCACCGCGACGTCAAGCCGTCCAACGTGCTGGTCAGCCGGGGCGACCGCGCGGTGCTCACCGACTTCGGCATCGCCACCTCGGCCGGTGACGCCACGCTGACCCAGACCGGGCTGGTCATGGGCTCGCCCGCCTACATCGCGCCCGAACGGGCCCGCGGCCGCACCGCCGGGCCCGCCTCGGACCTGTGGTCGCTGGGCGTCACGCTGTACGCGATGCTGCACGGCAAGTCGCCGTTCGAACGTTCCGAGCCGATGGCCGCGCTGGTCGCCGTCATCTCCGAGGAGCCCGATCCGCCCGAGAACGCCGGGCCGCTGACGCCGGTGATCGAGGGCCTGCTGCGCAAGAACCCCGACCAGCGCATGGACGCCATCGAGGCGGGGGCGCTGCTGGACGACATCGTCCGCATGGAGACCGTCGACACCCAGCGCACGCTGGCGGTCGAGGTGCCGCTGGAGGAGCTGCTGGGCCGTCCGCCCGGCCGCGCGTCCGAACCGGCCGACGGCGACGCGGCCGGTACGGCGGTGGACGAGGCGTCCGGCACGGCGCGGCCGTACGCCGACCCCTCCGCGGACCCCTACTCCAGCCTGTACGCCGACAAGCCGGGCGGCGGCGAGCCGTCCGGCGGCGGCGAGTCCGGCGGGTCGTCGTCCGGGCTCGACACCCAGTCGCACCGGCGGGACGACCTGCCCGGCGGCACCCGCCTGAGCCCCGCCATGGACGAGGCGGGCGCGCACGCCGTGCCGGGAGGTTCGGCGCCCGGCACACGGCCCGTCGGCGGCGGGGCGGCGCCCACCGGCCCCGCGCGCCGGCCGCCCGCCCTGGGCCGCGGCGTCGTGATCGCCGTGGTCATCGTGGTGATCGTGCTGGTCGCCGTCGCCGGATACGCCCTGGCCAGGGTCGGCAAGGACGACAACGAGGGCGCCACGCGCGGCGCCACCCAGCCGCCCCCGTCCGCCACGGCGCAGACCCGCTCGGCGCCGAACACGACCGCCCCCGCGTCGTCCTCGCCCCCGGCCACGCCGACGACCGCCTCCCGCGTCCCGGAGGGCTTCCGCCTGTACCGCGGCAAGAACTTCTCCACGGTGATCCCCGAGGACTGGAAGGGCCCCGAACGGCGCAGCACGTCCCCCACCAGCGTGTTCTTCACCCCGCCGAGCGGCGAGGGGTACATCCAGATCGACCAGACCTCCGACCCGAACGAGAGCGCGCTGAAGGACTGGGAGAACCTCGCCCCCTCGGCGCGCGGCCGGTTCCCCGGCTACGACGAGATCAAGATCGCGCCGGTGACGGAGGGGGAGCCGGTCAGCGACCCGTCCGGCGCCGACGCCGCCGACTGGGAGTGGACCTACAACGGGAAGTCGGGGCGCCTGCACGCGCTGAACCGCGGGTTCGTCATGGACGACTTCGGGTTCGCGATCCTGCTGGTGGCGCCGCACGACGGATGGGACGGCACGCTCGCCGAACTCGCCCCCGTCTACGAGAAGTTCGAGACCGACGACTGACGTCCGGGCCCGCGGCCCGGCTCCTCGTCCCCTTAGGGCCGTATTTCACGAACATGAGCGGATCTGACTACGGAGATCGGTAGGGTCGCCACACATGTCGCAGGGGGACAACACGGAAGCGGGCGCCGGACGGCTGCTGGCCGGGCGCTACCGGCTGGTCTCGGTGGTCGGGCACGGCGGCATGGGCACCGTCTGGCGGGCCCGCGACGAGACCCTCCACCGCGACGTCGCGGTCAAGGAGGTCGTCGTGCACGCCGCGGTGAGCGACGAGGAGCGCCGCGAGCGGCACGTCCGGACCCTGCGCGAGGCGCGGGCGTCGGCGCGGCTCAACCACCCGGGCGTGGTGACCGTCCACGACGTGGTCGACGAGGACGACCGCCCGTGGATCGTCATGGAGCTGCTGCGCGCGCGGTCGCTGCAGGAACTGGTGGACGAGGACGGCCCGCTGCCCCCGGCGCGGGCGGCGGGGATCGGCCGGCAGATCGTGTCGGCGCTGCGGGCCGCGCACGCCGTGGGCATCCTGCACCGCGACATCAAGCCCGCCAACGTGCTGGTCGGCGACGATGACCGGGCCGTGCTGACCGACTTCGGCATCGCGCACGTGGTGGGCGACGCGACGCTGACCAAGACGGGCCTGCTGGTGGGGTCGCCCGCGTACATGGCGCCCGAGCGGCTGCGCGGCGACCGCGCCGTGCCCGCCTCGGACCTGTGGGCGCTCGGCGCCACCCTGTACACCGCGTGCGAGGGCAGGCCGCCGCACCACCGCACCGACGCCATGGCCGTCCTCGCGGCGATCATGACCGAGGAGCCGCCCCCGCCGCGCAACGCCGGCCCGCTGACCGCGGTGCTGCTGGGCCTGCTGGAACGCGACCCGGGCAGGCGGATGACCGCCGAGCAGGCCGAGCCGCTGCTGGCACAGATCGCGGCCGGGTCGACGGCGGTGGACGTCCCCGCCCGCCCGGCGCCTCCGCCCGTCCCCGCGCCGCCCGTCGCCGCGCCGGGCGGCCCGGCGCACGACGCGACCGCGCATGTTCCGCACGGTGGCCAGGTGTGGTCACCGCACGACGCGGTCACCACGTCGCCGGGCGGCGGCGAACCGGGGCGTGCACGGCGTTCCGACCGCCATCTGGTGCTGATGACGGTCGGGGCCATGGTCGCGGTCACGGCGGTCGCGGTCGCCGTCACGGTCGCCCTGTGGCCCGACCGCGGACGCGGCGGCACCCCGCCGGCCACCCGCACCACGCTCGCCGGCGCCCCGACCGGCCGGGCCGCCACCGACCCGGCGCGGAATTCGCCGGACCCCGAGACGTCCAGCCCCGACCCGACCCCGTCCGACCCGCCGCCCCCGGCGGCACCGCCCGGGTTCCGCACCGCGCGCGGCCCCGGCTTCACCGTGGCCGTCCCCAACGGCTGGGTGCGCACCGAACGCGGCGCCAGCGTCTTCTGGCGCGACTCGGCGACCGGCGCGTACATCCAGATCGACCGCACGCCGTGGTCCGGCGAGCCGATGGCGCACTGGCGGCAGTGGGAGCGCGAGGTCGTCGCCAGGAACAGCCTGCCCGGCTACCGCCGCCTGGACCTGCGGAGCACCAGCGTGGACGGGCATCCGGCGGCCGACCTGGAGTTCACCTTCAACATGCGCGGCGGCGTGCGCGCCGTGGACCGCGGCGTGAAGGCCGGCGGCAGGTCCTATGCGGTGTTCGTCGCGGTTCCGGTGTCGAGGTGGAACCAGTACCAGGAAACCGTGAACAATGTCCTGGACACGTTCCGCCCGACAGGGGTGCGATGAACCACGGGACGGCCGGAGGCGTCCCAGTACCACACATGTCCGCGACGTGCGCGTCGGGAGGGGACCCGATGCGGCGCGCGGCGCGACGGGGGACCATGGGGTCATGGGAGAGGGTCATCTGCTGGCCGACCGCTACCGGCTCGACGAGGTGGTGGGCCGGGGCGGCATGGGCACGGTATGGCGGGCCTATGACGTCACGCTGGACCGCGAGGTCGCGATCAAGGAAGTGGTGCTGCCGCCGGGGCTGAGCCCCGCGGAGCGGGACGTGCTGTACGAGCGCACCTTCCGGGAGGCGCGGGCCTCGGCCCGGCTCAACCACCCGGGCGTGGTCACCGTCCACGACGTGGTGCAGGAGTCCGGACGGCCGTGGATCGTGATGGAGCTGGTGCGCGCCCGCTCCCTGCAGGACCTCATCGAGCGGGCGCCGCTGGAGCCGCGCCGGGTCGCCGAGATCGGGCTGCAGACGCTGTCGGCGCTGCGGGCCGCGCACGAGAAGGGCATCCTGCACCGCGACGTCAAGCCGAGCAACGTGCTGATCACCGACTCCGGCCGGGTGGTGCTGACCGACTTCGGCATCGCGCAGGCCGAGGGCGACTCCACGCTCACCCAGACCGGGCTGGTCATGGGCTCGCCCGCGTACATCCCGCCGGAGCGGGCGCGCGGCGAGCGGGCCGTGCCCGCCTCGGACCTGTGGGCGCTGGGCGCCACCCTGTACGCGGCGGTGGAGGGACGCTCCCCCTACGAGCGGTCGGACGCGATGTCGTCGCTGGCCGCCGCGCTGAGCGAGCCGGTGCCGCCGTCCCGCAACGCCGGTCCGCTGGGGCCGGTGCTGGACGGGCTGCTGGCCCGCGAGCCGGCGTACCGGATGACCGCCGCGCAGGCGATGCCGCTGCTGACCAGGATCGCCTCGGCGCCCCCGCAGCCTCCTCGGCCGACGCGGGTGCCCGCGCCGCGTCCGCCCGCCGAGCGGCACACGCCCGCGCGCTACCCGGCGGACGGGCCCCGAGCGTCGTCCGGCCGGGGGCGCGCCGACGAGACCGTGGTGGACGACACCGCGCTGGACGATCCCGGCAGCGGTTACGGCGCGGCCGCCTCGTCATCGGTCCCGGCTCCGGCGTGGGTGGTCGACGACAGGCGCGGCGCCGACGAGACGGTGCTCGACGCGACCGAGTTCTACGGGGACACCCGCGACGACACGGGTTCGGCGGCCTCCCCGTCGCCTCAATCGTCCCCCTCACCTCGGTCGTCCCCGTCACCTCAGTCGTCCCCGTCCCCGTCTCACTCGCCGTCGCCGTCGCCGTCGTACCGGTCGGGCGGCGGGGCGCGTCCGTCCGCGGGCGCCGACCCCGAGGCGCGCACGCTGCTGGAGAGCGACTGGGAGGCGGCCACGCGGCAGGCGTCGACGCCGCTGACCACGCCGCCGCCGGCCTCGCCGTCGTGGGAGCGGTCCGCCGAGCCGCACCGGCAGTGGGAGCCGTCCTCGGCCGCGCGACGCGACGACGTCCGCGAGCAGGTGCGCACGCTGGTGTTCGTCGTCGTGGCGGTGGTCCTGGTGGTGGGCGCCGTGCTGGCCGGGGCCTTCATCCTGCGCAACAGGCTCACCGGCGGCTGACGCGCCGCGCCGGGCGGGCTAGTCGCCGGGGAAGAGGGCGTCGAGGGCCTCGCGCAGGTCGCCGACGTGGCTCTCCAGGCGGTCGAGGTCGTCGTCCGGGGCCGGCGGGTCGGCGCGGCGTGAGCGCAGCCGCGCCACGTCGTCCTCCACCCGGGCCAGCCGTTCGCCGAGCGACCGCAGCAGCCGGTCGCCCTCGCCGGTCTGCGGGTCGCCGCCGGACACGGCCCGGCGCAGCAGCTCGGCCTGCTGCCGCAGCCGCACGTGGCGGCGGTGCAGCTCGACGAACACCGACACCTTGGCGCGCAGCAGCCACGGGTCGAACGGCTTGGTCACGTAGTCGACGGCGCCGGCCTGGTACCCGCGGTAGACCTGCTCGTCGGCCGAGCCCGCCGCGGTCAGGAAGATGATCGGGATGTCCCGGGTGCGGGGGCGGCTCTTGATGCGCCCGGCCACCTCGAAACCGTCCATCTCCGGCATCACGACGTCCAGCAGGATCAGTGCGAACTCGTCGTTCAGCAGCTCCTTGAGGGCGGCCGGACCGGACGAGACCGGCACCACCTCGACCGGCAGCACGTCGAGCACCGCCGCGACAGCGACCAGGTTCTCCTCGCGGTCGTCGACGGCCAGGATCCTCGTGGCGTGCGTCACCTGACTCCCTCAACCCGGCGGCGGACGACTCGCGTCCACCCTGTCATGTCCGCGCCCCCACCGAACAGCGCGCAGCGGACATCGAATTGCCACAGACTGAGAATTTCTAGGGCAGCCAGCCGGGTTTGACAAGTCCGGACTCGTACGCCAGCACCACGAGCTGGGCCCGGTCGCGCGCGCCGAGCTTGACCATGGTGCGGCTGACGTGCGTCTTGGCGGTCGCGGGGCTCACCACCAGCCGCTCGGCGATCTCCTCGTTGCTCAGTCCCTCGCCGACGAGCGCCATCACCTCGCGCTCGCGGTCGGTGAGGGCGTTCAGCCGGGGGGAGGGCGCGGGCTCCTTGGCGCGGGCGGCGAACTCGACGATCAGCCGGCGGGTGACGCTGGGCGACAGCAGGGCGTCCCCGGCCGCCACCGCCCGCACCGCGTGGATGAGCTCGACCGGTTCGGTGTCCTTGACCAGGAAGCCGGACGCGCCGCCGCGCAGCGCCTCGAAGACGTACTCGTCCAGCTCGAACGTGGTGAGGATGACGATCCGCACGCCGTCGAGCCGCTCGTCGGAGCAGATGCGCCGGGTGGCGGCCAGGCCGTCCAGGCGGGGCATGCGGATGTCCATGAGGATGACGTCGGGGCGCAGCCGCCGGGCGGCCGCCACGGCCTCCTCGCCGTCGCCGGCCTCGCCGACCACCTCGATGTCGGGCTGGGCGGCCAGCAGCGCGCGGAACCCGGCGCGGACGAGCACCTGGTCGTCGGCGAGCACAACCTTGATCACTCGGCACTCCCTGGGGTGTCCGGCCCGCGCGCCGCGGCGCTGGAGACGTCGGCGGGGGCGTCCGGCGCGGGCTCCTCGATGATGGGCAGTGTCGCACGGACGCCGAACCCTCCGCTCGGCCGCGGGCCCGCGGCGAACGTGCCGCCGAGCGCCGCGGCGCGTTCGCGCATGCCGCGGATGCCGCTGCCGCCCGCGTGGTCGTCCAGCAGGGACACCCCGCGGCCGTCGTCCTCCACCCGCACGGAGATCTCGTGCTCGCCGTAGCCGATGCGGACCCGCACCGTCACCGGGCCGGGCCCGGCGTGCCGCGACACGTTCGTCAGGGACTCCTGGACGATGCGGTAGGCGGCCAGGTCGGTGCCCGCGGGCAGCGGCCGCCGGTCGCCGGTGATCTCGGCGCGGACGTCCAGCCCGGCCGAACGGGCCCGGTCGAGCAGGTCCTCCAGCCGGTCCAGCCCGGCGGTGGGGGAGCGCGGCGCGCTCTCGCCCTGCGAGCGCAGCACCCCGATCACCGAGCGCATCTCGGTGAGCGCCTCCTTGCTGGCCTCCTTGATCGCCGCGAGCGCGGTGCGCGCCGCCGCCGTCCCGGTCGGCCCGGGGTCGTCGTCGAGCAGGTGCAGCGCCACCCCGGCCTGCACGTTGATCATCGAGATGTTGTGCGCGAGGACGTCGTGCAGCTCCCGGGCGATGCGCAGCCGTTCCTCGCTGGCCTGCCGCTTCTCCTCCTCGGCGCGGGTGCGCGCGGCCTCGGCCAGCTTCTGCCCGCGCATGCGGATCAGCTCGGCGGCGATCAGCACCACCAGCGCCCACGCCACGGTGAACGTGATGATCCCGAGGGTGGGCTCCTCCACCGGGAACGGCGCGTCGCCCTGGCCGCGCCGCTCCAGCGGCACGCCGATGACCGCGGTGAGGGAGAAGTATCCGGCGAGGGCGGCGGCGGTGCCGCCCCAGGCGATCACGCGGTGGCCCGCCAGGACCGCGCCGAGCGTCGCCACGGCCACCGCGACCGGTGCCGGGCCCATGACGTAGCCGCGCAGGAAGTACAGGCCCGTGATCACGCCCACCACGGCCAGGGTGAGGACGGGACGGCGGCGCCGCAGCAGCAGCATCGCCGGGCCCGCCACGAGCAGCGCCACACCGAAGGCGTCCAGGTGCTGGAAGGGGTAGTCGTGGCCTCCGCCGTGCCCCCACGGCCCCTGCTCCGTCCAGGGACCTCCCTGCGGCCCTCTGCCGCTCTCCCCGCTCTGCGCGCCGAAGGAGCCGCCGACCTGGAGCAGGGCCACGAACAGCGGCGCCAGCCACACGGGCCACTGCGACGGCGTGGGCCAGTGTGCCCGGACGTGGGCGCCTCCCGCGGTAGTGCTCATTCCTGCAGGCTAAGGGGGATCCGGGCGGCCCGGCATCGGCTCCCAGGAGTGATGCGCGGTACTCCCTGGGGTGTACCGGGCGGGGTCCTGTGGTGTGCCGGAGTCGCGGCGGGCCCCGGCATGCCAGGAGGTCAGCCGGCCAGCCATTCGCCGGTCTCGACGCTCACCAGGCCGTGCCGGGCCGCCTCGATCACCGCCTCACGCTGCGAGTGCACGCCGAGCTTGCCGAGCACGCTGCGCACGTGGCTGCGGGCGGTGCTGCGCGTGACGCCCATGGCCTTGGCCAGCGCCTGCGTCGACTCGCCGCGGGTCAGACGGGTGAGCACCTCGCGCTCGCGCGGGGTGAGGAACCGCGCCGCCCTCTGCGCCTGGCGGCGCGGCCGCCGCACGGCCCCGGCATCGCCGTGCGTCGCGGCGTGGTCGACCACCACCTCGCCCGCTTCGACCCGCTGGAGCAGGGCCAGGATGTCGTCCGCCTGGCGGCCCTTGTCCGCGAACCCGCGCACGCCCGCCGCCAGCCCTGCCTCCAGGATCGGCCGGTCGAGATAGCCGGTGAGCACGACGAACCGCGTGCGCGGCGCGGCGCCCCGCAGCCGGGGCATCCACTCCAGCACGTCGCCCTGGGGGAAGCGCAGGTCGACCAGGCACACGTCGGCGTCGCGGCCGCGCAGCACCGGCAGCAGTTCGGACGGCGAGTAGGCCACGCCCACCACGACGTGGCCCGCGTCGGCCAGCACCAGCGAGAGCGAGTCGGCGAACATCGCGTGGTCGTCGCACACGATGAGCCTCATCGGCGAGCCCGTCCGGGTTCGGCGGACGCGGCGGCCGACGCGGTGGCGGGCGCGGGCGGCGCCGACGGCAGCAGCAGGCGGACGCGGGCGCCGCCCGTCTCGCCCGTGCGGATCTCCAGGCTGCCGCCGTGGCCGGACACGATGTCGTGCACGATGCCCAGCCCCAGGCGTCCCGGCAAGGGCGCGTGCCGCGCCGCGGCCGTCCGGGCGCCGGCGGAGCCGAAACCGGGGCCGTCGTCGTCCACCTGAACGATCACCCAGCCGCCCTCGGCCGTGACCCGCACCTCGACCCGGCTCTCGGCCACCCGGCAGGCGTTGTCCAGGACGTTGCGCAGCGCCCGCCACAGCGCCACCGCCTCCATGTGCGCCCACGCCTCGGCGCCGCCGAACAGGATGCGGCGCGGCGTGGCCAGACGCAGCCCGGTGACGACCTCGGCGGCCAGCTCGTCCACCCGGACGCGCTCGGGCCCGGGCGGCGGCCGTGTGCCGTCGGCCGGGCCGTCGTCGGCCTCCAGCCGCCGCAGCAGGTGGTCGAGCCAGCGCGTCTCGCCCAGCAGTTGCTCGACGCGGGCGCGGCTGCCCGCCCCGATGTCGTCGGCGGTCGCCACCGCCGAGGCGAGCATGATGATCGTGCCGAGCTCATGGCGGATGTCGTGGCGCAGCCGGCGCCGCCACAGGTCGCCGTCGGCCGCCGCGTCGGCGTCGGCGTCGGCGGCCCGCACGCCGCGTGCCCGCTCGTCGTCCCCGGCGGCCGGCGGCGGAGCGGCGGAAAGGGCCGCCGGCCGCACCGGTTCCGTCGGGGACGACCGAGACTGCCCGTTGTCCATGGGGTGACCCCCGTCCCGTTTTCAGCACCCAGTAGACCGTCGCCCGCGCCACGTCGCATGTCCAGTCAATTGACCGCAACCGACCAGGGGCTGACCAGAAGCGGACAGGGTAAAAAATCAGTAAACCGATTCTATTGTTAGTGAGACGGATGGTTGTTGCCGTAGCCCCGCCGACATCATTTCCTCTCCTCGGCGTGGCCGGTATGAGCATTCCGGCGGATGTGGTCCGGGTGCCCTTTGGCAATCGCCTCGAAGCTACGGTTACCTTTCCTTGAAGCTGTCGCACTGGTGCTCAGTGTGGCGGTGTCTTCGCTGCTCACAGCTCCGTGACGGGCTTCGAGAGGTCTTCCTGGACGCCGGTGCCGGAATCGAAGATGATCACCTTGATGTTTCGCGGGCGCTGGACGCCGGGCGGGTGGCCGGCCCTCGCGAACACCTCGATCCCCGGGTGAGCGAACGGCCTCCAGAACGCGCGCGCATCCTCATTGCGTGCCGCCCGGAGTCGGCCTTCCGAGGTCGGACGCCGCGCGCCGCCGGACCCGCCAGGTAATAGAACTCCAACCCTGGCAGCAATTCCCGCTCGACAATCGCGGCTCCTGGATCGCCGCGATTCCCGAGTCGTCGCCGATGTGCCACGACGCCGCCTTTCTTCCGGACGTCGACGGCCGCGCGGTGCTGAACTGCAACGACGCCCGGCTGGTCGCGGTGCCGTCCCGGCGGACCAGGCGCCTGGCCGACAACCGCCCGGACGTGATGGCGCTGCGGCCCACGAGCCTTCTGGCATCCGGTTCGCTCCACGTACCCGCCTGCCGTGACGGCGAGCGGCGGCCTGGAGGCGACGTGCCCGGCGGGAACCCGGCGCCCCGAAACTCGGTTGACATTGGGGGGTTTTGTAACGGAATGTCCGGGGAGGGGGTTGTTGATCGTGTGCGCCCGCGTTCGTTTTGAATGCGGGTGGATCTTGTACTGTGTAGGGTCTTGCCTGCTTGGCAGGGTTGTGGGCGCCGGGGGGAATGAGTGCGCAGGCTTGGTGCGGTGGGGCACCGGATCGACGTGACGGCACGCGCGATGCGGCGGATGTCCCGCCTGCGGCTCGGTCTGATGATCGCCGCGTTGACGTTGGTCGTGGTGGGCATGGAGGTCGCCGCGCTGCAGCTCGGCTCGTTCGAGCTGCCGCTGCCCAAGAACCAGGCGGTGGCCGACCCGGCGGGCGGCGGCCGCTGACGCCTCTGCGGCGGCGCCCCGGTGCGGTCACGCGACCGCATCAGGGCTACCGGCGGGCGTTGTGCTCCCGCATGACCGACTGGAGGTCGGGACGCCCGGCACGGCCGTCGGCGTCGGCCAGAGTGGGGCAGGCCGACTTCCGCTGGCGGCCCCAGGAGTAGGACACGTCCATCGGCGGGTCCGGCACCAGCCGGTCCCAGCGACGCAGGATGGCGCGCAGCTGCCCCTCGGTCGGCAGCCGGAACCGGTACGTGCCGTCGGCGCAGCTCTGCCCGAACGTCTGGAAGACCGGGACGATCACCCGGCGCGGTATCCCGGCGGCGCCGGCCATGCGGACCATCCGGTCGATCTCGCCGAGGTCGCAGCCGGGACGCGGCCGCACGCACGGGTACGGGTCGAGCCCGACCAGGTCCACGCCGGTCCGGGCGGGCGCGACCGCGCGCATCGGCTGCCAGTCGGTGAGCGAGACGAACGAGACCTGGCCGGGGGCGTGCCGCCGCACGTACTCGGCGCGGCGGCGTATCTCCCCGGCCACCCAGGGGCACGCACCGGGGTTCGGCTCGTCCGACAGGTACCAGCCGTACACCCCGGGATGGCCGGCCAGGCGGCGCACGGCCGCGGTGAACTCCTCGAACGGCAGCTCGAACGGGCCGCACGTGGAGTTGCCGACCCACAGCAACGCCCGCATGCCGTCCGGGACGCCGCGCACCGGCCACTCGTCCGGCTTGACGTCCACCACGTCGTAGCCGAGCGCCCGCAGCCGTGCGAAGTCGTGCGGCGCGGTGTTGAGCGCGAGGTGGCGGGTGCCGCCCGGCCGGGCCGCGGGACCGCCGGGCGTGGCGGGCGGCCCCCGGTACGACCCGCCGCTGTCGGACGGGCCGCGCCGGGCGTGCACCACCAGCCCCGCCACCAGCCCCGTCACGAGCACGGCGAGCGTCACCGCCGCGGCGACCCCGGACCTGACCCGCATCGGGCTTGCGCGCCGGGAACCGTCAGGCCGCCGAGCCGGGTTCCTCGGCCGCCCGGGGAACCGGGTCCGCGAGCACCGCGCCAGGTCCGCCCGCGACCGGCCGGGGCAGGGCGGGCACCCTGAGGCCGAGGACGTGGCGGGCGGTGTGGACGAGCGTCCGCAGGGTGGCGCGCAGCGACGGGTCCCGCAGGTAGAGCGCGTCGACGGCGGCGCGGGCGGGCACGACCTGCCGGATGTACTCCGTCAGGTCCACCTCACGGCCCGGGGTCAGCACGGCGTCGTCGGACAGGCGGACCTGCGAGAAGCCGGTCATGCCGGGACGGTGGTCGAACACCCACCGGTGCGCCTGGTCGTAGTACACCGCCAGCTCGTAGGTCTCCGGACGCGGGCCGACCAGCGTCATCTGCCCGCACAGCACGTTGACCAGCTGCGGCAGCTCGTCCAGCGACCACGCGCGCAGCACCCTGCCCACGCGCGTCACGCGCGGGTCGTGCCGGGCGGTCACCGTGAGACCCGCGGCGTCGCGCCGCATGGAGCGGAACTTGTACATGGTGAACGGCCGCCCGCCCTGCCCCACCCGGACCTGCCGGAAGATGCCGGGGCCGCGGCTGGTCGCCCGCACCAGCAGGTACAGCAGCAGCAGGGGCACGCACAGCAGCACCAGCCCGGCCGCCGCGCCCGCGACGTCCAGGGCCCGGCGGGCACGCGACGGCGGAACGCCGGCGGACGGGACGACCGGACGGGCCACGAGCCCGCCTTCCGAGACCGGCATGGCGGTCACCTCTTCCCTGTGAGTCTCTGGTTCCGGACGGCCCTGTCGACGCGGGCGAACCACGCCAGCAGCGCCGCGGTGGTGGCGACGAACGACACGGAGGTGGCGACGGCCGCGCCCACCGCCCCGTAGCGCGGGATCAGCAGCGCGCCGCACGCGACCACGACGACCAGGCCCACGGCCTGGCCCATGGACGCCGCGCCCGGCCGTCCCACCCCGTACAGGCAGGCCGTGACCAGGCCGGTGACGCCGAAGGTGACGACCCCGGCCAGGCGGATGTGGGTGGGCGTCACCGCGTCGTGGAACGCGTCCCCGAACACCCACGGCAGCGCGGTGCCCGCGACCAGCGCCAGTGGCAGCGCCGCCAGGACCGACACGCCCAGCGCGGGCAAGATCAGGCGGCGGGTGCGGCGGATCGCCTCGGCCCGGTCCGCCCGGGCGAAGTCGGGATACAGGACGTAGTTGACGGCCAGGCCGGGCAGCTGCACCAGCTCGGCGAACTTGCTGGCGACCGTGTAGACGCCCAGCACCTTCGGCCCGGCCAGCCCGCCCAGCAGCGCCATGTCGAACCGCAGTTGCAGCAGGTCGATGAGCTGGCCGAGGTAGCCGCGGTAGCCGTACCCGACCATGTCGCGGGCCAGGCGCGGGTCGAACCGGCCCCAGCCGCGGAAGAACCCGCGGCGGGCCAGCCGCGCGGCGATCCACGCGGCCGCCGCCACGTCCGCCAGCACCAGCGCGGCGACCAGCGCGCCCGGCCCGTGCCAGCCGACGAGGATCACCAGGTAGAAGGGGAGGAACACGAACTCCTCCACAGCGATCGCCAGGTTGGCGCCGTTCAGGTCGTCGCGGCCCTGCAGCAGCCCCTTGCCGACCGACACGAACCCCTGCGTGACGCACGGCGCGGCGGCCGCCAGCGTCACCCAGTACGGGAACGCCTTGAAGAACGCCATGTGCAGCAGCGGCGCGGCGGCCAGCCACACCAGGCCGCTGAGCAGCGCGCCGGCGACCGTCAGCCAGACCAGGGTGGGACGCACCCGCGTCCCGTCGTGCTCGCGTCCCGACAGGAAGTACGGCGCGGCGACGGGCAGCCCGGCGCCCGCCAGGTGGCAGACGAGCGCGGGCAGGATCCGCACCAGCGTGAACGCGCCGACCAGCGCGGGCCCGCCGACCCGCGCGACCAGCACCGTGGCCAGGCCGAGCGAGGCCAGCGCGCCGAGGCGTCCGGCCATGTTCCCGGCCATCAGCGCCAGCACCCTGCCCGTGACGGTGCGCCCGGCGGTGCGCGCGGGGGGCGTCTCCGGGGCCGCGGGCCTGGGGCGGGCCTCGGTCATCGCGTCGCCTCCGGACGGCGGCCGAACGACTCGACCGCGGCGATCAGGCCGAAGAACGCCCAGCCGTGCCGGTAGTGGAGCACCTCGTAGAACAGCCCGGAGACCAGGAAGACGACGACCAGCGCGCCGAACAGCTCCGGCCGGGGCACCAGCCGCGCGTACTCGGGCGCGAGCCGCGGACCCGGACGCGCGATGCGCACGCATCTGAGCAGCAGGAGGAACACCAGGACGATCAGCGCGATCCCGCCGAGGAACCCGCGTTCCAGCACGGCCGCGATGTAGTCGTTGTGCGCCTCACGGACGTAGGCCTCCTGGTTCTCCAGCGTCCGGGCCTCGGTCTGCGCCGGGCCGATGCCCCACGGATGCGGCTGCTCGCGGATCATGCGGAGGGTCGTGCCGGTCACCGTTCCGCGCGACTCGGCGCTCTCCCCGGTGCTCCGCCCGATCGAGTCGCGCAGGACGGGCGAGGCGGCGCTCGCCCGGTCCAGATACGGCTGGACGTCGACCTGCGACAGCGCGGCCACGGCACCGCCGCCCAGCAGCGTCACCAGGCACCCGGCGGCGACGGCGTGGTGCGCCCTGCCCTCCCGCACCATCCGCCACAGGCCGCCCGCGACCGTGGCGAGGACGAGGGCGAGCACGCCGCCGTTGGAGCCGGTCAGCAGCTCCGCCGCGATCAGCACCGCGCACACCGCCCACCGCCGCCACGCCGTCTCGGGGAACCGTGTGGCGCGCGCGATGAACAGCGCGCAGATCAGCCAGTTCGCGGCGTAGTTGGCGTCGCCGAAGGTGAACTGCAGGCGTTCGCCGTCGGGCTGCTTGCCCGACAGCGCGTCCTGGCCGGTCACGAACCCGGCGAGCATGAGGACGGCGGAGAACACGCCGGCGCACACCCAGGCGCGCAGCGCCACGCGCAGCAGCCGCGGGTCCCGGCCGAGGTTGGCCAGGCTCACCGCCCACAGCAGCACGAACAGATCCTTGACCAGCGTCAGCGGGCCGACGTCGTTCACCACCGCGGCGATGCCGCCCGCCACGACCGTCAGCAGCGTCGGCACCAGGAACGGCCAGCGCACCGGGACGCCCAGCGACGCCGCCCACAGCAGAGTCGTCACCGCCAGCACGACCAGCACCAGGTCGGGCAGGCCGGTGTTGCCGGGGCCGGGCGGCAGCCCGAACGGCATGAGCAGCGGCAGCGAGGCGATGCCCGCGACCAGCACCAGCGCGACCACCGGCAACCCCCGAGGCCGCTCGCCGGGCGGCTCGTCCGCGCGGAGGGTCCCGGGTCGCGGCGGCCCGGCGGCCATCGTCGTCCTGATCATCGTGTGGTGCCGTCCCGTCACCGCCGGTACGGCCGGGTGGACGCGCCCCGATACGTCTCGTCGAGCACCTCGCCCAGATGGCGCGGGCTGAACCAGTCGCCCACGTGGGCGCGGGCGCGGACGGCCATGCGGGCGGCGGCGGACGGGTCGTCCAGCAGCGCGGCGATCGCGACGGCCAGCGGCTCGGGATCGTCCGGCGGCACCAGCAGGCCCGTCTCGCCGGGCAGCACCAGGTCGTGGTTGGACGACACCGCCGTGGCGACCAGCGGGATCCCCGCGCCGATCGCCTCGACCAGCACGCACGGCAGCCCCTCGGTGTACGTCGGCATCGCCATGACGTCGAAGGCGGGCAGCACCTCGGCCACGTCGTCGCGGTGCCCGAGCCAGCGCATCCGGCCGTCCACGCCCAGCCTGGCGCTGAGCCTGGCCATCTCCTCGGTGAGCGGGCCGCCGCCCACCCACAGCCCGAACACGTCCTCCGGCAGCCGCGCCAGCGCCCGGGGGAGCAGGTGCGGCCCCTTCACCGGGGCGAGCCGTCCCACCGACCCGACGACCTTGACGCCCAGCGGCAGGTCGAGACGCCTCCGGGCCTGGGCACGCGCACCGGAGGCGGCGGCGTAGGCGTCGACGTCCACGGCGGGGTAGGACAGGCGGATCCGTTCGGGCGTGGCCAGTCCGAGCCGCAGCGCGGTGGTCGCGGTCTGCGACCCGACGGCCAGGAACGCGTCGGTGTGTTTGGCCGCCACATGCTCCAGCCGGATGTAGGCGCGGCGCCGCGGCCACGACTGGTAGTCGTGGAAGGGGAAACCGTGCCAGGTGTGCACGATGCGCGGCACACCCGCCCGGGCCGCCGCGAGCCGTCCGATGAAACCGGCCTTGGAGCTGTGGGTGTGGACGACGTCGTAGCGCCCCTCGGCCAGGACGCGGGTCAGGGTGCGCAACGCGGTCAGGTCGTCGCGCGGGGAGATCTGCGGCACGAGCGGCCGCACCTGCGCGACCTGCATGCCCGCCGCGTGGGCGCGCGCGGTGAGGTCACCGGTCGCGGCGTTGGCCACCGCGTCGTCCCCGTAGCGGACGCCGGCGCGGTCTCCGCCGGACGCGCCGGCGGCCTTGCTGTCGATGCCGACGCCGCCGGTGAACACGGTGCGTTCGTAGGCGTCGGGGTCCAGGGCGAGCAGCCCGTTCAGGGCCACGTGACCGGCCCCGCCGTTGAAACGGGTGATCACCGTCGCCACTCTCAGCTTGCGGTCGTTTCGCACGGGCACCTCACAGAGCGGGCAGGGACGGACGCGCGTGCCCGCCGGACGGACGCGGGCGCCGCACGGGCCGGTACTCGGGCAGCAGGCGGCACAGCAGCAGCCGCACCCGCGCGTCGTCGCCGTGTCCGGCGGCCTCGGCGAGTTCGTCGAGCAGCGGCGGCAGCCCGGCGGGCGGCGGCGCGGGCCGGGTGCCCCAGATCCGCGGATGCGCGGTGGGGACGCGCCGCTCGCAGTCGGCGAACGTCTTCTCGGTGAGCTTCTCGCCCGGCCCCAGGCCGCTGAACCGGATCGTCACCTCGGGCCGCCGCAGCTGCGCCGCGTACCGGTGCACCAGCTCCACGACCGGCAGGGGGCTGCCCATGTCCAGCGCGAACGTCTCGGCCTCCTCGGCGAGGGCGGCGGCCTCCAGCAGCAGCCCGGCGGCCTCCGCGGCCGTCATGAAGTGGCGCGCCACCTCGGGGTGGGCGATGTCGACGACCTCGCCGCACGAGATGCGGTGCGCCACCGCGTCCAGCAGCGGCCCGCCCGCGTCGATCACGTTGCCGAGCCGCACGGCGGCGAAGCGGGTGGGGCCGCCGGTCGCCGCCTGGAGCAGCAGTTCCCCCAGGCGCATCGTCGCGCCGAGCACCGAGGTGGGGTCGGCGGCCTTGTCCGACGACACCAGCACCAGCCGCGCCGCCTCGTGCCGCAGCGCGCCGTCGACGACGTGCCGGGCGCCGACGACGTTGTCGGTCACGCCGCGGCACGGGTCGTGTTCGACGCTGGGCAGCTCGTTGCGCGCCGCCGCGTGGAACACCAGCTCCGGCCTGGCGTCGCGGAAGAACCGTTCGACGGCGGCGCGGTCGCGCACGTCGGCGCGCACAGGCCGCGCCCCGGGCAGGTCGACGGCCAGCCGGGACAGGCCGTCGGCGTCCTTGTCGACCAGGCACAGCGCCGCCGGTCCGAGCGGGGCGACGCCGCGGCACAGCGCCGACCCGACCGTGCCGCAGGCACCGGTGACCAGCACGCGGCGTCCGCGCACGTGCCGCCGCGCCCGCACGCCCGGCACGGGCACCTCGGCGCGGCCCAGCAGGGCGGCCATGGGGTCCTGTTCCCGGGACGGTTCCCGGGACTGTTCCGGGGGGTGCCGCCGGGCGGTGGGACGGCGGCGACGCGGGAGCCCTGCCATGTCAGCCTCGCGACCGCAGGGCGCCGGCCAGCGCGTCGACCACCCGGTCCTGCGCGGCGTCGCCGAGCCGCGGGTACAGCGGCAGCGACAGCAGCCCCTCGGCCACCCGGTCGGTGGCGGGCAGCGGGCCGAGCTCGTGGTCGTCCAGCAGGTCCCGGTACACGGTGAGCTGGTGCGCCGGGATGAAGTGCACCGACGTCGACACGCCCGCCTTCTCCAGCTCGGTGATGACCGCCTCACGTCCGGGCACCCGCACCTGGTAGAGGTGCCAGGCGTGCTGGACGCCGTCGCCCAGGTCGCGTTGCGGCAGGACGACCCCGGGCAGGCCGCGCAGCGCCTCGTCGTAACGGGCGGCCAGCTCGGCGCGTCGCCGCTGCCACTCGGGCAGGGCGTGCAGCTGGGCGCGTCCGATGGCGGCCTGGACGTCGGTCATGTTGGCCTTGAGCCCGAGCTTCTTCACGTCGTACGACCAGCTGCCGCCGGGCAGGTAGCGGCGCCAGGAGTCCTTGCTCATGCCGTGCAGCCGCAGCGAGCGGACCCGTTCGGCGAACGCGGCGTCACGGGTCGCCACCGCGCCGCCCTCGCCGATCGGCAGGTTCTTGGTGGCGTAGAAGGAGAAGCACGCTGCCTGCGAGTCCGCGCCGACCGGCACGCCGCCGCGCGCCGCGCCCGGACCGTGCGCGACGTCCTCCACCACGCGCGAGCGGTCCAGCCCGGCCGCCCCGGCCAGCGCGGGCACGTCCACCGGGTAGCCGGCCTGGTTCTGCACCACCATCGCGGCGGGCCTGGCGCGGGCGGCGGCGGCCTCGACGGTCGCGGGGGACGGCACCAGCGTGTCCTCGTCGATGTCGACCAGCACCGGGCGGTGCCCGGCGTGCAGGATCGCGTTGATCGCGCCGCAGAACGTCAGGCTCGGGGTGAGCACGGCCGAGCCGGGCGGCAGTTCCAGGGCGCGCAGGCTCAGCTCGATCGCCGCGGTGCAGGACGCCACCGCCACCACGTGCTCGGCGCCCAGGAAGTCGGCGAAGTCCTGCTCGAACTCGGCGGTCTGCGGGCCGGTGGTCACCCAGCCGGAGTCCAGCACCTTGACGACGGCGTCGCCGACCTCGGCGGCGAACGAGGGAAGGGAGAACGGGACGGTGGTCTGGCCGGCGCTCGTGCTCATATGTGCGTCACCCCTGGCTGGTGGTCCTGTGCGTGCTGGTCGTGCGTGTCGCGGTCGTGCGTGTCGCGGTCGTGCGTGTCGTGGCCGTTGCGTGCGGTGGTCCGGCGGGAGAGCGACCTCCCGCGGGAGACGGCGACGACCCCGAGCAGCGGCCAGCCGGACGCGGCGACCAGGTCGCGCACCGACTCCAGCGCCGCCGCCCGGGTCAGCGGGCCGACCACCGCGACCACGCCGGTCCGCTCGCCCGCGCCCGGGTCGACGTCCTCGAACGCGTGCACGTGGCACAGGCCCTCGCCGGCGACCCTGCCGTTGGGCGTGGACGAAGCCGGAGCGGCGACCGTCGTCCGGTCCCCGTACACCGCCGCGGCCACCGTCGACACCAGGTCGGCGGGCAGCGGCCCGGACCCGGTGGTGACCAGGGCGACCCGGCGGACCCGGACGCGCCGGGCCGACAGCCGCATCCGCCGGCCCAGATCGGCCCGCGCCGCCGGGCCCCGGTCGGCCCACCCCAGCAGCGGCGCGCCCAGCCGCCGCGCCACCCGCCGCTGCCCCGGGACGGTCGGCCGGAACATCTCGATGACGACCGCGACCAGCACCCCAGTGACCAGCCCGGTCAGCCCCGCGACCGCCGACATCATCACCGCCGGGTTCGACGGCGGCTTCAGCACCGCGGGCTGCACGAACGACGCCGTCCCCGAGGTGGTCAGCCGGGTGCGCAGCTCGGTGCGGGTGGTGCGCAGGTCGCTCAGCTCGGCCTGGACGCGTTCGCGCTCGTTGGCCGCGTCGATGTCGGGCGGCGTGGCGGCGGCGCGCCGCGACAGCGGGCCCAGCCGTCTCTCCAGGTCGCGCATCCGCCGCTCGATGTCGGCGAGCTGGGTGCTGATCGGGCCCTGGTCGGACCGGTTGATCTCGACGACGACGGCCCGGCCGAGGGCGTCGGTGAGCCGCCGCGCCACCCGCGGGTCGGTGTCGCGCACCGACAGTTCGACCACCGTGGAGGCGCCCAGCCCGGCCACCGTGATCCGCTCGGCGACCGCGTCCGGATCGCGGACGACGCGCTGCTCGCCGAGCACCCGCTCCAGCAGGGCGCGGCCGGTCGCGAACGCCTTGACCTGGCTGACCGCCATGCTGACGCCCGCGTCGCCGGCGGCGGCGTCGGCGGCCCGCCCGCCGGCCTGCAGCCGCGCGGTCGCGGTGTGCTGCGGCTCCTGCCGTCCCACCACGACCGCCACCAGGACCAGCGGGACCAGCAGCATGCCCAGCAGGAGCGGCCAGTACCCGCGGACGACCCGCGCGGCGACTTCGTCGATCTCCACGATCATCCCTCCGGCGTCCTCGCGCCGAGGGTCTCAGCGCCCGCCGGGCGGCGGATCACCCATCGATACGAGCGCGCCCTACGTCTTTTGCAGGGGCCCGAGGGATCGCGCAGGTCGGTGGGACGGGATGGACGCGCCGCCGTTAGCCGCGGTCGCCCGGGCGCATGCCGGCGCGCATCGCCAGCGTGATCGCCTCCAGCACCGAGTGGACGTCCAGCTTGGCCAGCAGGTTCTGGGTGTGGGTGCGGACGGTGTTGGCCGACAGCCCCAGCCGCGCGGCGATCTCCGCGCGGTTCAGCCCGTCCACCAGGCACTGCAGCACCTCGCGTTCGCGCGGGGTGAGCCCGGCCGGCAGCCGCGTGCCGCCCTGCCCGGCGTCGTCGTCCAGCAGCCGCCGCAGCACGTCGCCGAGCACGTCCGGCGGGATCCAGCCGCCGCGCCGGGCGGCGCCGCGGACCACCCGCGCCACCAGATCGGCGCCCTCGGTCTTGACCAGGAACCCGACCGCGCCGCGCCGCACCGCCCGCACGATCGCGTCCACCTCGTCGGTCGCCGTCAGCACGACCACGCGGACGTCCGGGTGCCGCTCGCGCACCCTGTCCAGCACGTCCAGGCCGCTCTCCGCGCCCAGCGACAGGTCCAGGACGATCACGTGCGGCCGTTCGGTCGCGGTCAGCGCGAGGGCGCGCCGCCCGTCGGGGGCGACGGGCAGGACGACGAGGTCGGGTTCCCGGCTCAGCCGGGCCGCGAGGGCCTCGGCGAACAGCGCGTGATCGTCCACGATCAGGACGCGGATGGGGGGCTGCATGCCAGGACGATGCCCGCCCCGCGGCGGGCGCGAATCCTGCGAACGCCGTTCCACGGCCGGGTCCGGCCTGGGAATCTCACGGGCCGCATTCTGGGCGTGCCGTTCGGTGGCCGGGGAACGGGGCGTAAGGAGAGGCGTGGCGGCGTTCTGCGGACATGCCGGGCACAGGGGAAGAACTGCGTGCGCGGACGCCCGAGGCGGGGCGCAAGTTGACGCCGGTCCGGAGGCGGCCAGGCGCGGACGGCGGACATTGACCCCTCACGGTCCGTTGCCGAAGCTTTTTCCTGTCGAGAAGGCGCGAGGCAGGGGGAACGACCGTGAAAGTCCTGATCACCGGTGGTGCCGGTTTCATCGGCAGCACGATCGCGTCGGTGTTCGCCGAGCGCGGGGTCACACCAGTCGTGCTGGACAGCCTGGTCACCGGACGGCGGGAATTCACCGACGGCAGGATCTTCTATCGCGGGGACGTGGGCGACGGCGCGCTCGTCGACCAGATCTTCCGCGACCATCCCGACGTTTTCGCGGCGGTGCACTGCGCGGCGCTCATCGTGGTGCCCGAGTCGATGGCCGATCCGCACCGCTACTACCAGGTCAACCTGTCCAAGACCATCGAATTCACCGGTCATCTGGTGCGCAACGGATGCGACCGGCTGATATTCGCCTCCACCGCCGGAATGTACCGGCCCGAGGACGACCTCTCGGTGCGGGAGACCTCGCCGCTGGAGCCGAAGAACCCCTACACGCGCTCCAAGATGATGGCCGAGCTGGCACTGGCCGACTTCGCCGCCGCCTACCCGCTGCGCGTCGTCTCCCTGCGCTATCTCAACCCGATCGGCGCGGACCCGCGGCTGCGCACCGGCCTGCAGCACCGCCGGCCCTCGCACGCCCTCGGCAAGATGATCGAGTCGTACGAGAACGGCGAGCCGTTCACCATCACCGGCGTGGACTGGGCCACCCGCGACGGCACGGCGATCCGCGACTACATTCACGTCTGGGACATCGCCCGCGCCTTCTACGAGACGGCCGTGCGGTTCGACTCGGTCCTTCCCCCGCTCGGACCGGGCGGCCCCGGAAAGCCTTCCGGCGGCTACGAGGTCATCAATCTCGGCACCGGCGACGGAATCACCGTGCGGGAGCTGGTCGACGCCTTCCGCGTAGTCGTCGGCGACGAATTCCAGGTGCGTGAGGCGCCCGCTCGTCCGGGGGACGTGGTGGGCGCTTTCGTCGATCCGGCCAAGGCCGAGGAACTGCTCGGCTGGAAACCCGAATACAGCGTCGAGGAAGCCATCCGCCATTCCCTGGAATGGGCGCGCCAGCGCCGCGCGCTCGACGTGGTCTGACATTTCCCGACCGTGTCGCGGCGCGGCCCGTCATGGGCGGCGTGGCCCGTTCTGGGCGGCGCGGCCCGTCACGGATCGCGGCGGGTGAGCGTCACCGGGAACTCGGTCACGCCGCGCACGAACGCGTTGCGCAGGATGCGCGGGCCCGTGTCGTCCGCCCACCGCGCGTCCGCCACCCGCGCGACGAACTCCTCGAAGAAGATCCGCAGCTCGAGGCGGGCCAGCGAGGCGCCCAGGCAGAAGTGCGGGCCCAGGCCGAACGCGATGTGGTCGCCGGGCGCGCGGGTCACGTCGAACTCGTCGGGACGGTCGAACACCGCCTCGTCGCGGTTGGCCGACCCGTACATCAGCAGCACCTGCGCGCCCGCCGGGATGGTCACCCCGGCCACCTCGGCGTCGCGCGTGGCCGTGCGGCACATGTTGAGGATCGGCGTCGTCCACCGCACGAACTCCTCCACCGCGCCCGGGATGAGTGACGGGTCGCGGCGCAGCAGCTCCCACTGGCCGGGATGCCTGATCAGCGCGTCCAGCGCCGTCGCGATGACGGTGCGGGTCGTCTCGGC
Source organism: Actinomadura miaoliensis (assembly GCF_039536785.1). Taxonomy (NCBI): domain Bacteria; kingdom Bacillati; phylum Actinomycetota; class Actinomycetes; order Streptosporangiales; family Thermomonosporaceae; genus Actinomadura; species Actinomadura miaoliensis. The sequence continues at coordinate 280,127 of NZ_BAAAZG010000047.1, forward strand.
GCCGCCGACGAGCAGCAGCAGCGCCTCGTGCGCCAGATGCTCGTCGTCGTACACCGGCTCCCCGGGACCGGCGTTCGACCACACCGAGAGCAGGTCGCCGGCCGGGCAGCCGCGCCGCTCCTTGGCCATCTCCAGCACGGCCAGCGCGAACTCCGCCGCGGCCTGCGTCGCGTCCGCCGTGACGTAGCGCAGCCCGCCCCCGGCGAACACCGCCGTCTCCGACCAGCGCACCAGCTGCGGCCACGAGTCCTCGGGGAAGCCCAGCAGCCAGCCGATCACCCGGGCGGGCAGCGGCGCCGCCAGCGCCGGGACCGCGTCCACGGTGCCGCGCTCCAGCGCGTTCTCGACGCAGTCCACGGCGGTCGCGCGGATCCGGTCGGCGTAGCGGTTCACGCCGCGCGGCGTGAACCGCTGGTACACCATGCGGCGGCGCAGCATGTGCTCCGGATCGTCCAGGCCGATCATGGACGGGTCGGACGGCAGCTGCGGACGGTAGCCGCCCGCGTTGCTCCACAGCCGCGGGTCGCGTTCGATGGCGAAGACGTCCGCGTGCCGGGCGACGCCCCACAGCCCGTTGGCCTCGTCGTGGTACACGGGCGCCTCCGCGCGCAGCCGCGCGTACACCGACCACGGGTCCGTCGCGTACATCTCACCGTCGAGCAGGTCGACCCTCATGGCTCACCCAAGCAAGCGATAGGTTGTGTTCTCTGCCATCCTGACCGGCCGCCCCGCCCACGGCAAGGGCCCCGCGCGTATGCTTCCCGGGCCCCGTCCGGCTTCCCGCACCACCGGAGATCCACACGGCGCCGGATGCGAGAAGATGGGACGATCCCGACAAGGAGGCGCAGTGACCGGCGATGTGCGGATCACCGTGACGCGGACGCTGAGCAAGGAACAGCAGGCCCGCCGCGAACGGCTGCTCGACGCGGCCCGCCGGCTCGCGCACGAGGGCGGCTACCACGCCGTCACCATGCACGACGTCGCCGACCGCGCCGGGGTGGCCCGCGCGACCGTGTACCGCTACTTCGCCACCAAGGACCACCTGCTCACCGAGGTGGCCGCCACCTGGGCGCACCGCATCACCGCCGACATCGACGCGCTGGCGGTCGGGGAGACGCCGGTGGAGCGGCTGACCGCGCTGCTGGAGCGGATCGTGCGCGTGGCCGCCGAGGAGCGCACCCTCACCTCGGCCATCATCCAGGCGGTGACGTCGGACGACCCCAGCGTCGACGACGCGCGCACGGTGCTGTTCCTGTTCGTGCGCGACCGGCTGTCGGCAGCGATCGGCGGCCCGGTGCCGGAACGGGACGAGATCGAGATCGTGCTCGGGCACGTCCTGCTGGCCGCGCTGGTCAGCCTGTCGTCGCTGCGCCGCCCGGTCGAGGAGGTCGCCCTGATGGTCCGCACCGCCGGCCGGATGGTGCTCGCCGGAGCCCTCGCGGCCGCCCCCGCCCGTCCCGAGACGCCGGACAGCCACGAGAACTAGGCGACGGAAGACTGCGCGCCGGGGAGCCTGGCCCCGGGGAGCAGGGTGCGGCCGATTGGACCGACGTGCCGGTGGCCGATTGGACCTTCGACGCGGAAATGCGCCGGGCATAACGTCGCATGTCGTGAGTCATCCGCTGTTGTTCCTACTGGCCGCCACGACCCTCGTCGTCATCCCCGGCCCGAACCACCTGTACATCATCACCCGCAGCGTCGCCGAGGGACGGCGCGCCGGCGTCGTCTCCGCGCTCGGCGTCGAGAGCGGCACGCTCGTGCACGTCGCCGCGGCCACCGCCGGGCTGTCCGCGCTGGTCGCCGCGTCCGCCACCGCGTTCTCCGCGCTGCGCTACGCGGGCGCCGCGTACCTGCTCTACCTGGCGATCCGCACCTTCCGGGCCGGGGACGAGGGCGACGCGACGCCCCTGCCGCCGCAGCCGCTGCGCCGCGTCTACCTCGACGGCCTGCTGGTCAACGTGCTCAACCCCAAGGTCGTGCTGTTCTTCCTGGCGTTCCTGCCGCAGTTCGTCGACCGCGGCGCCGCCGTCCCGGTCCCGGCCCAGATCGCCGTGATGGGCCTGGTCACCGGGCTGATCGGAGTGGTCAGCGACATGGTCTACGCGGTGGCGGCCGGATCGATCGGCGCCTGGCTGCGGGCCCGTCCGGCCTTCCGGCGGCGGCAGCGGCACGCCACCGGCGTCATCTATCTGGGCCTCGGCGCGGCCGCCGTGCTCGCGGGACCACGCCGCGCCTGACGCCCCGCCCGGTTGGTACGCCCGTTTGTCACCCGACTGACAAACGGCGCGGTCCAATGGTGCGATCCGGCAGAAGCCTCACCGGATACGGACGAGTACTTTCAGTAGTCCCCGCTTCGCACGGGCATGGGAGGTGCGCACGGTGACCACGTCCGTCGGCGAACGCTCGCCCCTCAAGTCCTGGGCCGGCGTCCCCCCGGAGATCGGCGAGATCTTCCGTCCCCATCTGGACGCCCTGGCCGAGGAGATGATCGCCGAGATCCTGCGCGGGATACCCGAGTACGCCCGCCCGCAGGACGAGGAGTACGCCCGGCTGGTGCGGCTGGCCGTGGAGGGTGCGCTGCGGCAGTTCGTCGACCTCATCGCCGATCCGGACGCGTCCTGGGAGTCGGTCGCCGCCGTCTACCGGGAGATCGGCTGGGCCGAGGCGCGCGAGGGCCGCAGCCTGGACGTGCTGCAGACCTCGCTGCGGCTGGGCGCGCGGGTGGCCTGGCGGCGCCTGGCCGCCGAGTCCGAGCACTACAACATCTCCCGCCGCGCGCTGGCCAGCATCGCCGAAGGGATCTTCGCGTTCCTGGACGAGATCGCCCAGGCCGCCGCCGAGGGCTACACCAAGGCGCGCGAGCAGGAGGCGGGCGAGCTGGAGCACCGCCGCCGGCGCCTGCTGGACCTGCTGCTGGCCGAGCCGCCCGCCGCGCCGCAGGCCATCGCCGACATGGCCCGCCTGGCGCAGTGGCGGGTGCCCCGCACGGTCGCCGCCGTCGTGCTGTACGAACGCAGCCGCCAACCCTTCCGCCAGCCGTCGCTGCCACCCGACGTGCTGTCCGACGTCAACCGGCGCGAACCCTGCCTGCTCGTCCCGGACCCCGACGGCCCCGGCCGCGCCCGCATGCTGGAGACGGCCCTGCGCAACTGGGTCGCCGCGCTCGGCCCCACCGTGCGCACCGAGGAAGCGGCCAAGTCGCTGCGCTGGGCGCGCGAGGCGCTGCCGCTGGCCCGGCGCGGCATCCTGCCGTCCGACCGGCTCATCCGCTGCGCCGACCACATGCCCACGCTGGTGGTGTTCAACAACGAGGAACTCGTGCGAGCCGTCGCCGACCGGCGGCTGGCGCCGCTGAAGGCGGTGCGTCCCCGGCACCGCGAACGGCTGGCGCGTACCCTGCTGGCCTGCCTGCAGAACGGGTTCAACGCCACCGAGGTCGCCGGCCGCCTGCACGTCCACCCGCAGACGGTGCGCTACCGCCTGCACCAGCTGGAGGAGCTGTTCGGCGACCGGCTGTACGCGCCCGAGACGCGGCTGGAACTGGAGATGGTGCTGACCGTCTGGCTCAGCGCCCCGGACGTCGCCGACGACAAGGAGAGCGCGGTCGCGGTGGAACATCCGAACCGCGGCCCGTACGCCTCCCGCGCCGCCGCCGACCAGTGACGCGTCCGCCCGGCGCCCGGCGGCTTGGCTCGCTCGCCGGGCGCCGTTCGGGATCTACGACAGGCGCAGGAGCCGCTTGAGGATGGACGGTTCCTTCAGCTCGCCGCCCACGGTCAGGGGAGTGCTGGCGGCGCCCGCCGTCACGGCGCCGAGTTGCGTACCGTCGGCTGCCTGACGCGGCGGATCCCCGGTGACGCGGACCGGCACGGTGAGCCCGGGCCACCCGACCACCGTGACGGGGGCGGAGGCGCGCAGCGGCGTCTCCCCACCCAGACCGTCGTCGACCACCGCGACCTGCGCCCCCGCCGGGGCCAGCGTGACCGAGGTCAGCGTGTTCTCGGCGGCCACGACCAGCCGCTGCGCGACCGTCAGCGCGCCCATCGCGCTCGGCGTCCGCTGCCCCATGACCGCGCCCACGATCGTGGTCGGGACGTTGCCCACCCGCTTGCGCGCGGCGAAGACGTAGTTGCCGCCCGCCGCGTCGGTGTAACCGGTCTTGCCGCCGAGCACCCCGTGCTGCCCCACCAGGATGTTGCCGCCGGGACGCGCCGGCCGCCCGTCGTTGGGGACGTAGGTGCGGTTGGCCACGATCTCGGCGAACGCCGGGATCTTCATCGCCGCGGTCAGCAGCTTGACCTGGTCGGCGGCCGTGCTGACGGTGCGCGAGTCGTAACCGCTGGGGTCGGTGTAGGTGGTGCTGGTCATCCCCAGCGACCGCGCGGCGTCGTTCATCTTGCGCACGAACGCCTGCTCGTCGCCCGAGTCCCAGCGGGCCAGCTCGTGCGCGATGTTGTTCGCCGACACGATCATCAGCGCTTCCAGCGCCTTGCGCTGGGTGAACGGCTGTCCCGCCACCACCTCGACGAGCGACTCGCCGCGCTGCTTGCGCGCGGGAAGCTGCGCGGCCTCCTGCGGGGAGATCCTGAACGTCGGACCCGGCGCCCCCGGCTGCAGCGGGTGGTCGCGCAGGAAGACGTACGCGGTCATCACCTTCGCCACGCTGGCCGTGGGGGTCGGCGCCTGCCCGCCGGACGACCCCATGGAGCCCACCCCCTCCACGTAGAGGGTCGCCTGCCCCTGCCGTGGCCACGGAAGCGCCGGGGCGGCACCCCCGAAGGTGTGCTGGGTGGTCGGCAGGGTCAGACGCAACGTCGGCTCGGGGGTCGGCCGTATGAGCTGCCCTCCCACCAGCCCTGCGAGCAGCACGAGCAGGGCCACGACGGTGATCAGGCCGCGGCGCCGCCGCTTGCGTGGTCCCTTCGCGGGGGGCTGCTCGGGCTCCTGCGTTGCGGGCGGCTGGGCGGCCGCAGGCGGACCGTCTGGGGGTGGTGCCGTCTGCGGTGGGGGCGCTGTGTACGCCGGTGCCGCCGCAGGCGAGACGGTCTCGGGCAGGGGATCCCGCTGCGTCGTCTCCGTGAAGCCCTCGGGAAGGAACGGAGGAGCCTCCGGCAGCGGCTGCTCCACCGTTGGCTGAGCCGAGCGGAATCCCTGGTGGGACGGCGGCTGCACCCGTACGGGCCACGACGGGGGAGCATTCCCCGGCTCGGGTGCTTCGCGCTCGGGGGCGGGACGGGTGAGCGCGGCGTCCTCAGCGGCAGGCGCGGGCTCCTGCGGTGCGGCCTGCTGCGGTGCGGGCTGCTGTGGTGCCGGGCGTTGCGGTGCTGGATGCTGCGGTGCCGAGTGCTCTGCGGGCTGCGGTGCGGGCTCTGGCTTCTCCTGAGCGGGCCGCTGGGGCGTGCTCTGCCTGAACTCGGCGTCAGCCGGCCGTTCCCTGAAGAACACCGGGCGTGGCAGGTCCGGAACGGTGGCATTGCTGGACGCGGCGGGCGGCTCCGCCTTGGGCGGAAGCCGGAACTCCGTGGTGGGCGTCCTACCGCCGTCCTCGCCGTCCTCGCCGTCCTCGCCTTCTTCCTCGTCCTCTTCGACTTCGTCGGCGTCCGCCTCGTCGGTCTCCTCGGCGGCGGAGCGGGGCTCGTCCTCGGGCTCCTCGCGGTCATTGGATTCGTCGGATTCGCCGGGTTCGTCTGCCCGCTCTGGGTGCTCGTCCTCGACGGCCTCGCCCTCGGGCTCAGCCGGCTCGGCGGATTCCGAGGACGGCTCCGGCTCCTCGTCGGCCTGCTCCTCGTCGTCGCGGCCCTCAGCGTCGGCTTCCTCCTGCCGCCGCTCGGCTTCGGAGTCGGCCTCCTCTTCCTCCTGCTCGGACTCGTCCTCCGCCTGCTCGGGCTCGGCGGCCTCGGACGGCTGCTCCGGCTGCGCGTCCGCCTGCTCCTCAACGCCGTCCTGCTCCTCAACGCCGTCCTGCGCCTCGGCATCGTCCTCCGGCTCGGCGTCGTCCTGCGGCTCAACGCCGTCCTGCGGCTCGGCGTCGTCCTGTGCCTCGGCGTCGTCCTGTGCCTCGGCGTCGTCCTGTGCCTCGGCGTCGTCCTGTGCCTCGGCGTCGTCCTGTGCCTCGGCGTCGTCCGTGGTCTCAGTCTCGGGCTCGGCCTCCGCCTCCGGCCGTGCCTCAGTGCCGGCCTCGGGCTCCGCCTCCGCGTCCGCCTCTGCCTCGGGCTCTCGTTCGGTTTCCGAGGAGCCGCCCTGGTCGAAGTCGGTGTCCGGTTTCGCGTCGGGTGCGGGGCCGTCCTGCGGGGGCGTCCCCGCAGGATCGTGCCGTGCGTCGTCGTCCAGCTCACGCGACGCGTCATTCACGGCGCGACCTCCTCGACTTCATGCCGGGCAGTTGGAGAAAAGACCGGGCAGGCGGGCGGAACGGTCTCGCCGACGACCCCCGTGCATCTGTCAAGATGCGCGGGTCCGCCCCCGGGTTCACACACATACGAAGCCTTGATCCGATTGTTGGTCAGGGCCGGTGTCCCCAGAACGCGTCGATGTCGGCGAACGAGCGCAGCGCGTCCTCCAGCGGCGCCGGGGTGACCTTGACGTTGCCGGTGAAGGGCACGTTGACCTCGTAGAGGAGGAATACCACGAACGCGACCGTGGCCGCGCCCACGAACGCCAACACGACCCGAACCGCCGGACGCGGATCGCCCCGCAGCATCGGCAGCACCACCACCAGCAGCCCGGTGGAGATGAGCGCGACCCACATCAGCGGGGGAATCCTGGTCCCGGCCAGCGACTCGCGTGAGCGCCGCGCGTCGAACAGGACGCTCACCGCTCGCAACGCGTCCTGGTACCGGATGGTGGCGCCGCCCGGCTGTGGAGAGACGTGCGTGATCTCGTAGCGCAACTGCCTCGCCAGCTGCCAGGAGCGGGGGTGCAGCTCCCCCGTCTCGGCCATGGCCGGCCATTCCACGCGGATGACATGGGTGGTGTAGTCGCGCAGCTCGCTGCGCAGCCGCACCTCCTCCGGGCCGTCGAGCGTCTGGGCGTACCAGTACAGGTCGAGGACGGCGTCGGCCTCCTGCACCACGCTGTGGCTCGCCTGGTTGATGGTCAGCCAGACGAACAGGCCCATCGTTATCGCCGTCAGCAGGAACGCGGACACCACCAGGACGGTGGTGAGCGCCCCGTACATCCCGAAGTCGTACCGCACCCGGGCGGGGACCGTCCGCTGGATCAGCAGCGCCCCCGCGACCGCCGCCGCTCCCGTCCCGAAGACGGCCAGGCAGCCCAGGAGCACGGTGTTCATGCGCTCGACCCTTCCCGGCGTCCACCGGCGATCGCAGGGGCAGGGCAAGGCTTTGCCGACTCGGGGTGGTCCGCTGGGAGCATCCGGACGCGGGAACGCGGTCGGGCCAAGAGTTGTGAGTGATCCGCGATCGCCCGGGTAAGGCCGAGATCGATCGGATCTGCAGAGACATCGACAGGGTCAACCTCAAGGGGTGAACGATGGCCACCAAGATCCGCGACATCATGACCGGTTCCCCGACCGCGGTCTCGCCGCAGGACGACATCGTCAGCGTGGCGCGCCGGATGCGCGACGAGGACATCGGCAACGTCCTGGTCGCCGAGGGCGACGAGCTGCGCGGCATCGTCACCGACCGCGACCTGGTGGTGCGCGGTCTCGCCGCGGGCGGCGACCCGGGCAGCACCAAGGTCGGCGGCCTGTGCAGCGACGTCACGGCCACGGTCGGGCCGGACGACCCGCCCGAACGGGCGGTCGAGATCATGCGTGAGCGGGCGGTCCGCCGCCTGCCGGTGATCGAGAACGGCCGGCCGGTGGGGATCGTCTCCATCGGCGACCTGGCGGTGGAGAAGGAGGGCTCCGCCCTCGCCGACATCAGCGCCGCCAAGTCGAACCTCTGAGTGGGGTGGTGGAGGGCCCGGGACGCAGCTCCGTGCGTCCCGGGCCCTGTCGCGTCCGCTAGGCGGGACGCGGCAGGGCGCGCAGCAGGCGCTCCACTTCCTCTTCCGTGTTGTAGTAGTGCACCGACGCCCGTACGGCACTGACGGCGCCGCTGGGATCGAAGCGCTGCTCCCCGCTGGTGACGCTCACGTTGACGCCCTGCTCCCGTAGCGCGAGCTTGACGTCGGCGGCCTCGTGCCCGTCCACGGTGAACGTGACGATGCCCGAACGACGCGCCCCGCGGTCCAGGACGCTCACCCCTGGACGGGCCGCGAGCTCGTCACGCAGCCCCGCGGCCAGGGCGGTCACACGTTCCTCGATGGCCGCGACACCGAGCGCGACGGCGTAGTCGGCGGCCACGCCCAGGCCGATCTGCCCGGCGACGTAGCGTTCCCACGTCTCGAAACGGCGGGCGTCGTCGCGGACGACGTACTCGTCCGGGGCCGTCCAGGCGGCCGAGTGCAGGTCGAGGAACGGCGGCTCCAGCGTCCGCAGGACGTCCCGCCGCACGTACAGCAGGCCCGTGCCGCGCGGCCCCCGCAGGAACTTGCGGCCCGTCGCCGACAGCATGTCGCAGCCGATCTCCCGCACGTCCACGGTGAGCTGCCCGACCGACTGGCACGCGTCCAGCAGGTACAGCGCGCCCGCCGCCCGCGTCAGCCGCCCCACCTCGGCCGCCGGGTTGACCAGGCCGTTGTGCGTCGGGACGTGGTTGAGCGACACCAGCCGCACGTCTCCCTTGGCCAGCTCGGTCTCCAGCGCCTTCAGGGAGATCTGGCCGTCGGCGTCGTCCGGCACCACCTCCACGCGGGCGCCGCGCGCCCGCGCGACCTGCTGGTAGGCGATGCCGTTGCTGGCGTACTCGCTGGTGGTGGTGAGGATCCGGTCGCCGCGACGGAACGGGATCGCGTAGAACACCATGTCCCAGGCGCGGGTGGCGTTCTCCACGTAGGCGATCTCGTCGCGGTCCGCGCCCAGCAGCCCGGCGACCGCGTCGTAGAACCGCTCGACCGCCGCGGACGCCTGCTCGTAGGCCTCGTAGCCGCCGGTCAGCGCCTCCAGCTCCAGGTGCCCGTTCACCGCGTCGATCACCGGCCGGGGCGGCAGTGCCGCGCCCGCGTTGTTGAAGTGCGCCACCCGCGCGCAGCCCGGTGTGTCCGCCCGCGCCTTGTCGATGTCGATGTCCACGTTGTCCGCTCCTCGTCGCCGCCTCGGATATTCAAGCCGTGTGGCCGTGGCCGCGCAAAGTGTCGGACCCCCGCGAGACGATGCCACGCGACGGGGGCCTTGACCTCGACCATTGTTGAGGTCCCACCATCGGAGGTCGGACCTTCCTCCTCCGACCAGATCGGCGGTACCCAATGGACATGGAAGTCACCGCGTGGATGTCGCTGCACCACGCGATGAACGCGCAGGACGACCGGCGGCCCTTCTCCCGCGCCACGCTGCGGCGCATTTGGGGCTTCGCGCGGCCGCACCGCGCGCTGCTGACGTGGTTCCTGCTGCTCAGCGTGGTCATGGCCGTCCTGGCGGTGGTCACGCCGGTGCTGGCCGGACGGGTCGTCGACGCGATCGGCGAGGGCGCCGCCACCGGCACCGTCACCCGGCTGGCCGTGCTGATCGCCGTGATCGCCCTGGCCGAGGGCGGGATCGGGCTGCTCAACCGGTGGCTGTCGGCGCGCATCGGCGAGGGCCTCATCCTCGACCTGCGCACCGCCGTGTTCGACCACGTCCAGCGCATGCCGGTCGCGTTCTTCACCCGTACCCGCACCGGCGCCCTGGTCAGCCGCCTCAACAACGACGTGATCGGCGCCCAGCGCGCCTTCAGCGACACCCTGTCGGGGGTGGTCAGCAACCTGGTCACGCTGGTGCTGACGTTCGCGGTCATGGTGGGCATCTCCTGGCAGATCACGCTGCTGGCGCTCCTGCTGCTGCCGGTGTTCGTGCTGCCCGCCCGGCGCATGGGCACCCGCCTGGCCCGCCTGCAGCGCGAGGCCGCGGCGCACGACGCCGCCATGAGCACGCAGATGACCGAGCGGTTCTCCGCGCCCGGCGCGACGCTGGTGAAGCTGTTCGGACGGCCCGCCCGCGAGTCGCGGGAGTTCGCCGTGCGGGCCCGGCGCGTCCGCGACATCGGCGTGCGCACCGCGATGGTGCAGCACGTGTTCATCACCGCGCTCACCATGGTGTCCGCCCTGGCGCTGGCCCTGGTCTACGGCCTCGGCGGGTACTTCTCCCTGCGCGGCCAGCTCGACGCCGGCGCCGTGGTGGCCCTGGCGCTGCTGCTCACCCGCCTCTACGCGCCGCTGACCTCCCTGGCCAGCGCCCGGGTCGAGGTGATGAGCGCGCTGGTCAGCTTCGAGCGCGTCTTCGAGATCCTCGACCTGCGTCCGCTGGTCGCCGAACGCCCCGACGCCCGCTCGGTGCCGGACGGTCCCGTCTCCGTGGAGTTCGAGAACGTCCGCTTCTCCTACCCGTCGCCCGACAAGGTGTCCCTGGCGTCCCTGGAGGAGGTCGCCGTCCTCGACACGCGCGGCGGCGCCGAGGTCCTGCACGACGTCTCCTTCCGCGCCGAACCCGGCCAGATGGTCGCCCTGGTCGGCTCCTCGGGCGCCGGGAAGTCCACGATCGCGAGCCTGCTGCCCCGCCTCTACGACGTCGACTCCGGCGCCGTCCGGCTGGGCGGCGTGGACGTGCGCGACCTGAGCTTCGCCGCCATCCGCGACACCCTCGGCATGGTCACCCAGGACGGCCACCTGTTCCACGAGTCGATCCGGGCCAACCTGCTGCTCGCCCGTCCCGAGGCCACCGAGGACGAGCTGTGGGAGGTCCTGCGCCGCGCCCGCCTGGACGACCTGATCGAGAGCCTGCCCGACGGCCTGGACACCATCGTCGGCGAACGCGGCTACCGGCTGTCGGGCGGCGAACGCCAGCGCCTGACCATCGCCCGCGTCCTGCTGGCCCGTCCCCGCGTGGTCATCCTCGACGAGGCGACCGCCCACCTGGACTCCACCTCCGAGGCGGCCGTCCAGGAGGCCCTGACCGAGGCCCTCGACGGCCGCACCGCCGTGGTGATCGCCCACCGCTTGTCCACGGTCCGCGCCGCCGACCTCATCCTGGTCGTGGAGGACGGCCGCATCGTCGAACGCGGCACGCACGACGAACTCCTGGCCGCCGAAGGCCGCTACAGCGAACTCCACCGCACCCAGTTCCAGCCCCCCACCGTCGAAGCCGTCGCCTGACCCCGAAGCCCGTCGCGCCACCGGCCACAACCCCCGCCGGCGCGACGGGCACGCGGCCTCCTACCCCCCGGGTCGAGAGGATCACCTGCCGTGTTCCGGCCATGGTCGGGGTAAAGCCGGTCGTCAGGACTCTGTAAGCCGTCTTCAGGCTCTCGATGATCTGCTGGTGCCCGCCGGCATCCTGTGGCGGGTGGCGTCGCGGTGATGCCACACGTCGCCCGGGCGGCGTTCGCCACAGAGCCGTTCCGTCGTGAAGGAGCATGATGTTCGGAGCAACGACGAAACGACTTTCCCGCGGCTCGCTCGCCGCCGCGATCGTGGCGGCGGCGGCCTTCACCGGATCGTCCGCCCTGGCCGTCCCCGCCGCACAGGCGGAGGTCTGCCGGCATCGCACCGGCGTCCAGCACGACGGGGGCGTCTTCCCCGAGCCGTTCACCGAGGACTCGCTCTGCGGCAATGCGGCGGGCGCATCCGTGTACGCCTCCCCCTCCAAGGACTCCGCGCAGGTGGGCGTGCTGGACACGACCACGAGCTGGTTTCTGTGCTGGAGGCGCGGTCAATCTCATGAGGGCGGCAACGACGTCTGGTACTACACGCAGGGAGACCGGGCGCTGGGGGACCCGGCTCGGCGCGGTTTCGGATTCGTCCCCGCGTCCAAGCTCCACACGACGGTGGACCCGGGGGACTCGCTGCTCGCCCCCTGCCCCGACGTGCCCTCGGAACCGGCGGTCGGCTACATGGTGCTCGACCGGAAGAGCGGCGCCTCCCTCCAGAACGCCGAACACCGGCGGTTCCGCTCAGCGTCTCTGATCAAGCTGCTGATCGCGATCGACTATCTGGAGAAGCTGGGGCCCGGCCGGCCGATCCCCGAGGGCGACGCCGGGCGACTGCGGAACATGCTGCGCTCCAGCGACGACGACGCCGCCAGCGCCCTGTGGACCCGCAGCGAGGATGCCGGACCCGCCATCGTCACAAGGATGGCGACGAAGATCGGCCTCACCGACACCTCGCCTCCGGCGGACGCGGGGAAGTGGGGGTACACCGCCACCAGCGCCGCGGACGTCGTCAAGACCTACCGCTACATCCTGGAGCAGGCCGACCCGGCGTTCCGCGACCTGGTCATGGGCCACCTGCACCAGGCCACCCGCTGCGCGTCCGACGGCTGGGACCAGTTCTTCGGCATCCCGTCCGCCCTCCCCGGGCCGTGGGCCGTGAAGCAGGGCTGGTCCGGCTTCGGCGCGGCGCCGCCCGACCAGCGCTGCACCACGAGCGCGCCGTCCTCGCGCGGTACGGCAGGGATCGAGCTCGGCGGGGTCGCCATGCACACCTCCGGCACCTACTGCGCCGACGACCGGAAGATCATGGCCGTGCTCAGCCTGAGCCCGGCGGGCACCTCATGGCAGACCTCGGGCCGGCGCCTCACGAAACAGGCCGGAGACCTCTACCGGGCCAGTCCGTGCTGACCCCTCGCGTCCGTGACCCGCGTAGCCGCCGGTCGCCGAGGCGGCCCGCCGAGGCGGCCCGCCGAGGCGGCCCGCCGTGGCGGCGCGGCGCAGCGCGTAGCGGCGGAAGCGGGCGGGGACGCGTCTTCGCACGATGGCCTGCCTTCGCGCGGGGCACCACGTCCGACGGCAAGGGACGCGCCCCCGGGTCAGGGGCGGGGGATGGTGGCGTGGGCAAGGCGCGTCCAGGTGAAGGGGCGGAGGGCGTCGGTCCGGGTCCACGTGGACGGAGGGACGGCGTCATGCATGGTGACGTGGTCGAGGACCTCGAGGCCGTGGCGCTTCATCAGCGTGGTGACGTCGTCGGGCGACAGGAAGGTCAGGTAGGGCTCGTTGCTCTCGCGGACGACCTCGGCGGCGATGGCGGCGTACTCGTTGCCCGTGGCGTCCCGTAGTTCCGCGGGCAGGGCGTATTCCATGACGAGTTCCGAGCCGGGGGACAGGCGGCCGAGTTCCGCCAGGGTGGCGGAGATGGCGTCGCGGGTGAGATACATGGTGACGCCCAGCCAGCCCACGAGGGCGGAGCGGCGCGGGTCGAATCCGGCGGCGGTGAGCCGGTCGAGAAGGGCACCGGATTCCAGGTCGACGGGGACGAAGGCGAGGTGCCCGGGAATGGGGATGCCCGCCCGCGAAAGAAGCGCGCGCTTCCATTCCTGTGTGGCCGGGTGGTCGACCTCGAACACCCGGACGCCGGAGTGGCGGTGGGCGAACGTGTCGAGGCCCGCGCCGAGGATCACGTACTGGTCCGGTGAACGGTCGGCCAGCAGCCGTTCGGTGTAGGCGCCGCGGGCGGTGACCAGGGCGCGTGTGCCCGAGAGCACCAGGTGGTCGCCGTGCGCGCGGTGGTAGCCGAGCATCTCCTCGGCCCGGTCGCCGAGCAGGGCGGCCGCGACGGTGTCGTGAAGGATGTGCGGTTCGTGGTCGACGACGAGATGCGCGGCGCGTGCCGCCGCGGTCGACAACGCGGTCCGGCTGGGCTGTCCGTCCTGCATCGTGTTCCCTTCCGTAGGGCTCGGGGAAACGCGATGCTAATGACGACAGACAACATCTCAAAACTAGGGTAGCAGATAAAGATAAATTCCCAATAACTCCAACATCGCGATGTCGTTGCGATTAATCGGCCGGCGTGGAAGAAGGGACGATTCGTACGCTGCGAGGGTCGTGCCGGGGAGGTCGCCCATGCAGATGCATCGCCGCGCCGGGCTGAGGGTGCTGCGCCGCAAGGGTGAGGCGGTCATGCGGGCGGAACTGGCCGTCGGAACGGCCCTGGGCGAGGCCGCCGCCCGATGGGACGGCGTCCCCGAGGGCGGCGTCCTGTCCTGGCGCTGGTGACATCGTCGTTTCCCGGTATGTCGCTGTTCATCCTTTTTGTTGATGACATTCCTCTTTTTGGATCGGTAGAACCGCCGGAACGCGGGGTGCGTACCACACCAGGGGGAGTCGGCTCGCAGGCAGGCGGTGAGGAGGACGGCGCGTGCGGTTCCACAAGGCGAGAAGGCCGAGGAGGGGTCCGGGGGAGCGCTTCGCCGGCGTGGTCGAGGACACGTGGTGTTCTGCCTGCAAAACACTGTGATCCGCGACATAATCGCGCAATCGCCACGAAGGACCATTCCACCCAACTGAGGACCTGATGGAGCAATCCCTCTTGGTGGCGGCGCTCGTCGGCGCCGCCATCGGCATCGTCGTCCTCGCGGTCGTGCTCGTCCGTCAGCGGCACGTCTCCGACCGGTACCGCGGGCGGACCGAGGCACTGCTGGACGAGCTGCGGCGGCGCGACGAGGAGCTGCGGCATCTGGCCGGCACGCGGCTCCCCGAGCTGCGCGACCAGCTCGACGGGCGGCCGGTGACGGTGTCCAGGCCGCTGCACGAGCAGTGGCTGACCGGCACGCCGTTCGGGCAGGACGTGCAGACGGTGCTGGACCTGTTCACCGAGAGCGTGGAGCGCGCCCGGGTCCGCGCCGACCGGTCGGCCAAGGTCACGCTGCGGGCGATGATGCGCACCGTGCAGAGCCTGACCAACGAGCAGCAGCTCGCGCTGACCGACATGCAGGACCGGCACGACGACCCCGAGGTGCTGGCGGACCTGCTGCGCCTGGACCACATGAACGCCCAGCTCGGACGGCGCGCCCAGGCCACGGCGGTGCTGTGCGGGTCGTGGCCGGGCCAGCAGCGGCAGGCGTCGGCGCTGTCGGACGTGGTGCGCGGCGCGGTCTCCCGGATCCGCGACTACCTGCGGGTCCAGCTCACCTCGGAGGTCAACGTCGCGGTCGTCAGCCGCGCCGTGGAGCCGGTCGTGCTGGTGCTCGCCGAACTGCTGGACAACGCCACCCGGCACTCCCAGCCGAACACCACGGTCGAGGTCAACTTCCAGATGGCGCACAACGGCGTGGCCATCATGATCGATGACGCCGGGGTGGCGATGAACGGGGAGGAGATCCAGCGCGCCACCCGGCTGCTGAACGGCCGCGAGAGCGTCGACATCAACCGGATCGGCGACCCGCCGCAGGTCGGCTTCGCCGTCGCCGGGGTGTTGTCGGCCCGCTACGGGTTCACCGTGTCGGTGGACACCCGGTCGCCGTACGGCGGCGTGCGCGCGGTGGTGTTCCTGCCGAACACGCTGCTGACCGCCGTCCCGACGAACGAGCAGGAGGGACCCGCCGTGTCGCCCGAGCCTGACGTGTCGTCCGTCCGAGCACAGCCGGCGGGGGTGGGGGCCGCCGGACGTCCGGAGCCGGTCGCCGAGGAGGCCACGGCCGGCGGCCTGCCCAAGCGCCGCCGCGTCACCGCCGCCGCGCCGGCGCAGGCGGCGGAGGAACCGGCCGCCGGGAACGGCGCCGCCGCGGGCGCGGAGCCGCCGTCGCGCCGGAGCGCCGCGGGACTGGGGGCGTGGCAGCGCGGAACGCGGTCCGGTCGTGCCGCGTCCGTCCCCGGTCCGGCCGAGGGGGCGGCCGGCCAGCACGAAGCCGACAGTGAAGGGAACATCCGGTCATGACCGATTTCGTGGACAACAAGCTCGGCTGGATGCTCGACGACGCACTGCGCATGCCGGAGACGCGGTACGCGATCCTGCTGTCGGCCGACGGGCTGCTGATCGCCCACTCCGCGCAGATCAACCGCGACGAGGCCGAACGGCAGGCCGCGGGGATGGCGGGGCTGCAGTCGCTGGCCCGCAGCACCGCCGAGTTCTGCGGCAACCCGAACACGATGTGGCGGCAGACGGTCAGCGAGTTCGACGACGGCTACGTGTTCCTCGTCGCCGCGGGGCCGGGCGCGTACCTGGCCGTCTCGGCCACCCAGCACGTGGACATGGAGGCGGTGTCGTTCCGGCTGCAGGAACTGGTGCAGCGGCTGGGCAAGGAACTGTCGACCCCGCCGAGACGGGGTGCCGACGCATGATGACGCCGCGCAACCGGCGGGCGCTGGTCCGGCCGCACGTGGTGACCGGCGGCCGGGCGCGTCCGACCCGCAACATCTTCGACCTGGTGACCCTGGTGACGGCCGCCGGAGATCTGCCGCTGACCGGGCTCAGCCCGGAGAAGCGCCGCATCGTGACGCTGTGCCGGGGCGGCGCGCTGTCGGTGGCCGAGGTGTCCGGTCATCTGGGCCTGCCGGTGAGCGTCACCAAGGTGCTGCTGTCCGACCTGGTGGACAGCGGCCACATCACCACCCGGGCCGCGAGCCCGGACTCGTCGCGGCCCGAGCAGCTGGGGCTCCTGCAGGAGGTGCTCGATGGACTCCGTGCTCTCCTCTGAGAGCGTCGCCGCGGGCGCGCCCGGCACGGGCGCCGGCGGCATGTACGTGCGCGACTCGGTGCGCCAGTCGGTGAAGCTGCTGATCGTGGGGCACTTCGCGGTCGGCAAGACGACGCTGGTGGGCACCCTGTCGGAGATCCGGCCGCTGCGCACCGAGGAGCGGATGACGCAGGCCGGGGCGCCCGTCGACGACCTGTCCGGCGTCCCCGACAAGACCCACACCACCGTGGCCATGGACTTCGGGCGGCTCACCCTCAGCGACCGGCTGGTGCTGTACCTGTTCGGGACGCCGGGGCAGGGCCGGTTCAAGCGGCTCTGGGAGGACCTGTCGCGCGGGGCGCTCGGCGCCCTGGTGCTGGTCGACACCCGCCGCCTGGACCAGTCCTTCGAGATCATGGACCTGGTGGAGCGGCACGGCCTGCCGTACGCGGTGGCCGTCAACGCCTTCGACGGCGCCCCGGTGTTCCCCGAGGCCGAGGTCCGCGAGGCCCTCGACCTGCATCCCGCCACCCCGCTGGTCACCTGCGACGCCCGCGACCGCGCGTCGTCGGCGCGGGCGCTGATCGCGCTGGTGGACCACCTGATCGCCACCGACCGGGAGGCGTCATGACGACCGAACGCCTGGACGACGACCAGACCCGTGCCGCCGCGGCCCCCTCCCCGTACGGGGCGGGGGCGTCGGGGTGCCCCGTGCACGCCGGCGGCCGGATGCCCCTGTACGGGCCCGAGTTCGCCGCCGACCCGCACGGCGCCTACGCCAAGCTGCGCGCCCACGGGCCGTTCGCGCCCGTGGAGCTGGCGCCGGGCGTCCCGGCGATGCTCGCCATCGGGTACGACGCGGCCCTTGAGGTCCTGCGCGACGACCTGACGTTCATGCACGACCCGCGCGGCTGGCAGGAGACGGTGCCGCCCGACTGCCCGCTGCTGCCGATGATGGGGTACCGGCCGAACGCGCTGTTCACCGACGGCACCGTCCACGCGCGGCTGCGCGGCGCCATCACCGACGCGTTCGCCCGGGTCGACAACACCACGCTGCGCGGCTACGTCGAGCGCAACGCCGACAAGCTGATCCGCCTGATGGGCCCGATGGGCGAGGCGGACCTGCTCAAGGACTACGCCGTCGTGCTGCCGCTGCTGGTGTTCATGGAGCTGTTCGGCTGCCCGCCGGACATCGCCCAGCAGCTGATGTACGGCATGAGCGCCATCTGGGAGATGGAGGAGGCCGAGAAGGGCAACGCGGCGCTGGCCGACGGCGTCCAGCGGCTGGTCCAGCTCAAGCGTCAGCGTCCGGGCGCCGACATCACGTCCTGGCTGATCGCCCACCCGGCGCGGCTGACCGACGAGGAGATGGCGCACCAGCTGGTGGTGCTGATGGGGGGCGGCACCGAGCCCACCCAGAACCTCATCGCCAACGGGCTGCGGTTGCTGCTGGCCGACGACCGGTTCGCCGGTGACCTGTCCGGCGGCAGCATCCCCGTGGAGGACGCCCTCGAAGAGATCCTCTGGACGGACCCGCCGATCGCCAACTACGCGGCCCGTTACCTGGCCCGCGAGATGGAGTTCATGGGCACGGTGCTGCCGGCCAACCAGCCCATCGTCATCAGCTTCGCCGCCGCCAACACCGACCCCGCCAAGGCCACCGACCAGCGGACGGGCAACCGCGCCCACGTCTCCTGGGGCGCGGGGCCGCACGCCTGCCCCGCCAAGAGCCACGCGCGGCTCATCGCGTCGGTGGCCATGGAGCGGCTGCTGGACGGCCTGCCCGACATCGAACTCGCCGTCCCCGCCGAGCAGTTGCAGTGGCGGCCGGGCCCGTTCCACCGGTCCCTGCAGGCACTGCCGGTGAAGTTCCCGCGTGTCCGGAACGCCGACCAGTCCTGGGGCGCGCAGAACGACGCGCTGGAACAGGGGGCAGAACCCGCCGAGGCACCGCCGCGGCCGTCCGTCTACGCCGCGGCGGGCGCCGTCCACCAGCCGCCGCCCGCGCCGGTCCCGGCTCCGCGTGGCGGCTTGCGGGCCGCCGTCGCCCGCTGGTGGAACGGCGAGTAGGGGGTCACCGGTCGCGGGCTCGGCAGGGGCCGGGCGCCCGCGCGGGAGCGCGGGGCGCCCGCCCGGCTCACACCCGGGCGGATTGGCGGATGCGGTCGTACTCGTTGTGCGCGTCCACGAGCGCCAACGCGCCGACCAGCCACGACAGCTCCTCGTGGCCGCCGCCGCGGGCCACGTCGCGCAGCAGCGTGTCGCCGTCGGACGGCAGGTGCAGCCGTTCGGCGGCGCGGACGGCGTGCCGGTCCATGAACGGCCCCGCCTCCGGCCAGAACATCTGGGCGTCGCGGAGGAAGACCGCGCGGCCCGCGTCGTCCATGCCGGGGATCTCCGCCAGCAGCTCGACCAGGCGGTCGTGGTCGCCGCCCGCGGCCCTGCGCAGGTTGCGCAGGTCGCCGTCGTAGCGGTCCATGATCATGCGGGTCGCCTCGCCGAGCAGCCGGGCGGCCCGGTCGGCGTGGGGGTACCCGGCCTGGGCGATCACCTCGGCGCGCCCCCGGTCGTCGGTCTTGCTCATCTCGGGCGCGCTGTCCCAGCGGCGCGACAGCAGCGCGCGGGTGGCCTCGACCGCCTCCCGCGACGGTGCCGCGTCGTCGGCCAGGACCGACAGGCACAGCAGCCGGAACAGCCCGGCCGCCGTGGCGGTGACGGTGAAGCCGGTCTCCTCGGCGACGTAGCCGCGGGGGTGACGGTCCAGCAGGGCGCGCACCGTCGCCTTCGTGCGCTCGTCCATCGGCATGGCCGCTCCTACCCCTGCTTGCGCGCGATGGCCTCGGCCAGTTCCTCCTTGGACATGCGCGAGCGACCCTGCACGTCCAGCTTGGCGGCCCGCTCGTAGAGCTCCTGCTTGGAGTGGCCCTCGACGTCGACGCCGCCGAAGCTCTTGCCCTTGCCCTCGCGGGCCCTGGGGTTCTTGGCACGCGGGTCGGACGGGCCCTTCTGGGCCTTCTTGACCCAGCGGTCGCCCCTCTTCTCGAACTTGTGCTTGAGCGCCGCGTACGCGGTGCGGTGCGCCCGCTGGCCCTCGCCGTACGTCTCGACCGCGCTGTCGTGGGCCTTGGCGAAGGTCTCCTGGGCCTCCTTGTCGGAGCGCTGGAGGGTGCTCGGAAGCTCTTCCTTCCGCGGCTTGCCGCTCTTGGTCGTCTTCGGCATGGCTCCTCCTTTCCTCCCTCTTCGATCCCGCTTTCCAGAAAGGGCGGCCATAAACCGGGAGCGCGCGGCGGCAGGTGCGGCGCCTGTCACAAGGGCGGGGGGCGTTCCGGGGGGCGCGCGGGAAGAGAACGACGGGTTCCGCTCACGGAGAAGGCACGCCCGCGGGCCGGCGGGTGGGCGTGCCCCCTCCCCCCTCCGTGGCCGCCGGGGCCGGGCATACGGGGCCCATGGGCACCGGTGCGGGACGGTTGCCCGTCGGCTCCGCCGACGGTGCCTCCCCCGAGGACTCCTATGACCGGGGCGCCCGGCGACTGCAACGAAAATAGGCACTACGCCCGGGTATGTTCGCGCGACCGCCGTCCCGTGCGACGAGCGGCCGGATTCCTGCGACGAGTGGTCACCCGATCACCCACCGCTACGGCGGGCGGGAGTCGCCCGGTATCCGCGGTGCTCAGAGCTGGGGCGCTGAATCCGGGATGCTCAGTAGTCGTGGCGGGTCATCAGCCAGCACACGGCGACGATGCGGACGAACTCCCAGTCACGGGTGTCGCCGGGGGTCCAGCCGCGTTCCAGCGCGGACTCGGTGAAGCCGACCAGGTAGTCGCCGAGCGACGCGGCGTCGAGCGTCTGGTCGGACGCGGCGAGGAGGTCGCGCACCGCGGCGGCGTGCTGGTCCACCGCTGCCAGCAGCCCGGGTATGCTCGCCATGGCTGTCATCCCGGCGTTGCCCACGCTGCGGGCGACATTGGCCAAGGCATGCGACGGCTTGTCTCGCATGGCCTCGACGTTAGCAAGGCTTTTCCGGCGCTTGACCGCTTCCCCGCCCCGTCCACAGGGCTTTGAGCAGCGGAAACCCCCCAGTCAGAGGGGGATCGCGCACGTCGGACGGCACGCCCGCGACGCCCGATCTTTTACTTCATTTTTTACTCGACGGCGGGTTGATCAGGCGGGCACCCGGGAACGCGCCAGCGCACGCCGGTACACCTTGACGGTCTCCAGGGCGATGCGGTCCCACGAGTAGCGGGAGCGGGCCCGGTCGCTGCCCGCGAATCCCATGGCCGCGCGGCGGGTCGGGTCGGCGAGCAGCGCGCGGATGACGCGGGCGGTCTGCTCGGGTGTCCGGGGCGCGACGTGCACCCCGGTGACACCGTCGATGACGGTGTCCAGGTGACCGCCGACGGCGGTGGCGACGACCGGCACGCCGCAGGCCATCGCCTCCAGCGGCACCATGCCGAACGGCTCGTACCAGGGCAGGGTCACCACCAGGTCCGCCGACCGCAGCAGCCGGGGCACCTCCGCCCGGGTCACCCGTCCCAGGAACGCCACCCGCCGGGCGACCCCGGCCTCCTCGGCCACCCGGCGCAGCCGCCGCACGTCCGGGTCGTCGTCGATCCGCTCGTACGGCGGGCCCCCGGCGACGATCAGCTCCGCGCCGGGGATCCGGTCGAGCGCCCGGATCGCGGTGTCCACGCCCTGGCGTTCGCCCAGCCGCGACAGCATGAGCAGGCGCCGTCCCCGCCGGGACGGGTCGGCCGGCCCCTCCGGGCTGAAGAACTCCAGGTCGACCCCGCAGGGCACGATCGTGATGCGCTCGCGCGGCACCCCCATGCGCACCAGCTCCTCGGCCTCCTCGGAGCTCGTCGCGATCACGGCGTCGGCGGCCTGGCCGATGGCACGTTCCAGCCGGATGCGTCCGGCCGGCCCGGTGTCCTCCGCCCCGCCGTGGCGGTGCTCGACCGTGCCGAGCGCGTGGTACGCCTGCACCATCGGGACGCGCCGCCCGCCGAGATGCCGGATGGCCTGGACCGTGGCCAGGCCGCTCATCCAGAAGTGCGCGTGGGCGATCTCGGGCTGGTCGTCGACCCAGCGCTGTCCCAGGTAGCGGCCGAAGTCGGGGATCCAGGGGAGCAGCTCGTCCCGGGGGATCGGCTCGGCCGGCCCGGCGGGCACGTGCTCGACGGTCACCCCCGGCTCCAGCCGCACCCGCGCGGGCAGGGCCGGGTCGTCGCGGCGGGTGTAGACGGTGACGTGGTGACCCTGCGCCCCGAGACGCGCCGCCAGGTCGGCGACGAACACATGCTGCCCGCCGGGGTCGGCGGGGCCGTTCTCCGCCTCGCCCTCCTCGTCCGGGTCGACGGCGCGGACGGCCAGCGGGCTGGCGTGTTCGGAGATCATGGCGATCTTCACAGGGTCACCTCCGGGAGCAGTCGGCCCCACTCGCGCGGCACGGTGGTCACCCGCGGGCCGCCGGGCCCGCCGGGCCGCCGGCCGCCCGACCGGCCGATCACGCCGGCCGGTCACCGCGATGGGGAAGAAAAGGACTTTCGTGATGTTCGGGGGTGCGGATGGTGGGCGCACCGGGCCGGAACCACGGAGGACTGTGCTGACCCTTCGCGCCGGCGACGTCGCCGGACGAACCGGCCACGTCGCCGCCGAATCGGCGCGGTCGTCGCCTGCCCGTCCCGGCTCGGCGCGTTCGGGCCGGCGGGGACGGGGCGCGCTCACATGGACGCGCGCTGCGCCTCTTCCCGCCTGTCGCCGTGGGTCGCGGCGGCCCAGTCACGCCGGTGCGTGCTCGGCCGGGCGAACCAGGAGCGGAGCATCGCGATCGCGGCGATCGAGCCGGCGAGCGTGACGACCGCGGTCAGCCCGGTGGCGCTCCACTTGGCCCACGTGCCGATCCGCGACGTCCTGCGCTGCGGCCGACGAGCCTTGTTCGACGACTTGCGTGCCTTGTTCGCCTTCATCGCGGGTCCCCTTCATGAGCACGGTTGTTCGCACGCAGGGCATGACGGCCACACCCCCGTGGCGAAAATCGACGGTTACGGCCCCGTTCCGAGACGGACGAGGGAACGAGGCCCGCGCACAGATACCTTTCAGTAACGGGCCGTGCTCAAACTGTTACCGATAAAAATCGGCGCCAGGTTACGGGCCGATCTTCGTTAAGGACGGCCGGGGATGCTGGCGTCCGGGCGCGTCCTCCGGCACGGCTCGCGGCGAACCGCAAGGCTCGCGGCGATCCGCACGCATGGCCGCGCCGAGCCCGAGCACAGCCGGCCCGCCCTCAGCGCGGGCAGGGGTGTCTCAGGCGCGGCGGGGGCGTGCCGTGGCGGCCCTGGGGGCAGGGCGTGAGGTCCGATGACGTTGTCGCGGTCGTTCAGGGTGTCGCGGGCGTTCAGCGGGTGCCGTAGTAGCGCTTCAAGCCGAGGAAGTCCCCCCGGCCCAGGGTGCGCCAGTGGAACTCGCAGGCGCCGACGGCCGGGAACATCGTGAGGTTGCGGTGAGCGGCGCCGTCGACGTGGGCGAGCCCCATGTGGTGCAGGTTCTCGTGGGCGGCGACGCCGACCGCGTCATAGGTGTCGCCGCGGCAGCGCCCGCTGCCGGTCGTCCAGGTCACTCCGCTGGCGTTGAGGGCGACGTCGCCCTCGATCACCTTGCCCCTGCGGAACCACTTGCAGGTGAGGCCGAGCATGGCCTCGCCCTGGTCGAAGCGCATCCAGCCGCGGACGTTGCGCCCGTCGGCCAGGCCGCACGCTCCGCTGGATATGACTCCGGGCGGACGCCAGGTGTGCCCCATCAGGGACTGGCGGACGGCGATCCGGCCCAGGCGGCAGTTGTTGCGTCCTTCCACGGCGATGCGGACCCCCAAGGTGAACGCCCTCTTCTGCTGCGCGACGCTCAGCCTCCGCACCCGGCCGTCGCCCGGGTAGTACCACCATTTCAGCACCGCGCGGCCGCGGCGTGCCGACGGGAGCGGGGCACCGTCGCGTCGGTAGGCGGCGTCCTTGCACGCCGGGATGGGCGCGACGGCCGGAGCCGGGGTGCCGGGAGCGGGCGAGGCGGCCACGGCGCGGACCGTCTCCGGCTCGCGGGCCGCCGGCCCGCCGGAGGCGTCCAGCGGGCCGCCGGGCGCGTCCCTCGGGCCGCCGGGCTCCTGGTCGGACACGACGACCAGCTTCCTGGCGAGGTCCACCCGCACGACCAGCGTCCGCATGCTCTCCCCGGGGGCGGTGCCGAGGCTGGACGCCGCCACCGAGGAGCCGTCGGCGGGCACCACGGCGCCCAGGCCGTTCGGCCCCTCCAGCAGCGCGGACCGCGGGTCGCACCTGGTCATGTCGATGACGTAGGGCATGCGGGCGACCCGCAGCGTCTCCCTCGGGCACGGTTCGGCGGCGATCCTCGACCCGCGCGTACCCGGCTCCGTCCCCGCCGCGGCCGGTGGGTCCGGCGCGCGGCTCGGCGTCGCCCGGTCCGCCGGCGCGGGCGCGCGTTCCGCCGGACCCGCCGTGACCAGGGCGCCGAGCGCCGCCAGCGCCGCCAGGCCCATCGCGATCGTGCGCCCGTGGGCGCCCGCCCGGCGGTGCCGTGTGCTGTCCATGCTCACCCCGCATTGCTCTTGGCCAGGACGACCAGCCGTTGCCTGTCGGAGCCCGGCGGATGGCACGTGACGAGCGTGAGCGACCGGGTGCGCGGTGCGGCGTCCGGCTGGAACGGGACCGGCGCGAGCACCGAGCGCCGTCGCGGCGACATGATCGTCTTCCGGTACACCCGGTAGGTGTGCCGCCGCGCCCCCTCCGCCAGCACGAGCCGGTCACCGTCGCGCAACCGGTGCAGCAGCCGGAACGGCGCCGAATGCGTCGTGCGGTGGCCGAGCAGCACCACGTTCCCGATCGCGCCGGGGCGCGCCGTCCCCGGGTAATGGCCCACCCCGAGGGCGAGCACGCGCGGCGACACGCCTTCCCTGACGCGTAGCCGCTTGTGCAGGCGCGGAATGACGAGAAACGTCGTCGCGGAGCGGCGGCCGGGGCCGCGCGCCAGGGCCGTCGCGGGTTTGGCGGACGCGGCGGGCGTCTCCGTCGTCGCGGGTGCCGGTGGTGCCGTGGGCGGGGCCGCTTTCGCGGCAGCCGTCGGCGCGCCGGGCGCGAGCGCCGTGCCGAGCGCGCCGGCGAGCGCCGCCGCGATGCCGAATCTGACGAACCAGTGAGCAGACAATTCCACTTCCAGCCGAGGATGCGGGAAACATGGGCGCCACACTCCGGCCATTCGGGTCGCCGGCCGCGGGGTGCGTTTCCACTAGCCTGAAACGGGTTGCCGGCTCGGACGCACCACCGGAATCCGGCGGCCGGTGAACAATCGCCGGGCCTGTCGCCCGTGGTCATACCCACCTTCCACGCCGGGGCGGCCGTATTGGTGTCTTGTTGGCCGACTGATTGCCGGGCACGGGAGAGAGGATGACGCCGGGACTGTTTCCGGTCGCGGCGCGGAGGGACGCGGAGTGGACGGCTTCGAACGTGATCGGCTGAGCCGCTTCGGCTGGGCGCGTAAACCGCCGAACCGGATGACGATCGAAGAACTCGGACAAGCCCTGACATTCCTGGAATCCTGCGATATGACCGACGACCCGCTCGCCCACGCGCTCGCCGCCGAGCTGGCCAGGCGCATGGCCGCCAGGGTCCTGTGGAACGGCAACGGGCACACGACCGCCCTGGGCTGAGAAGAACCACGGGACTTCGAGCGCATGGTCCGGCGCGCGGCCCGGCGCGCGATGGCGCCGGTTCGGTTCGTCGAGTCATCTGGCTGATCCCGGCCTGTGCGGATGAATCCGAGTGCGCCCATGTGCCGGTGTCGGCCTGATCAGGTGGGGGATGCGCGATTGTCGCGCCGGAATGTCGGTGGCGGCATAAGCCGGGATTCGAGAAAATCATCGCCTGTGCCCGCCGGGGTGCGCGCGTATGTCTGGTGTCGGAAGAGACGCCGCGCTCATCCGTGTTGCGGTCCCGATGGCGGTTGCGGCGTTTTTCGGGGACTTCGAAAAGGCGCGTCACCGCGGTTCGCGCGGGGTGCGAAAAGGACGCGCCGGGACATCGGTCGTCTTGATCAAGAGAACGGTCGATCTTGTTAAAGAAATCAGGTGGCCAGGTGTACTTCGCCGCTCCGGTGTCATCCTGATTCACGGGCCCGCCGAAAGGAAACGGGCACCGGCCGGGCGGTGTTCGGATACCGCTTTTTACGGCCTCATTCATCGTTCTTGGACGTCACTCGCCAGTGAGTTCTTGTCTTTGAAGGGATGCGTGAGATGGGAGCCCAGGGGCTGAGTGCGAAGACCGTTCCGCAGCGAACCGGGCGGACGGTTCCCGCGACGGCGGCGCTTTCGACGGAGGAAGTCGACACCAGTGTCGCCGCCGTTCCAGCCGTTTCTCGATCCGCCCGCGGCGGACCGCGAAAAAGCGTTTTCTTCTCTTTCCTCCTGCCCGCGGTGGACGGGGCAGCGATGACGCTCGCGGCCCTGTCGGCAGGGGCCGCGCGGCCTGTCGCGGCATTCGGGGCGGCCGCCGTGACGGTCGCCTCGTGCGGCCTTTCCGGGGGCCTTTACCAGCGTCGCCGAGTGCTTTCTCTGGTGGACGACCTGCGGGCGATGCTGATTCCCGCGCTCGTCGCCGGAATGTTGGCCGCCCTGGCTTTCCTGGGCAGTCCGTGGACACCTTTTCCCGACACCTGTGCGCTCGGCCTGTGGGTCGCTCTCCTGTTCTGCGTGACATCGCTGGCGGGCCGGTCCCTGTGTTACGCGGCGGTGCGGGCGTGGCGCAGACGACGGATTTCCGCGCCGTCCGCCCTCGTCATAGGAAGCGGGCCGTTCACCAGCCATGTGCTGGACGTGCTGCAACGACACGCCGAGTTCGGCCTGAAGCCGGTGGGGCAGATCGTGTGCTACGGATCGGTGCCGCAGGCGGAGGGACGCGCCCCTGTCCTCGGCGGTCTGCTCGATCTGCGTCGCGTCATCGGAACGCACGGCGTCACCACCGCGGTCATCGTCGCCGAGGAGGTGCCGCGCCGCCACATCGAGGTCGTGGCCCGGGTCTGCGGGGCGCTGGGGTGCGAGGTGCTCCTCGTGCCCTCGACCGTGGAACTGATCTCCGGTGTCGGGACGCGCGCGGAGCATCTGCGCGGGATCCCGTGCGTGGCGATTCCGCACCGTCCCCACGGACTCCCCTCGTGGTCCGCCAAGCGCGCCTTCGACGTCCTCGTCGCCGCTCTGGCCCTCGCCGCCGTCTGGCCGCTCATGGTCGCCTGCGCGATCGCGGTGCGGATCGAGGGCGGCCCCGGGGTGCTGTTCCGGCAGCGCCGGGTGGGCGTCGGCGGCCGGACCTTCATGGTGCTGAAGTTCCGCACGCTCAAGCCCGCCGACGAGAAGGAGTCCGACACGCGCTGGAGCGTCGACGGCGACGACCGCATGGGGCCGGTCGGGCGGTTCCTCCGGCGCTCCTCCCTGGACGAGCTGCCGCAACTGTGGAACGTGCTACGCGGCGACATGAGCCTCGTCGGGCCGCGCCCCGAGCGCCCGCACTTCGTCCAGCGGTTCTCGGACGAGTACAGCGGCTACGCGATGCGGCACCGCGTGCCGGTCGGCATCACCGGCTGGTCCCAGATCCACGGGCTCCGCGGCAACACCTCGATCGAACTGCGCGCCAGGTACGACAACCACTACATCGACAACTGGTCCTTCTGGGGCGACCTGAAGATCCTGCTGCTGACCCTGCAGGCCGTGGTGAAGGCGCCGTGATGAGGACGGCGCTCGTTCCGCCCGCGCTCATCGCCGTCACGGTGGTGTGCGTGTGCCTGCCCCGGGGGCCGGCCGACCTGGACGCGACGGTGCAGGTGACCCCGGCCGACGTGGCCAGCGCCGTGCTCGTCGCGGTGGCCGCCCTGGCGGCGGTGCTGGGACGGCGCAGGCTGCCCCCGCGCGCGCTCGTCGCGTTCGGTCCGCTGATCGTCGCGCTCGGCGTGACGACGATCCTGTCGACGGACATCGCGGTGAGCCTGGTGGGGGCGGCCCGGTTCCTGCAGGTCTTCGCGTTGGTCCCGCTGGCCGTGATGCTGGCCGTCCGGGAGCGTCGCGACCTGGTGCTGGTGTGCGGGGCCGTGCTGGCGGCCGGGCTATTCGAGGCGGTGTACGGGATCGTCCAGGCGGCCACGGGCACGGGCGCCTCCTACGGGGGGCGCGGCGTGCGGGCCGTCGGGACGTTCGGCGCGATGGACGTCATGGCCTTGGCGTCCGTCGTCAGTTACGGGCTCGTCGTCGCCCTGGCGTTCCTGCTGACCTCACCGTCCAGGCGGCGGTCCGGTGCGCTCACCGCCTTCCTGTGGTGCGCGTTCGGCGTTCTGGCGGTGGCGCTCGCCCTGTCGCTGAGCCGGGGCAACTGGATCGCGGTGGGGGCGGCCCTGACGGTGATGGTGGTGCTGTACAGCCGGATGCTGGCACTACGTGTCGCGGTCTGCGCGAGCGCGGTCGCGGTCGTCATGGTCGGCGGGCTGGGGATCGCGTCGGGGACCCTCGTCGAACGCGCCCGGTCCATCACCGAGACGACGAGCACGCCCGACCAGTCGGTGGTGGACCGCTACAGCCTGTGGAGCACGGCCGCCGGCATCTGGCAGGACCACCCGGCGGCGGGGGTGGGGGTCAAGAACTTCTCCGCCTACCGCGACACCTACGCGCCGCTCCAGCTGTCGGCGGCCAGCGACACCGCCGACTCGGTCAACGGCTTCGTCCGTCAACCGCTGCTGTCCCCGCACAACGAGTACCTGCTGATCCTCAGCGAGCAGGGGCTGCTGGGGTTCACCGGGTTCGCGGTGCTGCTGGCGACCCTGCTGTGGGGGCTGCTGCATCCGCCGGGCGGCTCGCTCAAGCGCGCGCGCAGGGACCCATTGTGGCTGGTCGCGGCCGGGTTCATGACGGCGCTGCTGTTCAACTTCCTGTACGGAGACCTGGGAGGGCCCACGTCCGTGCTGACTTCGGTGATGATCGGGCTGACCGCCGTGATCGCCCTCGGCCCGCCGTGGGCGGACGGCGCTGCCGGACTTCAGAGAACACGCCTGCGGGGATCGGGATCCGGGAGTTCCGGCGGCCCGGCCGTCGGGTCCGCGCCGCGAGGCGGCCGCCGCACGCCTGGAGGCGCCGATGACGGCCGTTGACGCCGCACCCGCACGCGGGGTGTCGGTCGGGCGCGCGACGGCCGTCTCCGGCCTTCTCATCGGCACGGGCACGGTGCTGGGGTTCCTGCGCGACCTGACCATGGCGCACCAGTTCGGGGCCACCAGCGGCACCGACGCGTTCCTGGTCGGCTGGACGATCCCCGAGACGGTGTCGCCGCTGCTCATCGAGGACGCCATGGCGCTGGCGGTGGTGCCCGCCATCAGCCACGCCCTGCACCGGCACGGCGGCGTGCGGCCGCTGGTGGCCGCCGCGCTGCCCCGTCTGACCGCCCTGCTGGCCCTGACGGCCCTGCTGACCGCCGTGGCGGCGCCGTACCTGGTCAGCGTGCTCGCGCCCGGCCTGAGCGACGCCACCGACGCCGTGCGCTGCGTACGGCTCACGTCGCTGACCATCCTGACGTTCGGCATCGCCGGCTTCATGGGCGCGACCCTGCGGGCGCACCACTGCTTCGGCCCGCCGGCGGCGATCTACGCCGCGTACAACGTGGGCATCCTGGCGATGATCGGGGCGTTCCACGAGCCGCTGGGCGTCACCAGCGCGGCCCTAGGGGTCGCGTTCGGCAGCCTGCTCATGGTCGCGGTGGTGGCGCCGATCTTCGCGCGCTGCGTGACGCCGGCCCGCGCCTCCGCCCGGACGGAGCGGGGCGAGGCGGGGAGCCGGGCGGCCTTCGTGGGGCTGGCCGCTCTGGCGCCCATCGTCATCTGGAGCCTGACCCGCCAGGCCCAGACGCTGGTGGAGCGTTTCCTTGGGTCGTCCCTGGCCGAGGGCTCGATCTCCTACCTCAACTACGCCCAGAAGGTGGCGCAGGTGCCGACGATGCTGTCACTGCTTCTGGTGACGGTGACGTTCCCCCGGCTGGCGCGGGCGTCGGCCGACGGCGACCTGGGGCAGATACGCCGGCGCATGGAAATGGACGTGGTCGGGGTGGGCGCCATGGTGCTCTGCGCGACGGCGTTCCTGATCGCGTTCGCGCCTTCGGTCATCTCGATCCTGTTCCAGCACGGCCGCTTCACCAAGGACGACACCGACACCACCGCGCTCATCATGCGCGTCTACTCGCTGGGCCTCCTGGGGCAGGCGATGGTCGGTGTGGCCGGACGCGGGTTCTTCGCCCATCGCACGCCGCGCTGGTACCCGGTCCTGTGCGTCGCCATCGGACTGGTGGTCACCGCGATCGTGGGTGTAGCGACCCTGGGCGTCTTCGGGGTGGGCGGTCTCGCGGCGGCCAACGCCCTGGGCATCAGCGTCGCGGCCGTCCTGCTGTTCGTGGGCCTGCGTTCGCGCGTGGCACCGCTGTCCTTGCGCCGTACCGGAAAGGACCTCGTCACGCTGCTGTTCGCGGCCGTGCTCGCCACAGCCGTCGGGTGCCTCCTGCAAGAGGGGCTCGCGAAGGAAATGCCCCCCGTCCTCCTGCTGGCGCTGGGAGGGGTCGTCCTGCTCGCGGTTTTCGGTACGGCGCTGCTGGTGGCGTGCGCGTACCGGGGGTTCACCACCCCGGCGCGGGGGGCGGCCACAGGAGAAGGAACGAGCCCGTTGGAGTTCTACTTCCCCTTCGTCGTTCGGGCCACCAGTCGTGTCGTCAGTCGTTTTGATCGGGGGGGAGTCCGGTGATCCAAGGGCAGCCGGTGGGGCGAGAGCAGCCAGTGGAACAGCAGCCGGTGCGGCCGCAGCAGCCGGCGGAACAACAGCAGCCGGCGGAGAAGCCGCGCACCAGGATGCCGTGGATCCTGATGTACCACTCGGTGGGCCGCACGGACGACGACCCGCACCTGATCACGGTGTCACCGGCGCAGTTCACGCGTCAGATGCGCTGGCTCAAGTCGCGGGGGCTGCGCGGGGTGAGCATGCGCGAGCTGCGGCGCGCCGAGAGCGACGGGGGCCTCCGGGGGCTGGTGGGCCTGACATTCGACGACGGCTATGCCGACTTCGCGGTACGGGCGGTCCCCACGTTGCTGCGGTTCGGTTTCACCGCGACCGTCTTCGTGGTCGCCGACCGCATCGGGTCCTACAACACCTGGGACGAGGGGCCGTGCAAGCCCCTGATGACGGCCGACCAGATCTGCCAGGTGCGCGCCATGGGCATGGAGGTCGCCTCACACGGGCTGCGGCACGTCTCCCTCCCCGACGCCGACGACGACGAACTGTGCACCGAGCTGCGCCGTAGCCGCGCCGTCCTGGAAGAGGTCATCGAAGAACCGGTGACCGGGTTCGCCTACCCGTACGGGCACGTGGGCCCCCGTGAGATCGACGCGGTACGCGCCGCCGGTTACGACTACGGGTGCGCGATCTGGTCCGACACCTACGACGTGCACGCCCTGGCCCGCACCTACATCGGCGAACGGGACCACGGCCTGCGCATGCGCGTGAAGGTCGTGCGCCACCAGCTGCGGTGGAGGACGCGGATATGACCCGGGTCCTGCACATCATCACCGGGCTGGGACGCGGCGGCGCCGAGCAGCAGCTCCTGGACCTGATACGGCACATGTCCGGGCTGGTCGACAACGAGGTCGCGGTGCTGTCCCGGCCCGGTCCCGTCGCCGTCGCGCTGCGCGAGCACGGCGTGCCCGTGCATGCGGTCGGCATGCGCGGCAACCGGGACCTGTCCGCCCTGCCCAGGCTCGCACGGCTCATCCGCGCCGGGGGCTACGACGTCGTCCACACCCATCTCTACAGGGCATGCGTGTTCGGACGCATCGCCGCGCGCATCGCGGGAGTGCGGACGATCATCGCCACCGAGCACTCCCTGGGGCACGGGCACATCGAGGGCCGCTCCACCACGGCCGCGGTGCGGATGCTGTACACCGCGACCGAACGCCTGGGCACGACCACCGTCGCGGTGTCCCCGACAGTGGCCGAACGTCTGCGTGGCTGGGGCGTGCCTCCCGACCGCGTCACGGTGATCCCGAACGGCATCGACGCGGAGGCGTTCGCCTTCCACGCCGAGCGGCGCGCACGTGTACGCGCGCGGCTCGGCCTCGACCCGAACGCCTTCGTCTTCGGCGCTGTAGGGCGGCTGGTCCCGACCAAACGCTTCGACCTCCTCATCCAGGCGTTCGCACACCTGGACGACGGGCTGCTCCTGATCGTGGGGGACGGCCCCCAGCGCGCGGCACTCCATCGCCTCGCGGACAGCAGCGGCGTGGCGGCGCGGACGATGTTCGCGGGGGAGTCGGGCGACGTGCCCGACGTGCTCTCCGCCATCGACGTGCTGGCCGCCCCCTCCGAGCAGGAGACGTTCGGCCTCTCCGTCATCGAGGGCCTCGCCGCAGGGCTCCCGGTCCTCTACACGGCCTGTCCGGCCCTGGACGACCTGCCGCCGGGGATGGTCCCGGCCCAGGCCCGGCATGTGCCCACCGGACTGGTGGCCTGGCGGGCGGCACTGACCCGTTGCCTGCTCCAAAGCCCCACGCGGTGGCCCCCACCCGAAGCCGTGCAGCACTACGACATCCGTGTTCACGCGAAGACGCTTGCCGAACTGTATGAGAGCCACCGCCACCGCCCGGCCAAGGGGGCCCGGGCGGCATGGCCTGCCGTGGCACCGCGACAGTACGAAAGGGCGGAGCATGCCGGACTCTAAGTCCATCAACAGCGAACGACCCGAATCCAAGCCGTCCCGGGTGAAGGCACCCCTGGCGCTGGTGACGCGGAAGAAGTCACCACGCCGGGGTGGCGAGCGCTCGTTGCGGCCCCGGCCGAAGCGGTCCGGTCAGCGGCCAGGCGTCTGGCGGTTCGCCCGCCACCTTGTGTCGCGGGTGGTGCTGTTCGTGTTCGTCGTCCTGCTGGGGGCCTTGGGCGGCCTCGCCTACGCGCTGCTCACGACCCCGGTCTACAAGGCGACCTCCCACGTCATCGTGGTGACCGGACAGAAGGGGTCCGACCAG
Organism: Actinomadura miaoliensis; assembly: GCF_039536785.1. Taxonomy (NCBI): domain Bacteria; kingdom Bacillati; phylum Actinomycetota; class Actinomycetes; order Streptosporangiales; family Thermomonosporaceae; genus Actinomadura; species Actinomadura miaoliensis. The sequence continues at coordinate 312,642 of NZ_BAAAZG010000047.1, forward strand.
CTCGCCGTCAACTTCGCCCAGGCGTACGGGAGGCTCGCCGCCCAACGGCAGACCCTCGCATGGGCCGTCAGCCCCCCGGTTCCCCAGGGGGCGAACCCGACCAAGCACGTCCAGGCGTCCACGTCGCCCGACACGCCCCTCATCCAGCTCACCGGCTCGGCGCGCACCGCCGACGGCGCCGTGGCCTACGCCAACGCCGCCGCCGACGCCCTGGTCCGCTACAGCGCGGTCCGCTCCGAGGAGACCGGCGTCCACGCCGCCCTCATGAGCGCGGCGGACCGTCCCTCCGCGCCCGCCTCGCCCAACCTGGTGCTGAGCCTGGCGATCGGAACGGCCACAGGCATCCTCCTGGCCGGGCTGCTGGCCACCGTCGCCTCCGGCATCCGAGGGCAGTTCCGCGAGTACCGGCGCCTCCACCCGGAACAGTTCCAGCCGCCGGCCGAACCGGCCGGACCGGCCGAACCGGCCGAAACGCGCGAAGAGCCCGTGCGGCAACGCACCCGCCCGCGACGACGGAACGGGCGGCCCCAGGGGAAAGGGGCCGTGCCCAAGAAACTGGCCGCGCGCTGACGCGCCATCACGCCATGACCCACATGTCTTCGGGGGGCAGACATGACCAGCCAACAAGAACCGATCCGCGTTCTGCACGTGTCCCAGCCGACAGACGGCGGCGTCGCGGTCTACGTCACCCAGGCGTGCCGGGACCAGATGCGCCGTGGCTGGGAGGTCGCCGTTGCATGCCCCGCGGAGGGAACGCTGCCGGGCAATCTGCGCATCCACGGCGTCCCGCACATCGCGTGGACCGCCGGGCGCGCACCGGGGCCGAAGACACTGGCCGAGTCACGCCAGTTGCACGACATCATCGGACGCTACCGGCCGCACATCGTCCACCTGCACTCGTCCAAGGCCGGGCTGGCGGGCCGCATGCGCACGGTGCACGGAACACCGCTCATCTTCCAGCCGCATGGGTGGTCGTGGCTGGCGGCGCGCGGCGCACAGCGCACGGCCAGCATCAGGTGGGAACGGTTCGCGGCACGTCGTGCCAAGGCGGTCATCTGCGTGGGCGAGGGGGAGCTTCAGCAGGGGCAGCAGGCCGGGGTGGACGCGCCCTACGCGCTCGTCCGCAACGGCGTGGATCTGCGCCGGTTCCAGCAGGCCGACTCGTCCGCACGGTTCGCGGCACGCAGGCTCCTGGGCGTACCCGCCGAGAAGCCGCTGGCGGTCTGCATCGGCCGTGTCACACGGCAGAAGGGCCAGGACGTCCTAGCCGCCGCGTGGCCCCGTGTCAGGGAACGCTGCCCTGACGCCCAACTGGTGATGGTCGGTGACGGCGACATGCTGCGCCGTGTGCGCGTCTACGCCACCGACGGCATACGGTTCGTCCCACCGGTCGCCGACCCCCGCCCATGGCTGGTCGCCGCCGACGTGGTGACGATGCCGTCGCGCTGGGAAGGACTGCCGCTCGCCGCCCTGGAGGCATTGGCCATCGGCCGTCCCGTGGTCGGCACGGACATCCCAGGGCTCACCGAGGTCGTCACCCCGGACGTGGGGGCGCTCGTGCCCATGGACGACCCGGCGGCGCTGGGCGCCGAGGTCGCACGCAGGCTGCTCTTCCCGGAACTCGCCGAGATCGAGGGAAAGGCGGCCGCCCAGCGCGCCGCCGGATTCGACGCCATGCGGACCTTCGCCCAGCTGGCCGTCATCACACAGGACCTCGCCACCGCCGCGTACCCGGTGGCAGGCGCGCCCGGGACCGCCTACGGGCGTGAACCCGTCGCTCAGCCGGTGACCCGCCCCGCCTCCGCCAGACCTCTGGCGGAGGCGGGGCCGGGCGTGGGTGCGGACTGATGGCGTCAAGGCGACCGCGACACGTTCGGCGAGACGGCCGGCGACGCCGCGGCGGTGCGGAACGGGCTCAGCCAGCCGGCGGCCCTGCCGAACAGCGAACGGTAGACCTCGGACGACCGCGGGTTGTCGGAGCAGCGCCACACCCCGTGCGGGCAGTAGTCGGAGATCGTCTGGTACTCCGCCCTGTGCCGGGTTATCCAGTCGAACATGTCCCGGATGTAGTCCGGATTATCGGAATTCCGGAACAGTCCCCATTCGGGAAAGGAGATCTTCTTGCCGTGCGCGCGGGCGAAGTCGACATGGGCCTGCAGACCGTAGGGTTCCTTGACGAACTCGTCGAAGTCCTTGCCGACGGGCTGGTCGTAGACGTCCATGCCGATGATGTCGACCACGTCGTCGCCCGGATAGCACTCGGGCCAGGCGATGGCGTCCATGCCCCGGCTGGGCGTGAAGTCGAACTGGAAGCGCGCCCCCTTCACCGAGCGCATGGCCGCGACGATGCGCCGCCAGTAGATCTTCCACATCTCCGGGTTCGGGGCGCATCGGCCGGTGTAGGTGATGCCGTTCATCTCCCACCCCAGCACGATGATCGTGTCCGCCGCCTCGGCGTCGACGAGCCGTTCGGCGAGCCGGACGAAATGCGTGTCGAACGCGCCCGTCGCCCCGCCGCGCAGCAGCGCCGAGACGACGTTGTCGGGCAGCGGCACCTCATTGGGCGCCAGCATGGGAACGTTCACGACGAGCTTCCGCCGCGGATCGGCCGCGCGCCATTCTCCCCACGACCTGACCAGGTTGCCCGGACCCTCGATTCCCGCCCAGGTCTCTCCGGGCAGATACGTGTGGCCCACGGTGACCGGCGCGTCGAGCCATTGCTCGAATTCGGCGAGCCGTTCCACCCCGGCGGCGCCCGACCCGACGAACGCGCCCAGTGGAACGGCGGGGCCCTGCGGAGCGGCCGGGCTCCCCGGAACGGCCGGGCTTTCCGGACGGGGCGAGCCGCTCGCGACGGTCGAGGCCGCCGCGACGTCCGAGCCTCCCGGTACGGCCGAACTGCCCGGAGCGGCCGGATCCAGCGACACCGAGGCCCCGGTGCGAACGGCGGAGCCACCTATCTCGAAACGCATTCCCGCCATCGTCACGGCCCAGACCGCGGCGGCCATCGCCGCGGCGAGCAGGCCCCGGCCGAGCCGCCGCCGGAAGCGATCGCGGGAACGCGGGAAAGGGCCGTCGTCATGGCGGGCTATCCCGAAACTCATAGCTGGGTTATGCCCTTTGTCTCCCCGCCGCGAGCAATGAAATCGCCAAGCCTTCGTCGGACCGCTTATTTGGGAGTGAATATGCGGCTGGATGTCAAGTGTCCGGTTGTCGGCCTTATGGGGCGGTGCCGATGAGCCGCCACGACCCCGTCGACGCCGAGTTCGACACCGAACTTCCCGTCCTGGTGCTGCGGACGGACGCCAACATGTTCCACCACGGCACCGTGGGGGTGATCCGCTCGCTCGGCCGCGCCGGCGTGCCGGTGCACGCCGTCCTGGAGAGCGGCGCCGTCCCCGCCGCCGCGTCCCGCTACCTGCGGCGACGGCACCGCTGGGGCCCGCCCGCCCCCGACGGCGCCCCGGCCGCGCTGGTCGCGCACCTGAACCGGATCGGGCGGCGGATCGGACGGCCCGCGCTGCTGGTCCCGATGGACGACGGCGGCGCGATATTCATCGCCGAGAACTCCGCCGCGCTCGCCGAACGATTCGTCTTCCCCCGGCAGGAAGGGGGGCTGCCCCGGACGCTGGCGAACAAGTCCACGCTGGCCGACAGATGCGCCGAGGCCGGCGTCGCCTACCCGGAGATCCGCCTTCCGCTGTCCGGCCAGGACGTCGACGAGGCGATCAAACAATGGGGCCTGCCGGTCATCGGAAAATGGGCGAAGCCGTGGCGCCTCGGCCCGGGGCAGCGCAGCACCTCCGTTCTCCGGACGCCCGAGGACGCCCATGCGCTCTTCGCCGCGGCAGCGGACCGGCCCGCCGCCGGGCCGCTGATCCTGCAGCGCGGAATCGTCTCGCCGCAGGCGGCGGACTGGTTCTTCCACGGATACTTCGACGACGCCTCCCGGTGCCTGTTCGCCGGAACCGGACGCAAAAGACTGGCCTGCCCACCGGGGGCCGGGCAGACCGTGGTCGGGGAATGGCTGCCCAATCCCGAACTGGAGGAGATCGGGCGCACCCTGGGACGCGTCCTCGGCTACCGCGGCGTGGTCGACCTGGACTTCCGTCTGGTGCCCGAGTCCGGCACCTACTTCCTGCTCGACTTCAACCCGCGGCTCGGCGCCCAGTTCCGGTTGTTCACCGACCGGCGCGGCCTGGACCTGGTGCGCGTCATGCACCTGGACCTGTCCGGCCGGCCGGTCCCGTTCGTCCGGCCCCATTACGGCCGCACCATGGTGGTCGAGAACCATTACCTGCGGCCGTCGGTGCTGAGGGCCGCCGGCGGCATGTCCAGAACGCGCCTGCTGGGAACCGCGGAGGAGTATGCCTGGCTGGCGGGTGATGATCTCAAGCCATTTCTGCTCATGGGGGCGCAAAGCGTCATCCGGGCGGCGGAAAAAATCGCCGCGCCGAGGCTTTCCGGGGCACGACGGGGTAGGAGCGCGGCGTCCGAGGGAACGAAGAGAACGGTCAGCGCCTGACCCGCCGGGCGCCGCCGGAAGTCGGCAAGGAAATCGGGGGAGAACATGTACGACTCGGTCATCGACGTGCTCGTCGTCGGCGCCGGTCCCTATGGCCTGTCCGTGGGAGCCTACGCGCGTCACGTGGGGCTGAGAGTGCGCGTCATCGGCACTCCCATGGACTTCTGGCGCAACAACATGCCGACGGGAATGTTCCTGAAGTCCGAACCGTTCGCCTCAAGCCTGGGCAGCCCCGTCCCCGGCCTGTCGTTCCGCGAGTACAACGGCGGCTGGCCGGAGGGGCTGCCCATCCCCATCCACACCTTCATCAGCTACGGCCAGTGGTTCGCCGAGCACGCCGCCCCCGAGCCCGAGCCGTCGCAGGTGCTGCGCGTCGAGGGCGAGCCCGGCCGCGTCTACACGGTGACGCTGTCCACCGGCGAGGAGGTCCGGACCCGCACCGTGGTGCTGGCCGTGGGCGTCGGCCCGTTCGCCCACGTTCCCCGCCAACTGGCGTCGTTGCCCACGTCACTGGTCACGCACAGCGTCGTCCACCGCGAGTTCGACCGGTTCGCCGACAAGGAGGTCATCGTCGTGGGGGCGGGGCAGTCCGCCCTCGAGACCGCCGTGCTGCTCGCCGACTGCGGGGCCCGCCCCGTCGTGCTGGCGCGCACGCCGCAACTGGAGTGGAACGCCCTGCCCGGCAAGACCAGCAGCCCCCTGCAGACACTGCTGCACGGCCCCCAGTCGGGGCTGGGGCGCGGCTGGCGCACATGGGTGTGGTCGGAGCACCCGCAGACCGTCCGGTACCTGCCGACGCGCACCCGGCAGCACATCGTGAAGAACACCCTGGGCCCCGCGGGGGCCTGGTGGCTCCGCGACCGCATGGACAGCCGCGTGGGACGGATGCTGGGACGCCGCGTGGTCAACGCCGCCCCGCACGGCGACGGCCAGGTGCGCCTGATCGTCGAAGACCGGCGCGGCGACCGCACCGAGGTGCGCGCCGACCACGTCATCGCCGCCACCGGATACGTCCCCGACGTCGACCGGATCTCCGTCCTTCCCCCGGACCTGCGCCGCAGGCTGCGCCGCACCCTCCTTTCCCCCGCGCTGGACGCCAACTTCCAGTCGTCGCTGCCCGGCCTGTACTTCGCGGGCCTGACCGCCGCCGCCACGTTCGGCCCGGTCATGCGCTTCGTCCACGGCGCCGACTTCGCGGCCCGCCGCATCGTCGGCCACCTGTCCGAGACGATGGGCACGGGCACCGCCCAGCAGGACATGATCGCCTATCCCCACGAAGCCACCATGCCCCGCTGACCGCCGCGCAGGGGCTCCTGCCACAGGGGCCCCTGCGCGCACAACCCCGCCTAAAGCCCCCGCTGGTACGAATTACCTGTCGGACGCTCCACAATTTTGTGGACCATCATGCCGGGGTCGGATAACCGCGGCGGCTGACATTGGCCGCGTCTCCAAAATCGTGCGGAGCAATGCCGGGACGGGGTTGTAGTGTCGAGGCATGGCAGGAAGTCGAGATCAGCTGCGGCAGACATGGGAACGAGCACGTGACGATCTTCATAAGAGGCTCCGGATGACACCGATGCAGTCGGCCGACCGTAGGGCCCTGGCGCGCGCCTTCGATGTCTACCACGCCACCCTGGTGGCATGGCTGACATGCGAGTATCCCACGCTGCGAGATATGTCGGACATTCCCGGCCTGACGCACTCGGAGTGGAAACCCTCACCGGGCGGCGTCGCGTCATGACCGACCCTAACCCACACCGCCCCGCGTTTTCGTCCACCCGACGCTTTCACCCGCCGAGATCTTCCGCGAAAAGACGTTTCGTCACCCCCCGGCCGAAGGCGAAACGCATCTTCCGTCGACCGAGAGGCCGCCCTTCCGTCGCCGCCGCGACATTCTCCGGCGCCATACAGATATAGCGCGATACCGCCAAGTCGAATTGTGCGTCACCCGCCTACCGGTCCTGGTGCCGCACTCGCCCCCGGCGCGGCGCCGACCACGGCCAGGCGACGTCCACGACGACGCCGCCCGCGCACCCCGACCCACCCGCCGCTGGCCCTGCAGGCGTCCGCCTCACGCAGCACCGGCCCTGCGACTATCTGATCAATGCGGCACTGGCCGTGCCGCCGATGTGGGGCCCTGCGTCTGGATCCCCGGACGAATACGGTCTGCCGGCTCCGCCTGAACGGTCTGCGGCGTGCTCTCCAGACGGCGACCGATCCCGCACGCCGCGCCCCCACCTGGTGGACGATCAGTTGCCGCGTCGGGCGCGTAAGCGGACCGCGCGTGATGCCGAGCCGCACACTCGGCCGCCGCGCGGTCGCCACCTCGACCCCGCTGCGGGAACCGACGGGGCCTTCAGGTGATGTACGCACGGTGTTCGCGATTGACGGCGACGGTGGCGTGGGCGGGGCGCGGGCACGTCGTGCGAGCTGCCGGGGCGGCGCCGCGAGTCTCCGGTGCCGAACAGACGAGCAGGTCGTCGTCGTGTCGCAGGCGGCCGGCAAGGACGAGATTCAGGCGGACATCAGGAAATGCCGGACGATGCGCCGATGGTGCCGTCCTCCGCCGTCCTTGAAGTCGGCTACCTGGAAGAACGCATCATGTTTATCAGTCATGTACGTGATGGGCGGGTTTCGGCGTGGAAACTTTTTGGGTGCGGGAGTGTCGCTTTACTTTGGTTGAAACTTCGCGTCGGCAGGCTGGGTCGTGCTGGCGCCCCCAGACGTTGGGAGCGTTGTCCGTGAGGCGCTCGGCGTCTTTTCGTGACAGACGGAGGAGAGGCAACATGTTCAAGAAGACTTTCGCGGCCGCGAGCTTGGTCGTCGGTGCCGCCGCCGGCGCTCTGCTGCTGTCTTCGCCCGCTCAGGCCGACGGTCGTCGTGAGGTCCCCCACGTCATCAACGTGTACAACACGAACACGAACACGAACACCAACAACAACGACAACAAGAACATGGCCACGGTCAACATCCCCAACCCGCTGGCATGGCTGCTCTGATCGGGTATTACGGGACGTAGCGCAGCGTTGCGATTATGACGGCCCCGGCCCGGTGGTGGCACCAAGATCAGCGAGCGCCGGTCAACTGCTTGACCCAGGGATGCCGGAACGCCTTGCGTTCCGGCATCCCTTGTCATTTGTCGGGCGGGCTGCCCCGGTGCCGGGCCGGCGACCCGATCAGGGGCGTGGTCGAGCGGACGCGGCGCACAGGGGACGGCAGCCACGACGCCACATGGCGTTCAGCCGGATACAGGGCTCATCATGCGATGCCAAGGAAAAAGGTCCGGGCGCTTGCGTCCGCGAGGCTCGTCCGGGAGCGGCGGGTGCCGCGGGCTGCGGCTTCCCGTCGCGTTCAGGAGCTCAGGCGGCGGGCGGCGAGATGCGCGCAACTGTTCGGTGAGCCGGCGACCGGTGGGCGCGTCGGGTGTGCGTCCGGACGGTTTCCGGGAGTCGCGTCGGCGGCGCGATACGAGGTTGGTCGTCCGTCATATGAGGCGTTGGCGATGATCAGTCGGGCTATGTCCAGTTTGCTGGAATGAGCGTTGCTTGCCGCGAGGTTCATGCCTTCAATTTATGATTCACTCTGACCGGTTTTTCGTGCTCTTTCTTCGTCCTTTGCATTGCGGGTCATACTCTTGATCGCGACGGTGGACATCGGTGCTCTCCAAATCGTGATCCCACGAATGAAGAGAGCGTCCCCATCAAACAACTTGTCCACGACAGGTGAAGGAGAAGCGCGATGCTGAAGAAGGCGACGGCTGCGGCTGGCCTGGTGATCGGTGCGGCGGCGGGGGCTCTGCTCCTGAGCTCGCCCGCGCACGCCAGCGGCCGGGGCGAGAACCCGGACGTCAACGCCCAGCAGCAGAAGCAGGCGACGACCGTGACCGCCAACAACGTCAACAAGAACACCCTGACCAACACCAACTCCAACGTGGCGAAGGCCGAGGCCGAGGCCAAGCTCCTGGACATCCTCTGATCCAGGTCGCGAGGAGTTATCAGCCGATTTGATCCATCCGGTCGCGGCAACGCGCGGCCGGCATGAGATCGACGGGCTGAGCGGGGGTGCTGGGACGGCAACGTCCCAGCACCCTTTCCGCATGCGCGGACGAATGAAATCGGCCGCCGTCTCGAATGAGCATGACTTCGGCCGGGTGCCCCCCGGGGGGGGGGGGGGGGGAACAGACGCGCCCGCCTCCGCGCCAGCGCCCTAAGGGCGGATGCAGGTGAACGACGCCGCGGCTGTGCATGCGAAAGAAATGCGGCGAGTGCGCCGGCCGCCACGGCCCGTCCCGTCCCGGGAAGGCCGGGAAACGAACGCGAAGCCGCCGGTCGAGAACGATGGTCTCACACCGGCCGGCCGAGCCGTCCGTGTGGACGGCGGAGGAGGGGAAGCGGCGGTTGACCGTTCTGTCGCCTTCCTCGTGGCATTCCGCTTTGCCGCGGTCGGGCCACCGGTCCCCGTTCGCCGGAGTCGCCGCCGTCGCGACCGTAAAACGCCCAACCGTTTCGAGTAAACGATGTATTTGATCGACAAATATGTCTGAGATGGGGCGTGGGAACGATGCTAGCTTCGGGTCGGCGGACTCACCGGAATCGCCCATCGACCACTCGGCCGGGCTCGATCAACCGGGCGGCCCGTTGCGGCTTCCGTCTCTTCAGGGCGGTCCCGCCGAGCCTTTCCGGGAGACGGACGGAGCGGGTCGATGTCGAATAACCAGATAGCCGTGCGGCGGTCAGCGGGACACGCCGCGAGTAAATCGAGAATGACGTCCACGGTGTGGGCGGCAACCGACTTCGCGTGCTGCGCCGACCGTTGTGGCGGCCCGGCATCGCCCGGAGTCGCCGGACGTCCGCATCGGTGACACGGCGTCCGGGAGCGGCGTCGGTGGATCGTCAGTGAGGAGTCAGGGGCATGTGGCCGGAATCGATCCAGCACGGGGCGTGGAGCCCCGGGGATCGGCCCCGTCCTGCCCGGCTGCCGATCGCGGCGCGCTTCGCCGTCGTCGTCGGCCTGGCCCTGGCGGGCTGGCTCGCCGCCGCGCTGCTGGCGCAGGCGGCCGACGCCACGGTCACCGACACCGACGAGGTCACGCGCACCGAGGCGGGCGGCGAGCGCACGGCGGTCCAGCGGCACGGCCTGCGGACCGTGGAGGAGTCCCTGCGCGAGACGCCCCGCCCGACGACGGCCGCGGACGAACCGGAGACAGGCGAATCGGACACAGGCGAATCGGAGAAGGACGAGCCCGAGGCGAGCGAGCCGGAGGCGCCGGCCGCCGGCGGCATCCGCCGGCACCCGCTGCGGCGCGTCGCCGAGCCGGCCGCCGAGCCGCTGTCCCGCGTCATGGGGTTCACCCGGAGGGCGGGGCACGGCGACTGCCCGGTGTGCTTCCTGATGGGCCGTCGCGGCCCCCTGGGCGACCGGTCCTTCTCCCGGGCCCTGGACCAGGTCACCATGAGCGCGAGCGCGGCGGCCGGGGGGCCCGCCGCCGAAGCGCGGGGCCTGCTGCGCGAAGCCAGACTGACGCTCGCACGCGTGACCATGGGTGTCTCGCATGTGGGCACGGGGGCGTTCCAGGGCGAACTGCGACCGGTGCTGGATTCCGGGACCGGCGGCATCGGCGCGGACGCGCGGATGTCACTGAACGCCCTCGAACCGCAGCCGCTGCTCTTCGGGTCGCCGATCGCCGTGATGACCCCGGCCGAGGCGGCCGCACCGCGTCCCGCCGTCACCGGGACCGTCAAGAAGGTTCCGGCGCGCCCGGACAGGGACGCGGCTCCCGCCACGGGCGTGCGCACCGGGTTCGAGACCGGCTGGGCGGGCGACGCCGTACGGCCCGCCGCCGTCGGTCACTGCCGGTCCTGCGTCGCCGAAGGCGAGCCCATCCTGCCGCGCCACCATTCCCCCTTCACTCACCACGTCCCGGCCGACATGACGTACATGTCCGCGTCGCACCCCCAGTTGTCCGTGGCCGGAATGCTCCAGGCCCACATGTGGCGCATCCATCGCGACAGCGGTGTCACGGCCGTCCCGTACAAGGCCCTGAACGACATGATCGCGGCGGAGGATCCCGGGGCCGTCCCCGACTGAGCCGCCTCAGGGCGAGCCACCCGGGGCCGAGTGGTCCGAGCCCAGCCGTGCCACCTCGTCGTCGAGACGAGCCGGCCAGGCCGACAGGGCCCGAACCGCTTCCGCGACCGTCCACAGGCGTCGCCTGCCCCGGCCCACCCGAAGACGACCTTCCCACCAGGGCGATGGTGCCCTGCACCGTTGCCGGGCGAGCGCACCTGATGCGCCGTCGCGCAAGTGCATCCATCACGAACACACAAGACAGGAGTACACAGATGCGCAACTGGACCAAGAACGTGAGCCGCGCGGCCGTGGTGGCCGCGGGCGCCGTGGCGTTGGGATCCGGCGCCTGCGTGGGGCTCGCCTCCGCCGGCGCCGCCGACGGCACCGGCGGCAAGCGCAGTGCGATCACCATCGACCAGGACCAGGTCCAGCCGGGCCGTGCCCGCGCGACGCGCCACGAGTGCGACGACATGTCCGGCCTCATGGGCAAGGCACACGGCGCGTGCGTCCTGTCGAAGGACAAGGACGACAAGGACGACGACTGGGACCGGGACGGGTTCGACGGGGACGATGACGGCTTCGTGGGCATGTGGGGCGGCTCCAACGGGCCGATCAGCGCGTACGGCGGGGCCCTGGCGATGGTGAACATCACCAAGTCCTTCACCTACGGCGGTGGGCAGGACCACTGCTCGCGCTGTGACGACTCCTACGACGACGACTACGCTCCGGTGAAGTCGCACAAGGCCAAGCCGAAGGCCAAGAAGTACAAGGCGAAGAAGTACAAGGCCAAGAAGTACAAGGCCAAGCCGCGCAAGGTGAAGGCCCACAAGGCCAAGCCGCGCAAGGTGCGGTCCTACAAGGCCAGGAGCTCCCGTCCGAAGGCGCCGCACTGGTCGCGCCCGGTCAAGGTGCGCAACTACGGCTACAACAGCCCGCTGCCGTCCACCGAGCGTCACGCTGTGGACCGGTCCGGACCGAAGTTCACGGTGCCGACCGCGTTCGGGCCCGGCCGGGGACGGGTCGGCACGTTCATGAGCAGGCTGGTCAAGCCGGTCGCCGACGTGCGGGTCGCCGCCAAGCGTCACAACCAGGGGCAGGAGCAGGAACTCGTGGTCCGGTCGACGAACACCGACAACGCCAAGGAGCAGCACGCCAAGGAACTGCGGTGAACGCGGCCGAGGTCTGACCGCCCGGCTGAACGGTGCACCGCGGGTTCGGGCCGGGCCCGCCCGCCCGCGGGTGACCACCGCGACCACAGGCACACGGAATTCGGCTCCCGTCTCGGAATCCATCCGGGGCGGGAGCCGTTTTCTGTTGTCGCCGGCCCGGTCGGAATCGTGCCCCGGCGGCATGCCCGCGATCTACGAATCGCCTGGCGGTGGTCTTTCCCTCGGTCGGCCGCCGGTTGATCGCGTATTGCGGACGCGAGTTCTCCGAATGTCTCCGGAAGAAACGCCGTGCGCTCCTGCGGGCCGCACCGCCCGCCGCCCGACTATCATCGGGACGTGCATTGGTGGATTCAGCAGGCCCGCGATTCCGCGGCGGAGGCGCAGGCCGCCGACCCGTCCCCGGAGAATCTGATGGCGGCCGCCCAGGTCGAGGCGCTGGTGTCCATGGCCGAGGCATTGCACCGCATCGCCTCGGCCATTGAGAACCAGGACAGACAGGAGCACGGCCGGCTTCGCGGAGTGGACGCCGGCTGACCGCCCGTCCCGGCGACTCTCGCCGGTCGAGCCGAAGCCGTGGGGCCGACCAGAAAAACGAAAGCCGGTGTGTTCCGGGAAATCCCGGGACACACCGGCTTTCTGGTTCGTCGGGTGGGAATGGGGCTCAGACGTCGCTGAGGGCCTTGCGGTCCAGCCTGCTGCCGTTGGAACCCGGCGCGAGCCGCGAGGGCTTGGTGACCGCCGACCGCGGCGGCATCGGCGGCTCCGCGACGGCCTCGTGCTCCATGGTCACGGGGGCGATCCGGTCGTCCTCGACCATCTGGTGGTGGGCCGGGTGGAGCCCGTGGTCGGGACGGTCCCGCAGCCGCGCCGCGGCCTGCCGCAACGCGCGCTCGCCGACCAGCCGGGTCAGCTCGAGCCCGAAGCAGTCGAGCTTGTCGGCGTCGGTCAGGTCGTCGCGGTGGCTGAGGTCGGCGGCCACCCCGCCCAGCCGCTGCGCCTCGGCCAGGTCGAACTCGCGCAGCAGGTGGCAGCACAGCTCGGTCAGCGCCGCGTGGTCCCGTTCGAACGACAGCCCCGCCAGGTCGTTGTGCGACAGCCGGCTCAACGCGCGCTTGCGCTCCAGCTCGCCGTCCAGGACCCGCAGGACGCCGTTGAGGACGGCGATGGGGCCGATGCCGATCCCCCGGTCGTGGGCGAGCGTGAACGACACGCGCAGGAGCGCGGCCGATCCGAGGCCCGCCGTCAGCACCCGCACGATCAGCAGGCTCACCGGGGGCATGGTCTCCGGCAGGCCGAACGTCCAGCCCGCCGCCGTGATCGCGATCAACGCGATGACCGACGCGCCGGTGTTGACGAACACGTACAGCAGGCCGGCCGGGGACAGGAACGCCGCCAGGGGCCTGTCGCGGTAGCGGACGATCAGTTCGGCGCCGCCGAATCCGCTGCCGATCAGGGCGGCGAACAGCATTTCGATGATCATTTTATCCGTCCCGTCACGCTGTTCGGGCGTTCACCCGGCCGAACGCGTACTCCTCGCTCTTGCCGCGCCGCGACAGCACCGACGGGCGCTGCCGGGTCGCCGTTTCGGTGCGTTCGGCCTCCAGGAAGACCAGCAGCCATTCCGCCGGTCCGCCGGCACGGCCGGTGTGGGCTCGTCTCGACTTCTCCCGGGCGCGCAGGAAGGCCAGCAGCCATTCGGCCGGGCCGGACGCCGCGCCGCCTCGAATTCGGTAATCCATGAGGGAAACGATTCCGTATCCGCGGCCTCCGCGTCGACTTCTTCGCGGGCGCGTCAGGTAATCCCCCGGTCAGAGTCTGCGGCGACCACTTCTCCGGAGATTCCGCGGCACAATGCGGCGCACCGGGCGATCCGCCCCGCGCGGCGCCGGAATGATCTTATGAAAAGGTCGACGACACGGTTTTACGATGACCCGCGCCGACGTCGGCGCCCGGGTAGCGTGGCACGGTGTCTCAACACCGAGTCGGCGAAGCCGGGGGCGAAATCCGCGCCCTGGCGGAAATGTTCCGGTTGGGCGCGGTGGAGAACGCGGAGATGATCCCCGAGGGGATGATGAACCGCAACTGGCGGCTGGTCACCGCGCGCGGCGTGTTCTGCCTGCGCCGGATCCTCGACGTCGACCTGCCCACCGCCCGCCGCAATCTCGCCGTGCTCGCCGCCCTGGCCGAGGACGACCTGCCCGTCCGTCCGGCGCTGCCCGCCCCCGGCGGCACCCTGGTCGCCGAGGCCGCGGGGCACGGCTACTGCGTGTTCCCATGGACCGACGGCGTCCACATCCCCGGCGTGGACCTGACCGCTCAGCAGGCCGGCGCCCTGGGCGCCCTCCTCGCCCGCCTGCACTACGCCCTCCTCCGCGCCACGACGCCTCCTCCTGCCCCCGGGCCGCCCCCCAACGCGCTCCTCTCGCCAGCGTTCACACCGGCGCCGCCCGGTTCCGTGTCGCCGAGGCCCGCATACGCGTCCGGGCCAACGCCGTCCGGCCTCGTCCCCACGGCACCTCACCCCGCCCCCGGACTCGCGCCGTTTCATGCCGCGTCCGCGCCGGTCGCCTCCGCGCCTATGTCGTCTGGCTCGACACCAGGACCCCCTGCCCCCGCCTGGCCGCCGGCCGCCGACAAGCCCGCGGCGTCGTCCGGCCCCCCGCCGCTCTGCTCCACGTCCGCGTCCCAGCGGCGTCCGCGTCCGGCGGCGGTCGAGCCCCCCGAGCACGCGCTGGCCCGGACCGGTCACCTGCTCGACCAGATCTCCTCGATCCGCTCCCCGCAGACGGCCGACCTGACCTTCCTCGTCCACCTGCGGCGGCGCATCCACCTGCTACGGAGGTACGGCGCGCTGCGCCCTGCCCATGACCGTCCCCTCGGCCCGTACGGCTGGACGCACGGCGACCTGCGTCCCGACAACCTCCTGTGGCGCGATGCCGCGATCGCCGCCGTCATCGACTGGGACCGGCTGGCCGTGCGTCCCCAGATGGAGGAACTCGCCCGCGCCGCCCTCGCCCTGTTCACCCACGAGGACGGCGCCATCGACCTGCCCCGCGTCGCCGCCTTCACCAACGGCTACCGCTCGATCGCCCCGGTCGACGAACGCGCCCTGGCCGACTCGGTGCGCCGCGTGTGGTGGACCACCATGTGCGACAACTGGCACCTGGAGTACTACTACGGCCACTGCTGCGGCCACCCGCACCGTTCCGGCCCCGGCGCCCTCGACTGGTGGCTCAACGCCTGCGGCCGGGCGTTCGTCCGCGACTCCCGCATGCTCGACTGGTGGACGCGCCACTGGCAGGACGTCCGCGACGCCTTCGCAGGCCACCACCCCTCCACCCGCGCCCTGGCCGCCTGAGGTTCCGCGACGTCGATCGGGCTTCGGGCGGGTCTCGGGGTGCGGCCGCCGGAGGGAGCCACGGTATTTCGGGGCGGGATAGGCACGCGGATCTGAGGGCCTCGCCTGTTTTCGTGATCGGTGGTTTCTCGGCGTAGGGCTTTTTAAGGGGGTTTGGTGCAGGTGAGTCCGAAGCCGTCATCGCCGATGACGCGGGCCCTCGTACCGTGGGTGTGAGGGAGGGGGCCCGATGACCGAGGTATCCGGGTACGCGCCTGGGGCGCCGTGCTGGGTGGAGCTGGTCAGCCCGCAGGTCAAGGCGTCCAAGGAGTTCTACGGGGAACTGTTCGGCTGGTACGTCCACGCGTTCGCCTACGACTTCGGCGACTACTTCACGTGGTCGCTGGGCGGCCGCCGGGGGCCCATGGTCTGCGGAATGCAGCCGCTCGCCGACGAAGGGCAGCCGCCGTACTGGACGTGCCACTTCGCCGTCGACGAGCTCGGGCCCGTCACCGAGCGGGTGCGCGCGGCAGGCGGCCAGGTGCTCGTGGAGGATGTCGGAGTGGAGGACCTCGGGCGGCTCGCTCTCGCGGTCGACCCCGAGGGGGCGGGCTTCGCGCTGTGGAAAGGGGGGACCTTCCACGGCGCCGGCGTGGTCGACGAGCCCGGGTCGCTGTGCTGGATGGAACTGGCCTGCCACGACCTGGAGACCGTCCAGCGCTTCTATGGCGAGGTCCTGGGATGGACGTTCGTGCGGCGGGATCACGACGGCCTCACCTACTCCTACTGGAGGGTCGCCGACCGCTCCGTGGGCGGCATGGTCGTGCTGGACGGTCGGCTGCGGCCGCTGGACCGGCCCCAGTGGGTCCCCTATTTCGCCGTGGACGACTGCGACGCCTCCGTCACCAAGGCCACCAAGCTGGGCGCCCGTGTCGAGGTGGCCCCGCGCGACATCCGGCCCGGCCGCTACGCGTTCGTGCGCGACCCCGTGGGGACGCCCCTGGCCGTCATCCAGCCGGCCCGGTGAGTCACCAGTCGCCGCCGAGCCGGCATTTGGCCTCGGCGATGCGGGCCTCGTCGCGCTGGTAGAAGACCCACTGCTTGATCTTCTTGCTGCGGACCAGCCCCGCCCTGGCGAGGATCTTCAGGTGCTCCCCGCAGGTGGGCTGGCTGACGCCCAGCTTCTCGGCGATGAACAGGGAGCAGACGCCGTCGCGGACCAGGTCGCCGTCGCGCTGCGGCGGGAAATGGCGTTCCGGGTCGCGCAGCCACGCCAGGATCTGCTGCCTCCGGTCGTTGGCCAGCGCTTTGAGGAGGTCCACGTCCAGCACGCACGCATCATGGCAACGGCCCCAGGACCTGTCCACACGGCCGCAGGGATCGGGGGAGCGGGCGGCCGGCACTCCGCTCGGTGCGGTCCTGACCTTGGTCGCCGGCCCGCCGGGCGCCGCCCCCTACGATGTTCTCCGGCTTGAAGGAGGGGCGCATGACAGTCAGGGACGACTTCCTCGACACGGCGGCGGCCGCCGTCCGCCTGCTGGAGGACGCGGCGGTGGCCGAACGCTGGGACGACCCCAGCGCGCTGGAGGGCATGACGGTGGGCGCGCTCGCCGCGCACCTGGCCCACCAGATCTTCCTGGTGCCCCGGCTGCTCGACGCCGGCGGCGCGGAGAACGCCGAACCGGTCTCGTTGATCGATCACTACTCCGGGCCCGAATGGGACGACGCGGACGTCCACGCCGCGCTCCGCCGCTCGTCGGCGGAGGCGGCCGAGCAGGGGGCCCGGACGCTGGCCGAACGGGCCGCCGCCACGCTGGCCGACCTGCGCGGCAGGCTGCCGTCCGAGCCCGCCGACCGCGTGGTGCCCCTGCCCTGGGCGCAGCCGCTCACCCTCGACGACCTCCTCACCACCCGCATGATGGAACTGGTCGTCCACTCCGACGACCTGGCCGTGAGCGTGGACAAGGAGGCCGCGCCTCCGCCGGCCGCCGTGGAGACGGTGATCGGCCTCCTCGCCCGGCTGTCGGCCCGCCGGCACGGTCCGACGGCCGTCCTGCGCGCCCTCAGCCGCGCCGAACGCGCCCCCGCCTCGATCTCCGCGTTCTGACCTCTCCGGCCGCCCCCGCTCCCAGTTCGGGCGGGGGCGGCCGTTCCCGTCACGGCCTTCCAGCCCCACGGACCGTCCCGTCCTCCAGGGCATCGAGCATCGGTGCTGGCGCGCCCTCGGCGCGGCGGCGGTTCGCCGCCCGTGCCGCCGGACGTGGCAATGCGGGAGATGTGCCGGGTTTCGTCCTATATGAGCATGGACGTGTCGCGCTCGCCCCGGACATCCGATCCTCGCGAGGGCGACGATCTCCGCTGCCCCCGGCTCCGCCTCCCGCGGCGGCTCGGAGCCTGAGGGGAGGGCGCGGTCCGGCCTGACCGGCGCGCCGTCCGGGCGCCCCGCCGGGGCATCCGGCGCGCCACGCGCCCGGCGGGCGAGAACAGCCGAATCTCCGGTATCTGTTCAGGCACATTTTCTTATTGCCGTGAACTCGTCTCGTCCCGCGTTTTCGAAATCGTGCTCATTTGCTGAGCAAGAACGAAGTAGCCGCACGCCCCGACGGTCCGGGTACCTTCGGTCGAGTAGTCGTTTCTGGTGGTCGGGACCGTGAGTCAATGGCGTCCCGAACAGGGATTGGGGGATGTGTTGGCCGCGATGATGCGGAAATTGGGGCGCCGTCTGCTCACCCCGGACGACGCGGAGACGACCCTGGAAAAGAGGGGTTTTCACGTCAAGAACAACGACGCCAGGGAAGTGCTGGAGACGATCGGCCGCACTTTTCTGGCGGGCTTCGGCGACGCCGTCGAGTCGGGCGCGCCGGCGGCGCTGCCCGCGCGCCTGAAGGACATCCCGCCGCGTTTTCGCGGGTTCGCCTACGAGGGCGCCGGGATGGGCTTCGCCATGGTGGACGCGCTGACCTTCTCGGGCGGCCGGCGCACCCGCGAATACCTGGCGGGCTGCGGCGACGCCCACGTCTACATGGTCTACATCGGGGTGGGCTGGGCGATGGCCCGGCTGCCCCGGTTCCGCTGGCCGAAGCTCGACCTCGATCCCATGCTGCAGTGGCTGGTGCTCGACGGTTACGGCTTCCACCAGGCGTACTTCCGGACCGAGCGGTACGTGCGGCGGCACCACCAGGACCCGAGCTTCCCCTGGCCCGCGCACGACCCGCACGGGTACGCCAACCACGCCCTCGACCAGGGCATCGGACGGGCCCTGTGGTTCGTCGGCGGCACCGACCCCGACGTGGTGGCGACGCTGATCGAGGCGTACCCCCCGGCGCGCCACTCCGACCTGTACGCCGGCGCCGGGCTGGCCGCCACGTACGCGGGCGGGGCCGACGAGGACGAGCTGCGCGGCTTCTGGAAGCGCGCCGGACGGCACCGTCCGTTCGTCGCGCAGGGCAGCGCGTTCGCGGCCGAGGCCCGGCGCCGCGCGGGCCTGGAGGTGCCGCACACCGCGGTGGCGACCGAGATCTTCTGTGACATGCCCCCGGAGCGGGCGGCGCAGGTCTGCACCGACATCCGGAGGGAGCTGGACAGGCCCGGATCAACGGCCGGGGCCGCGGGCGAGGACCGGCGGCCCCTGTTCGAGGAATGGCGGCGGCGCATCGCCGACGAGTTCGCATCCCTTGGGAGGTGCTAGTCCGTGAGTGGCTTTGGACGACTGCGCAGACAGCTGCCGGGCGTGGTGGCGCTGGTGATGGTGGTGGGGGTGTTCTTCGCCGTCCGCCTGCCGGAGGCGCCCGCGTCCGAGAAGGCGCAGACCGCCCGCGGCTACGGGTTCGAGCCGATGAGCGTCGCCCTGCCCGGCGGCGCCAAGCAGCAGACGATCCGGCGCGTCAACAAGGACTACAAGCACATCGACGCGTGGATCTCCTCGGTCGGCGCGGGGATCGCGATGAACGACCTGGACGGCGACGGGCTGTCCAACGACCTGTGCATCACCGACCCCCGCACCGACCAGGTCATCGTGACGCCGACGCCGGGCGCCCGCGCGCAGCGGTACGCGCCGTTCGCGCTGACCACCGGCGACCTGCCGATGAACGAGGCGATGGCGCCGATGGGCTGCGCCCCCGCCGACTTCAACGAGGACGGCCGCATGGACCTGCTGGTCTACATGTGGGGCCGCACGCCGATCGTGCACCTGGCCCGTCCCGACGCCAAGAAGCTGGGGCCGGACGCCTACCGGGCCACCGAGCTGGTGCCGGGCCAGGCCGGCCGCACCTACACCGGGCCGGAGTGGAACTCCAACGCCGTGGCGATCGCCGACTTCGACGGTGACGGCCACGACGACATCTACCTGGGCAACTACTTCCCGCACGGGCCCGTCCTGGACCACCGCAAGAGCGGCGGCGTGGCGATGAACAAGTCCCTGTCCAACGCCACCAACGGCGGCGAGGACTTCTTCTTCCGCTGGACGGGCGCCACGGCCGGGGCGAACCCGTCGGTGTCGTTCGAGCGGATCGACAACGCGCTGCCCAAGGACATCTCCAAGGGCTGGGTGCTGGCCGCGGGCGCCAACGACCTGGACGGCGACCAGCTGCCCGAGCTGTACATCGCCCAGGACCACGGCAAGGACGCGCTGCTGTGCAACATCTCCAAGCCCGGGAAGATCGAGTTCCAGGCCGTCCACGGCAAGCGCACCCCCGGCCAGCCCAAGTCCAAGCG
Organism: Actinomadura miaoliensis; assembly: GCF_039536785.1. Classification (NCBI taxonomy): domain Bacteria; kingdom Bacillati; phylum Actinomycetota; class Actinomycetes; order Streptosporangiales; family Thermomonosporaceae; genus Actinomadura; species Actinomadura miaoliensis. The sequence goes on from NZ_BAAAZG010000047.1 coordinate 332,455, forward strand.
GATCGGCGACGACTCGTTCAAGGGCATGGGCATCGACTTCGCCGACTTCGACCACGACGGTCTCTACGACATGTTCGTCAGCAACATCACCACGACGTTCGGCATCCAGGAGAGCAACCTGCAGTTCATGAACACGGCCAAGGACCAGGCCGACCTGCGCGCCAGGCTGGGCGCCGGCGAGGCGCCGTGGGAGGACCGCAGCACCGAGCTGGGCACCGCCTGGACGGGCTGGGCGTGGGACGTGAAGGTGGACGACTTCGCCAACTCCGGCGAGCCGGCGATCGCGCAGACCACCGGGTTCGTCAAGGGCGACGTCAACCGGTGGCCGCAGCTGCAGGAGCTGGCCGCCTCCAACGACCTGGCGCTGGACAACCCGTACTGGTGGCCGCACGTGACCAGCGGTGACGACATCGCGGGCAGCCAGCGGCTGGCGTTCTTCGTCAAGGACGGGGACGGCAAGTACCAGAACGTGGCACGGACGCTCGGCCTGGCCGTCCCGGTGCCCACGCGCGGCATCGCGGTCGGCGACGCCGACGGCGACGGACGCCTGGACATGGCCGTCGCCCGGCAGTGGGACGAACCCGTCTTCTACAAGAACACCGGCACGTCCAACGGCAAGTACCTGTCACTGAAGCTGCTGCGCGACACCGAGCCCACCCCCGGCTCGCTGCCCGCGGCCGGTTCCCCGGTGGTCGACGCGCAGGTGAAGGTGACCACCCGCGACGGCCGCACGCACCTGGCCCGCGTCGACGGCGGCAGCGGCCACTCCGGCAAGCGCAGCAACGAGGTGCACGTCGGTCTCGGCCCGAACGTCACCGGGCCGGTCAAGGTGACGCTGTGCTGGCGCGACCGCTCCGGCCAGGTGCGCAAGCAGGAACTTCAGCTCGACCCGGGCCGCCACACGCTGCTGCTCGGCTCCCAGGCCAAGGAGAAGTGACCATGTCCTCGACGATGTCCGCGGCCGCGACCGCACCGACCCCGCCGGCGCCGGCCGCGCCCGCGCCACGGCACGATCCCAAGGTCGTCATCGCGCTGCGCAACTTCGCCATCTCGATGTCGGTGTTCAACATCTTCGGCTACACGGTCCTGGGCTTCGAGCAGCCGTGGATCTGGCCGTTCATCGCGCTGGCCACCGGCTACACGTTCGAGATCCTCCTGGAGGTCATCGGGGCCCGCGTCGAGGGACGCCGGCCGCGCTTCCTCGGCAACGGCTGGCGCGGGGTCATGGAGTTCCTCTACCCCGCGCACATCACGGCGCTGGCCATGAACATGCTGATCTACGTCAACGACCAGGTGTGGGTCATGGTCTTCGGGGTCATGGTCGCGGTCGGCGCCAAGTGGGTGCTGCGGGCCCCGGTGCGCGGACGGATGCGGCACTACATGAACCCGTCCAACTTCGGCATCACCGTGATCCTGCTGGTGTTCCCGTGGGCGAGCATCGCGCCGCCGTACCAGTTCACCGAGCGGTTCCACGAGCCGGTCGACTGGATCGTCCCGGCGATCATCCTGGGCGCGGGCACCATGCTCAACGCCAAGCTGACCGGCCGGATGCCGCTGATCATGGGCTGGCTGTCGCTGTACGTGGTGCAGGCCGTGGTGCGCGGCTGGCTGCTGGACACCTCGATCCCGGCCGCGCTGATCATGATGACCGGCGTCGCGTTCGTGCTCTACACCAACTACATGGTGACCGACCCGGGCACCACCCCGTCGCATCCGGCCGCGCAGTTCGCCTTCGGCGGCGGCATCGCGGTCGTGTACGGCGTCCTCACCGGCATGAGCATCGCCTACGGCCTGTTCTTCGCCACCGCGATCGTCTGCCTGGTCCGCGGCCTCTACCACTGGTCGCTGCACTTCGCCGGTAAGGCGCGCGAGCAGCGCGCCGCCGCCGAGGCCGCCACCACCGACGCCGCCGTCAACGGCAAGGCCGACACGGCCCACCCCGAGACCCGGAAGAAGGTCGTCACAGCATGAGCGAGCCGGAGCGGCGCGGCGCCGCCTGGACTGACGAGCGACGAAGGAGCGAGGAGGGAAGGCGGCGCCAAAAAAGCGCCGCGGAGGTGAGCGGGAGACACAGCATGAGCGAGACCAGGCTGGCGGTCGTCGGCATGGCTTGCCGTTACCCGGACGCCGCGTCGCCGGCGGAGCTCTGGGAGAACGTCCTGGCGGGACGGCGCGCGTTCCGGCGGCTGCCCGACGAGCGGATGCGGCTGGAGGACTACTGGGACGCCGACCCGTCCGCCCCCGACCGCTTCTACGCGCGCAAGGCCGCCGTCATCGAGGGCTACGAGTTCGACCGGGTGGCGCACCGGGTCGCCGGGAGCACCTACCGGTCCACCGACCTGACGCACTGGCTGGCGCTGGACGTGGCGGGCGACGCCCTGGCGGACGCGGGGTTCCCCGACGCCGAGGGGCTGCCCCGCGAACGCGCCGGCGTGATCGTCGGCAACACGCTGACCGGCGAGTTCACCCGCGCGAACCTGATGCGGCTGCGCTGGCCGTACGTGCGGCGCGTCGTCGCGGCCATGCTGAAGGAGCGCGACGGGTGGGACGACGACCGGCTCGGCGTCTTCCTGGAGGACCTGGAGCGCGTCTACAAGGACCCGTTCCCGGCCGTCGACGAGGACACCCTCGCCGGGGGCCTGTCCAACACGATCGCCGGGCGCATCTGCAACCACTTCGACCTCAAGGGCGGCGGCTACACCGTCGACGGGGCCTGCTCGTCGTCGCTGCTGTCGGTGACGACCGCGTGCCGGTCGCTGCTGGCGGGCGACGTGGACGTGGCCGTCGCGGGCGGCGTCGACCTGTCCATCGACCCGTTCGAGATCGTGGGGTTCGCCAAGACCGGGGCGCTGGCCCGGGAGGAGATGCGGCTCTACGACCGCCGCTCCAACGGCTTCTGGCCGGGCGAGGGCTGCGGGATGGTCGTGCTGATGCGCGAGGACGACGCCCGCGCCCAGGGCCGGCGGATCTACACGACCGTGGCCGGGTGGGGGATCTCATCCGACGGCCAGGGCGGCATCACCCGTCCCGAGGTCAGCGGCTACCGGCTGGCGCTGCGCCGCGCCTACGAGCGGGCCGGGTTCGGCATCGACACCGTGCCGCTGTTCGAGGGGCACGGCACCGGCACGGAGGTCGGCGACGCGACCGAGCTGCGGGCGCTGTCGCAGGCCCGCCGGGACGCCCGCGCCGGCGTGGAGCCCGCCGCGATCAGCTCGATCAAGGGGATGATCGGGCACACCAAGGCCGCCGCCGGGGTGGCCGGGTTCATCAAGGCCGCGATGGCGGTGCACCACGGGATGCTGCCCCCGACGACCGGCTGCACCGACCCGCACCCGGTACTGCAGGAGGACCCGGTGGCGCTGCGGGTGCTGCGCAAGGCCGAGCCGTGGCCGGCGCAGGCGCCGCCGCGCGCGGGCATCACCGCGATGGGGTTCGGCGGCATCAACACCCACGTCGTGCTGGAGGGCCTGGACGGCGCCGGGCCGCGGCGGCGCAGGCCGGTGGACGCCCGGACCAGGGCGCTGGCGTCCTCGCCGCAGGACGTGGAGCTGCTGGTGGTCGACGGCGACACGCCGCAGGCCCTGCGCGACCGCCTCACCGAGCTGGTGGAGTTCGTGCCGCGCCTGTCGTACGCGCAGCTCGGCGACCTGGCCGCCACCCTGCACCGGGAGCTGCGCGACCGGCGGCACCGCGCCGCCGTCGTGGTGTCCTCGCCCGAGGACGCCGAGCGCAGGCTGCGGCAGGTGCTGGACGCCCTGGAGGCGGGGGAGACCACCCTGTCGTCCCCCGACGCCCGCACCTTCCTCGGCCGGGTCGGCGGGATCGGCCGGGTCGGCTTCCTGTTCCCCGGGCAGGGGTCGGGCACCGGCACCGGCGGGGGCGCGCTGCGCCGCCGCTTCGCCGAGGTCGAGGAGGTGTACGAGCGGGCGGCGCTGCCCGCCGACGGCGACATGGTGGCCACGGCGGTGGCCCAGCCGCGCATCGTCACCGGGTCGGTGGCGGGCCTGCGCGCCATGTCCCTGCTGGGGCTGGACGCCGAGGTCGCGGTCGGGCACAGCCTCGGGGAGATCTCCGCCCTGCACTGGGCGGGCGCGATGGACGAGGACACCCTGCTGCGGGTGGCCCGCGTGCGCGGCGCCGCGATGACCGAGCGCAGCGAGCCCGGCGGCATGATCGGGGTGACCGCCCCGGTCGGCACGACGACGGCGCTGACGGCGGACCTGCCCGTCGTGGTCGCCGGGTACAACGGCCCCGGCCAGACCGTCCTGGCCGGACCGGTGGACGCGCTGCAGGAGGCCGGCCGCGCCGCCGACCGGGCCGGGGTGAGCTGGGTCCGCCTGCCGGTGTCGCACGCCTTCCACTCGCCGCTGGTCGCCCCCGCCGCCGACGCGCTCGCGGCGGGCCTGGCCGGCGAACGGTTCGGCGCGGTGACACGGCGGGTGGTGTCCACGGTGACCGGCGCGGACCTGGCGCCGGACACCGACCTGACCGCCCACCTGCGGCGGCAGATCACCGACCCGGTGCTGTTCGCGCAGGCGGTGGAGCTGGCCGCCAAGGACATCGACCTGCTGGTGGAGGTCGGTCCCGGGCGCGTGCTGAGCCGTCTGGCCGCGGGCATCGTGGACGTGCCGGCGCTCGCCCTGGACACCGATGACGAGTCGCTGCGGGGACTGCTCGGCGTGGCGGCGGCCGCGTTCGTCACCGGTGTCCCGGTGCGGTTGGACGCGCTGTTCCACGGCCGGCTCGTCCGGCCGCTGGAGGTCGGCGCCGAGTTCTCGTTCTTCGCCAGCCCGTGCGAGGCGGCGCCGACGGTGGACCTGGTCGCCCCCGCGCGGCCCGCCGACCCCGCGT
>NZ_BAAAZG010000047.1:337362-432990 GCF_039536785.1 Actinomadura miaoliensis
GACGGCGACGCCGCCGCGGGCACGGGCACGGAGTCGGAGGAACCCGGCATCGAGCTGCTGCGGCGCCTGCTGGCCGAACGGGTCGAACTGCCGCCCGAGACCGTCGCCGACGACAGCCGCCCCCTGGACGACCTGCACCTGAGCTCCATCACGGTCGGGCAGGTCATGAACCAGGCGGCGCGGCTGCGGGGCCTGCCGGTGACGCAGGCGCCGACGAACTTCGCCACGGCCACCGTGCGGGAACTCGCCGACGCCCTCGACACCCTGGCCGAGACCGCGCGGTCGGGGGACGCCGACCGGGCGCCCGTGGTCGCCGGGGCCGCCGCGTGGGCGCGCTCGTTCGTTGTCGACCTCGCCGAGGAGCCGCTGACGGGCCGTCCCGTGACCGCCGAGGCGGTCCCCGGCCAGGCGCCGATCCCGGCCGACCTGCCGGTCACCCCCGAGGCGGGACCGTGGGAGGTGCACGCCACCGGCGGGCATCCGCTCGCCGAGCCGCTGCGCCGGGCGCTGGAGCGCGCCGATCTCGGCACCGGCGTGCTGGTGTGCCTGCCCCGCGACTGCACCGAGGAGCAGCTGAAACCGGCGCTGGAGGGCGCGCAGCGCGCGTTGCGCGGCCGGCCGGGCAGCCGCTTCGTCCTGGTGCAGGACGGTCACGGCGCATCGGCGCTGGCCAGGACGCTGCGGCAGGAGGCGCCCGCTCTCCACGTCACCGTCGTGCACACCCCGTTCACCGGCGACGCGGTGGACCGGGTGGTGGCGGAGGTCGCCGCGACGTCCGGGTTCAGCGAGGCGCACTACGACGCCGAGGGCGTCCGGCGCGTCCCCACGCTGCGGGCGATGCCGGTGCGCGCGGCGCGTGCCGTCCCGGCGCTGGACGACTCGGACGTGCTGCTGGTGACCGGCGGCGGCAAGGGCATCACCGCCGAGTGCGCGCTGGCCGTCGCCGCCGACACCGGCGCCGCCCTGGCGCTGCTCGGCCGGTCCGACCCCGCCGAGGATGAGGAGCTGGCGGCCAACCTGCGGCGGATGGCCGACGCCGGGGTGCGGGTCCGCTACGCGCGCGCCGACGTCACCGACCCCGCCCAGGTCGGCGCCGCCGTCGAAGAGCTGACCGGCACGCTCGGGCCCGTCACCGCCGTGCTGCACGGCTCGGGCCGCAACGAGCCGGGCGGCCTGGCCGGGCTGGACATGGAGGCGTTCCGGCGCACCCTCGCCCCCAAGATCGACGGGCTGCGGGCGGTGCTGGACGCCGTCGCGCCGGAACGGCTGAAGCTGCTGGTGACGTTCGGCAGCATCATCGGCCGGGCCGGGCTGCGCGGCGAGGCGCACTACGCCACCGCCAACGAACGGCTCGCCGACCTCACCCGCGAGTTCGCCGCCCGGCACCCCGGCTGCCGGACGGTCTGCATGGAGTGGTCGGTGTGGTCGGGCGTCGGCATGGGCGAGCGGCTGTCGGTCGTCGAGGGCCTGGAGCGCGACGGCATCACCGCGATCACCCCCGACCAGGGCATCGAGATCATGCGGCGGCTGGTCGCCGACCCGGACGTGCCGCCGGTGGTGGTGATCAGCGGCCGGACCGGCACCATCGACACCGTCCGGCACGACCGGCCCGAGCTGCCGCTGCTGCGGTTCGTGGACCGTCCCCTGGTCCACTACCACGGCGTCGAGCTGGTCACCGAGGTGGAGCTGAACGCCGGCTCCGACCCGTACCTGGCCGACCACCTGCTCGACGGGAACCTGCTGTTCCCCGCCGTGATCGGGATGGAGGCCATGGCGCAGGCCGCCGCGGCGGTCACCGGACGGCAGGACCCGCCGGTCATCGAGGGCGCCGAGTTCCAGCGGCCCATCGTCGTGCCGCCGCAGGGCAGCACGACCGTCCGCGTCGCCGCCACGGTCGTCGACGACGACGCGGTGCGGGTGGCGATCCGCAGCTCCGAGACCGGGTTCGCGGCCGACCACTTCACCGCGCGGCTGGTGTACTCCGGCGCCCGGCCGCCCGCCGGGCCGCCCGAGCAGGTCGGCGACGAGTTGCCCGCCGTGTCCCTGGACCCGGCCGCCGAGCTGTACGGCAGCGTGCTGTTCCAGGGCGCCCGGTTCCAGCGGCTGCGCGGCTACCACCGGGCCGCCGCGCGCCACGTCGACGCCGACGTGGCCGCCGAGCCGGCGCAGGGCTGGTTCGCCGGGTTCCTGCCCGGTGCGATGCTGCTCGCCGACCCGGGCATGCGGGACGCGCTCATGCACGGCAACCAGGTGTGCGTCCCCGACGCGACGCTGCTGCCGTCCGGCATCGAACGGGTGCACCCGGCGGGCCCGGACGTCACCGGCGACCTGCGCTACTGCGCCACCGAACGGGAACGCGACGGCGACACCTACGTCTACGACATCGCCGTGCGCGACGCCACCGGCGCCGTCGTCGAACGGTGGGACGGCCTGCGCCTGCGCGCCGTGCGCAAGGGCGACGGCCGTGGCCCCTGGGCGGTCCCGCTGCTCGGCCCCTACCTGGAACGCGAGGTGGAGGACCGGATCGGCGTGCGCGTGGCGGCGGCCGTCGAACCGGACGACGGATCGGGCGGCTCGGACGGCGGGTCGGGCGGCGGCGTCGAGGGACGCCGGGCCGCGACCGCGCTGGCCGCCGGGCGGGCGCTCGGGCACCCGGCGGAGATCCGGTACCGGCCGGACGGGCGCCCCGAACTCGGCGACGGCCGCACGATCTCGGCGTCCCACGGCGCCGGGGTCACCCTCTGCGTCGTCGCCGACGGCATCGCCGCCTGCGACGTCGAGACGGTGACCGGGCGCTCGGAGACCGACTGGGACGGGCTGCTCGGACGGCACGCCGCGCTGGCCGGGCTGCTCGCCGCCGAGACCGGCGACGACCGCGACACCGCCGCCACCCGCGTCTGGTCGGCGGTCGAGTGCCTGCGCAAGGCCGGGCTGCCCGCCGACGCCCCGCTGGCCCTCGCGCCGGGACGGGCGGGCGCGGACGCCTGGACCGTCCTGGCCTCCGGCTCCCTGCGCGTCGCGACGCTCGCCACCACCCTGCGGGACCGTCCCGGGCGGACGGTCCTCGCTGTCCTCGCGGAAGGACGGACCTGAGCATGCCCGACCCGACAACGCCCCCGACCATGCCCCCTACGAACATGGACGACCACGACTACTACGAGTACCGGCACACCGTCGGCTTCGAGGAGACCAACCTCGTCGGCAACGTCTACTACGTCAACTACGTGCGCTGGCAGGGCCGCTGCCGCGAGCTGTTCCTCAAGGAGCGCGCCCCGCAGGTGCTGGCCGAGCTGCGGGACGACCTGAAGCTGTTCACCCTGAAGGTCGACTGCGAGTTCTATGCCGAGATCACCGCGTTCGACGAGCTGTCCATCCGGATGCGGCTGATCGAGCTGGCGCAGACCCAGCTGGAGTTCGGCTTCGACTACGTGCGGCTCGACCCCGGCGGCCTGGAGACCCTGGTCGCCCGGGGCCGCCAGCGGGTGGCGTGCATGCGCGGCCCCAACACCCGCACCGCCCCCGCGCGCGTCCCCGAGTCGCTCGTGCGGGCCCTGGCGCCGTACACGCCGCAGCCGCGGGTCAAGCTCGGGAGCGCGATGTGAGCATCCATTCCAGGGCAACCGGACCCGCGGCCACCGCTGCCGACGCCGTCGACGCGCCGGACCCCCGGCTGCTGCGGCGGACGCTGGGCGAGTTCGCCACGGGCGTCACCGTGGTCACCGTCGGCGGCGGCACGCCGCACGCCATGACGGCCAACTCCTTCACCTCGGTGTCGCTGGACCCGCCGCTGGTGCTGGTCTGCATCGGCCACCAGGCCGTCATGCACCGGCGGCTGAGCACCGGCTACTTCGGCGTCTCGGTGCTGGCCGCGCACCAGGAGGAGATCGCGCGGTACTTCGCCGACCTGTCCCGGCCGCTCGGCGCCGCCCAGTTCGAGGGCGTCGACTGCGACATCGGCCCGCAGGCGGGGGTCCCGCTGATCGGCGGCGCCCTGGCCCGGTTCGAGTGCCAGGTGTGGAACGTGCACGACGCCGGAGATCACACGATCTTCCTCGGCCGGGTGCTGTCGATGGACCGGCCCGGCGCCGGCCGCCCCGAGGCGCTGCTGTTCTACCAGGGCCGCTTCCACCGGCTCGGGCCGGACGCCGTCCCCGCACCGGACGCCGTCCCCGCACCGGACGCCGTCCCCGGCCCGGACGCCGGCGAGGTGACGTCATGACCGCCACCGGCAGGAGCACCGGCTCCCGGCGCGCGACCCCCGCGCGCCGGGAGCCCCCCGGGCCCTCGTGGACCGCGACCCCCGGGCTGCTGCGCAGGCTCGCGCTGGACCGGCTCGGCCTGATGAGCACGGCCGCCGCGCACGGCGACGCGGTGCGCCTGGCCATCGGGCCGCGCCGGCTCTACTTCTTCAACCACCCCGACCACGCCAAGCACGTGCTGGCCGACAACAGCGGCAACTACCACAAGGGGATCGGGCTGGTCCAGGCCCGCCGGGCCCTCGGCGACGGACTGCTGACCAGCGAGGGCGAGCTGTGGCGCGAGCAGCGCCGCACCGTGCAGCCCGCCTTCCAGCACAAGCGCATCGCCCAGCGGGCCGGCGCCATCGTCGACGAGGCGGCCGGGCTGGTCGCACGGCTGCGGGCCCGCGCGGGCGGGGGACCGGTCGACGTCGTGCACGAGATGACCGGGCTCACGCTCGGCGTCCTCGGCCGCACCCTGCTGGACGCCGACCTCAGCGCCTACGGGTCGATCGGCGCGTCGTTCGAGGCCGTCCAGGACCAGGCCATGTTCGAGATGGTCACCCAGGGGGCGGTGCCCACGTGGCTGCCGCTGCCCGGGCAGCTGCGGTTCCGGCGGGCCCGGCGCGAGCTGGAACGGGTGGTCGCCGACCTGGTCGCCGGACGCGGCGCGCGCGCCGACGAGGGCGACGACGCCCTGTCCCGGCTCATCGTGTCGGTCCGGAGGGAGGGCGACCCCGCCGTCGGGCGCCGCCGGCTGCGCGACGAGCTGGTGACGCTGCTGCTGGCCGGGCACGAGACGACGGCCAGCACCCTGGGGTGGACGTTCCACCTGCTCGACCGGAATCCGGCGGTGCTGGAACGGCTGCGCGCCGAGGCCGTCGACGTGCTCGGCGACCGGCGTCCCGTGCTGGACGACCTGAACCGGCTGACGTACACGGCCATGGTGCTGCAGGAGGCGATGCGCCTGTACCCGCCGGTGTGGATCCTCACCCGCGTGGCCCAGGCCGAGGACGACGTCGGCGGCTACCGGGTGCCGGCCGGTTCCGACGTGCTGGTGTCCCCGTACGCGCTGCACCGCCATCCCGCCTTCTGGGAGGCGCCCGACGTCTTCGACCCGGACCGTTTCGCCCCGGAGCGTTCGCAGGACCGGCCCCGCTACGCCTACATCCCGTTCGGCGCCGGGCCCCGGTTCTGCGTGGGCAGCCACCTGGGGATGATGGAGGCCACCTTCGTCCTGGCCATGGTGGTGCGGGAGCTGCGGCTCACCCACGCGCCCGGCCACCGCGTCGTCCCGGAGCCGATGCTGTCGCTGCGCATCCGCGGCGGCCTGAAGATGAACGTCACGACGATCTGACAGCCGCCCGGAGGCCGCGTGCCTCCGGGCGTCCCCATGCCCCGGCGCCGGGTCACCGCCCGGCCGGGCCCACAAAAAAGGGCCCCGGGCCGGTGATTTTCACCGGCCCGGGGCCTTTGCGTACGCGGTGGCGCGGCGGGCGGTCAGCTCGCGGTGGCGCTCAGCGCGACCCGGCGGGTGTCCAGCAGCGCCAGTAGCACCGGTGGGTCGAGGGTCCGCATGGGCCGCAGCCCGATGCGCACCGGCCGCAGCAGGTGCCCGTGCCGGACGGTGAGCGGCCCGTGCACGGCGACGGTCGGCGGCGTCTCGCCGATGACGTACTCCTCACCGGGGACCACCGACTGCGCCAGCAGGTACCAGTCGCCCTCGGGCACGTTGTCGAGCCGGAACGGTCCGGGGCCGCCGAGCACCGTACATCGGGCCGGCCGTCCCTGCGGGATGGTGTCCGGGAAGAGCCCGATGAAGATCGTCCCCTCCGCGCCGTCCCCGTCCCCGTCGCCGTCGTCCTGCTGGAACACCTCCCCGTGGATGCTCATCGAGTGCGCCGACGAGCGGTGGGTGTCGACCGGGATGCTGGGGGCGAAGCCGCGCAGCTGCCGGTACGCGGTCGGGGACAGGCCCACGCTGCTCTTGAACCGCGAGCTGAACGTGCCGACGCTGCTGTAGCCGACCTTGTGGCTGATCTCGGTCACGCTGAGGGAGGTCGACAGCAGCAGCCGTTTGGCCTCCTGCAGTCGGACCGCCGACAGGAATCGGCCGGGCGACACCCCGGTGGCCCGCTGGAATATGCGGGTGAAATGGAACTTGCTGAACATCGCGGTCCGCGCCATATCGTCGATGGTGATGGGCTCGCTGATGTTCTGGTGAATGCTGTCGATGACTCGCTGGACGCTTTCTTCCGCGTGGCCACCCATGGTCTTCTCCGTCACATGCGTCGACTCGGGCTGAATGGGGAGCGGGCCTCGTTGAGCAGTGCGGCCGTGAATTCGCGATTGCGGGGGCTTGGCTGACCGGGAGTCAGCATATCAAATAATCTGCCGAAGTCCCCGGTGCGTTGAACGCCCGGGATAACGTGTTTATCGGATCACCGTCCGTAAAATGCGGTGCGTATCGCCTGGTCGGAAAATGGTTGCGCGCAATGCGGTGGCGGTGCGCGGGCGGCGGCACCGCATATTGTTAAGCCGATTCGCAAATGTTCGCCGGCCCGGACATGACGAACCCGATGGCCCGTCCGCCGGCCACCGGGGTGCGTTCGAGGGGGCAGGCGCGGTGCGGCGCCCACGCGGCGGTGCGCGCCGGTCTCAGGGGGAGGGGTTCGCCCGCTCTTCGAGGGTGTGGGCGAAACGCTCCCAGCTGTCGGCGCACTGGCGGGCGATGAGGGCGATGGTGGCCAGGCGGTGCGGCGGTATCGCGTCGACGAGCACGTACCAGTCCGCGACCGTCAGCGACCGGGTGTTCAGCAGCTGCAGCAGCCTGCGGCCCAGCACGCTCTGGCGCAGGGAGGGGTCCTTGGTGAGCTGCTGGAGGAGCGGGGACAGGTCGACCGGCGCGTCCTGTCCCTCGTCCGCCTTCGCCGGGGGCGCCGTCGCGTCGCGCGCCGTGGTGTCGATGCGCACCTTCTCCAGCGCCTCGTCCCGCGGCCGCCGGGCCGCCTCGGCGGCGCGGCGCAGCCCCGCGGGCACCGGGTCCTGGCCCTCGCGCATCCTGCGCCGCACGTCATGGGCGGTTCCCACGGACACCCCGGCGATCCGCGCGATCTCGCGCAGGGGGGCGTCGGGGCGGCGGTCGATGACCTGGGCGGCGCGCAGCCTGCCGTCCACCCCGCTCATCGGTCTGGTCCTGCCGTCGACGCCGGTTCTGGCGTTCAACTCCGGACCATCCGCGGTCGAACGCTGACGCAGCGCCGCGACGGTCTTGGCCGCCAGCCCGGCGCGCTGCCCGATCGCCCGGTCGGACCAGTGCGGGCGGGCGGCCAGGATGCGCAGGGCCGCCGCCTTGCGGTCGGCCAGCGGCAGCGGCAGCCCGTGCCGGGTGTTCTCCGCCACCGCCCGGATGAAGGCGTCCTCCTCGTCGCCGTAAAAGAATTCGACCTCGATTTCCTGGCGGCCGCCGAGTGCGGCGGCCCGCAGCCGGTGCACGCCGTCGATGATGCGCAGCGTCGAATGGTGCACGAGAATGGGCGGCAGGCGCTCCTCGGTCTGGTGCAGGCGGTGCACGTGTTCCTCGTCGACGTCGCGCCGTATGGCGAAGTCGCCGCGCAGTTCCGAGATCGCCAGGACGGCGGCCGTCGGGGCGGGGGCGGAGGGCGTGGGCGCCGGCGGACTTTCGGGATCAGCTGCACGCGTGCTGGTGGACCACAGACTGTGAATCCGCTTCACTTGATCTCTCGTCCCCCGTTCGTCGCAGCGTTGCCCAGGGAGCGCTGAGCCGCCGGTGCCCTCCGACGACCCGACTGGGGCGATCAAGTCCAAAAGATACCCGCGGTCCGGCTTTTGGCAATACTTCGGTGATGCTGGAACGGGTCAAGGCGGAGTGTCCGACGCGTTACACACGGTGTCGATGTGGGGCGTGTGGTGCGCCGGGACGCGGAGGAAACGGCCGTCATGCCGTCACGTGGCCGAAAGAGGCAGTGACAGTTGCGTTTCCTCCCGTTGACAACGTGTCCGGGCGGCTACCCGGCGTCGACGGTGTCGAGATACTTCATGACGTCCGTCCTGCGTTCCGGGCGCAGCAGGCCGGGCAGGATCAGCCGCCACATCGTGGCGTTGAACCGCCGCAGGTCCAGCTCGGTCTCGCCCGCGCGCACCCGGCGCTGCATCCCCGACAGGGCCGAGACGATGAACTCGGCGACGACCCGGGAGTCGATCTCCTGCATCATGTCGCCCTGCGCCTTGGCCTCGTCGAACAGCCGCTCGATGCTGGCGATCCAGGGGTCGAACAGCACCGGCGCCGAGGGGCCGATCTGGTCGCGCTCGCAGGCCAGCCGGGTGCTGGCCCGGGTCATCGGGTTGCCGCCGAGATGTTCCACGATCCGCTGCGACATCTCGATGAGCAGCCTGATGGCCTGCGGGTGGGACGGGCGCAGCGTGGCCGCCATCTTGGGCAGCAGGTCGCGCTGTTCCCGGATGACCGCGGCGGCCAGTTCCTCCTTGGAGGAGAAGTGGAAGTACAGAGCGCCCTTGCTCACCGAGCGGCCCGCCACGACGTCCTGGAGCCGGGTGCCCTGGTATCCGCGAGCCTCGAAGAGCTCGGCGGCTGCTGTCAAGATCGTGCGTCTGGTCTGGGCCGCGCGTTCCTGCATGCCGTGAGCTGCTCTCTTCCCAGTTGTGATCGGGGAAACGTGATCTTATAACAGCGCTCGGTGTAAAGGTATAGAGGTGCCGGTTTTCTCGTGCTGACCGGCTCCTGTCAAGGGCTGGTGCGTTCCCTCCTCGGCGGGCCGCCGATCGGTCGGATCCTCCCGGTCGAAACCGGCCGAACGGCGTCGCGCGCCGCGTCCGCCGCCGGCCGCGCGCACGCGGGCTGACGTGCGCGGACGGTCGCCGCGCGGCGACGGCACGCTCAGAGATGCGGGCGTTGCGGGCGCCTTCGACCATGGGACCTGGGGAGACAGGGCAGGCGAATTCCCGGCGGAACCGCCATGGCCGGTCAAGTGATCGCGATCGTCCCCTTCTTTGCTGACCCGAACCCGCCGCGGTGGCCCGGCCACCCGGCGGAGCGACCCGAGCGTGCTTTCCCTTGCCGACGACAGGAGGTGTCACCGTGCCATCGGATGCCCAGACCGACGCGCAGGCGCGGAACATGACGATCGAGGCGTTCGCCGACACGATCGTCCCCGGTGAGAAACGCTGGCCGGCGGACCGCGCGGTGGCCGGGGCGGCGCCCGGTCCCGGCGCCGTGGCGGCCGGCGCCCTGGAACTGCTGGAGTGGTCCGCCACGGGCGTGAGCGACGGCCTGGACGAGCTCGCCCGCCTGCTGAACGCGCACGCCCGCACGCACGCCGAGGTCCGCGGACTGACCCTGGACGAGCAGGTCCCGCCGTTCGTGGCGCTGCCGTTCGCCGAGCGGACCGCGCTGGCGCGGGCACTGCTGGCGCCCGGCCACCCGGAGAAGGAGATCTGGGTGTCGCTCGCGCTGTTCAGCAACATGGCGTTCGACTCCGCCGCGCACATGCACACCCGTGACGCGATCGCCGCGGGACACCCCGGCATCGCCGCCATGGGACTGGCCGACCCGGACGGCGACGGGCTGTGGCGGTTCCCGCAGTACGGCTACGGCCGGAAGCTGGCCGACACCCATCCCGCCACCACCGAATCGGGGAGCCTGGCATGACCGCTGTGGAGAAGACCGACGTCCTCGTCGTCGGCAGCGGGTTCGGCGGCGCCATCGCCGCCTACCACCTGGCCGCCGGGGGCGCCCGCGTGGTCGTGCTCGAACGCGGCCCCTGGCTGGAGGGCAAGGACTTCGAGCACGACTTCAAGCTCGGCTCGTCCTACACGCGCATCTTCGACTTCGTGGTCGGCGACGGGATGAGCGTGCTCGGCGGCAACTGCGTGGGCGGCGGCAGCGTCGTCTACTTCGCCGCGATGCCCCGGGCCCCGCGGTTCGTGTTCGAACGGCGCGGCGGGATCGGCCGCAGGATGTGGCCGAAGGACATCAACCGGGACACCCTCGAACCCTGGTACGACCGGGTGGCCGAGGCGATGCCCGTCACCCGCCAGGACTGGGACGACGTCACCTACGCCGGCGGCCTGTGGGCGGCCGCGTGCCACCATGCCGGTCACACGGCCAACCCCGTCCCTGTCGCCATCGACACCGAGATGTGCACCAACTGCAACTGGATGATGGCGGGCTGCCGGTTCGACGCCAAACGCTCGCTGCTGTTCAACTACCTCCCCGCGGCGCTCGCCCACGGGGCGCAGATCCGGCCGCTGCACGAGGTGCAGCACCTGTCCCGCACCGACGACGGCGGCTACCGGGTGCACTACGACCTCATCGACGAGGAGGACTACCGGATCCGCTCCGCCGGCGGCGCGATCGACGCCAAGATCGTGATCCTGGCGGCGGGCGCGGGTGCCACCCCGGTCATCCTGCAGCGGTCCGAGGCGGCGCTCGGCCGCATGCCGCACGCCGTCGGCCGGTACTTCTCCGGCAACGGGGAACGGCTCAACACCGCCGTCATCGACGAGGACGCGGTGCGCGACGTGCTGGGGCTGGAACGCGGCGACGGCCTGGCCTACGCCGCCAACCAGATCGGCCGCGGGCCCGTCGTGGCCAACTGGGACCGGCTCGACGGCTCCCTGCCCGAGTACTCCCGGTTCTCGCTGGAGCAGTTGTACTTCCCGCCCGGCCTCGGCACCATCCTCGCCCAGGTGCCGGACGCGTCCGGCCCGTCCTGGTTCGGCGTGGAGAAGAAGGAGATGCTCAAGCGCTGGCAGTCGTGGCTGACCATCTTCATCATGTCCGAGGACGACAACGAGGGTGTGTTCGGGCCGCCGCCCGCCACCGGCAACGCCATGCGCATCTCCCAGCAGATGCTCGGCCGCGGCAGCCTGCGCTACCACCCCACCGCCAACACCATCCGCGGCTGGACCGAGGCCGACGCCGCCGTGCGGAAGATCATCGAGGGCGCCGGGCTGGGCAGGGTCATGCCGTGGACGAACGACGTGGTGGGCGCCTACACCGTGCACCCGCTGGCGTCCTGCCGCATCGGCGACGACCCGGCCACGTCCGCGCTGGACGACCGGCACGAGCTGCGCGGCCATCCCGGCATCTTCGTCACCGACGGCTCGGCCGTGCCGGGCGCGCTGACGGTCAACCCCGCGATGACCATCGCCGCGCTCGCCGAGCGCGCGATGCCCGGCATCGTGGGCGCCGCGCGCGACCGGGGCGTCCCGGTCACCTACGGCGCCCCCGCCCCGAGCGGCGAGACCGCCGGGCGCCGCGCGACCGCGCCGCTGGTGCCGGGCCTGGCGCGCGGCTGACGCAGCGGGCGGTCCCGATGAGCACGCTGTTCGCGCGGGCCGCCCGTAAGGGCGCCCAGGAGCAGGTCCGTCACGTCCGCGTGGTGCGCCACGACGCGGCGCGGGGACGGGTGGCCGAGGTGTACGCGCAGGTGGAGCGGGAGTTCGGCATCCTCGCGCCGCCGGTGATCCTGCATTCCCCCGTGCCGGACGTCCTGGCGGCCGTGTGGATGACGCTGCGGGAGACGCTCGTCGCCACCGGGCGGGCGGACCGGGCGGCCAAGGAGGCGGTCGCGGCGGCGGTGTCGCTCGGCAACCGGTGCCCGTACTGCGTGGACGTGCACGGCATGACGCTGTACGGGCTGGTGCGCGGGCGTGACGCCGCCGCCGTCGCCGAGGGGCGTCTCGACGCGGTCGCCGATCCGCGCGTCCGCGCCGTCGCGACCTGGGCGCGGGACCTCGGCGGGCCGGGGCGGCGGCCGTTGCCGCTGCCGGCCGCCGAGGCCGGCGAACTGGCCGGGGTCGCGGTGGTGTTCCACTACCTCAACCGGATGGTCAACGTGTTCCTGGGCGAGTCCCCGTTCCCGCCGGGCCTGCCGGCGCGGGCGCGGGGCGGGCTGATGCGGGTGATCGGCCGTTCCCTGCGGCCGAACTCGCTGCGGCACCGCGAGCCCGGAGCCTCGCTGCCCCTGCTGCCCGCCGCCCCGCCGCCCGGCGACATGTCCTGGGCGGCGGGCGCGCCCACGGTGGCGGACGCCTTCGCGCGGGCGGCGGCCGTGGTCGACGCGGCGGGCGGGCGTTCGGTCCCGGCCGCGGTGCGGGAGATGGTCGCGGCCGAGCTGGCGGACTGGGACGGCGCGCCGCCCGGCCTCGGCCGATCCTGGACCGAACGGCCGCTGGCCGGGCTGCCGGACGCCGACCGGCCGGCCGGACGGCTGGCGCTGCTGACCGCCATGGCGTCCTACCAGGTCGACGCCCGGGTGGTCGAGGAGGTACGCGAGGGCGGATGCGACGACGCGTCCCTGGTGGAGCTGGCCTCCTGGGCCGCCTTCACGGCGGCCCGCCACGTGGGGAGGCCGGCCTAGAAACCCGGAGGGATCGCCACGTCCGCCTGTGCGGGCGTGGCGATCCCTCCGGCGTGTTCGCGGGGGACGCGAAGCGTCACTCCAACGGCAACCGGTACGCGCCGACGACCGAGGCCCCCTGCGGCGACGGCGGTTCGGCGCAGCGGCCGGCGATGTCGCGCTGGAACTCCTTGAACGCCGCCACCTCCGGCAGCGGATTGGCGTCGCCTTCGACCACCGCCACGTGCACGAACGTCACGCCGTCGGCCAGGCGGAAGGCCGCGTACCGCAGCCCGTCCGGCCGGTCGGCGGCGAGCTGGGCGAACACCTGCTCGATGAGCCGCTGGTTCTCGTCGGCGGCCTCCGGCCGCGTCCGGTACTGCACCACCACTGTCTGCACGGGGGAACCTCCATCCCTTTCGTCGGGTCTGTGTGCGTTCGTCGGATCTCTGTACGGAAACGCGGCCATCCCGGTCGGGCGGGGCGCCCGACCGGGATGGCGTCGAGGGTCAGCGGCTGTGCGCGGCGGCCTTGGCCGTCAGGTAGACCGGCAGCGTCTTCCAGCCGTTCATGATGAACGTGCCCTGCGGCTCCAGCTCGTGGTCCTCCACGGCCAGCGTCAGGTCGGGGAACCGCTCGAACAGGGCGGGCAGGGCGATCCGCGCCTCCAGCCGGGCCAGCGGCGCGCCGAAGCAGTAGTGGGTGCCGTGGCCGAAGCTCAGGTGCTCCTTGTCGGCGCGGGTGATGTCCCACTTGTCGGCGGTGTCGCCGTGGACCGCCGGGTCACGGCCCACGGCGGCGTAGCCCATCAGGATGGGGTCGCCCTTCTTGATCGTGACGCCGTCGACCTCGATGTCCTCCACCGCGAAGCGCAGCGGCAGCATGTTGATCGGCGACTCGGCCCGAAGCGTCTCCTCGATCACGTCCTCCCAGGTGGCGCGGCCGTCCTCGACCATCGCCCGCTGCTCGGGGTGCGTCAGCAGCTTGTGCACGGCGTGGGTGATGAGGTTCATCACCGTCTCCGACCCGGCGCCCAGCACCACGAACAGCGTGCCGATCAGCTCCGAGTCGCTCAGCCCCACGCCGTCCTCCTTCTCGGCGTGGATCAGGTCGGTGGTCAGGTCGTCCTGCGGCGACTTCCGCTTGGCGTCGATCAGGTTCTGGAACTGCTGGGTCCACATCCGGACGTTGGCCTCGGCCTCCTCCGGGGTGATGGAGGAGTCCGTGGTCACCTCGCCGCCGCGCAGGATGTCCGCGCGGTGCTCCTCGGGGATGCCGAACAGGTCGCAGATGATCGCGGCGGGCAGCCGGTAGGAGAAGTTGCGCTTGAGGTCCACCGGCTCCCCGGGCGGGAAGGCGGCCAGGTCGTCCAGCAGCCGGGCCACGGTCTGCTCGACGTAGGGCTGCATGGACCGGATGCGGCGCGGCGTGAAGGCCTTGACGACGGGCTTGCGCAGGCGCGCGTGCTCGGCGCCGTAGGCCGTGGTCATGTTCTCCATCGACGGCCAGCTGGACAGCGGCCAGTCCTGGCCGATCTCGCCGTTGATCCAGGCGGGCCAGTGCTGGCGGGGGTTCTTGGAGACCCGCGGATCGGTCAGCAGCTGCATGGCGAGGTCGTGGCCGACGACCGTCCATGCCTGGACCCCCTGTGGGAGCTCCACCCGAGCGACCTGGCCCTGCTCGCGCAGGACGCGGCCCTCGGCGTGCACGTCCCGACCCGTGGTGTCGAGGACGACGGGGCAGCGGCTTTCCATCGAATCCTCCCATGAGGCATTTCGGCGTTGATTCAATACAGACCGTAGGTGCGCCGTGTCATTTCTCTCATCTCGGAGAATGCCTTCTTCGGTGTTGCCGGATCCGGTGGTCCGCACCGGCTTTCCCTTTATTGTTGTTCGGCCCTGGGTTAGCGTCATTTCGAGTTGATCGATGCGCCTGCCCGACGGGGACGGTGCGCATGCCCGGGAAAAGGAGGGCTTTTCGTGGAACCGTTCCGGATCGAGATTCCGCAGGCCGACCTGGACGAGCTGCGGCGGCGGCTGGACGCCGTCCGCTGGCCGGCGGACCCGCCGGTGGCCGGCTGGGAGCGCGGCGTGCCGCCCGGCTACCTGAGGGAGCTGGCCGAGTACTGGCGCGACAAGTACGACTGGCGCCGGGCCGAAGCGCGGCTGAACGACTTCCCGCAGTTCCGCACCGAGATCGACGGCGTCGCCGTGCACCTGCTGCACGTGCGCTCGCCCGAGCCGGACGCGCTGCCGCTGGTCCTCACGCACGGCTGGCCCGGCTCGGTCGCCGAGTTCCTGGAGGTCGCCGGCCCGCTCACCGACCCCCGCGCGCACGGCGGCGACCCCGCCGACGCCTTCCACCTGGTGATCCCGTCGATTCCCGGATACGGGTTCTCCGCGCCGCCCCGCGAGCCCGGCTGGAACATCGGCCGGATCGCCCGCGCGTGGGCCGAGCTGATGCGGCGGCTGGGCTACGACCGGTACGGCGCGCAGGGCGGCGACTTCGGTTCGCTGATCTCGCTGGAACTCGGCCGGACCGATCCCGCGCACGTCGTCGGCGTGCACACCAACATGCTCATCACGATGCCGTCCGGCGACCCGGAGGAACTGGCCGGGCTGGACGAACGCGACCAGCGGAAGGCGGCCGTCCTCGCGCGTTTCGACAGCGAACTCAACGGCTATTTCAAATTGCAGGCCACCCGTCCCCAGACGCTGTCCTACGCGCTCACCGACTCGCCGGTCGGGCAGCTGGCCTGGATCGTGGAGAAGTTCCGGGAGTGGACCGACTCGGCGTCGGTGCCCGAGGACGCGGTCGACCGCGACCAGCTGCTCACCAACGTCATGCTCTACTGGCTGACCGGCACCGCCGGGTCGTCGGCCCAGCTCTACTACGAGTACGTCCGCGAGCAGTTCGCCGCCGCCCCGGGCACCGTCCCGCCGATCACCGTCCCCGTCGGCGTCGCGGTCTTCCCGCACGACATGCTGGTGCCGATCCGCCGGCTCGCCGACCGCGACATCCCGACCATCGTGCACTGGACCGAGTTCGACCGGGGCGGCCACTTCGCCGCCATGGAGCAGCCCGCGCTGCTGGTCGACGACGTCCGGACCTTCTTCCGCTCCCTCAGGGGCTAGCCGCCGCCCGGGGACCGGCCGGTGGGCAGGGACCGGCCGCCGGGGCGCCGGCGCGCCTACGGCGCGACCTCGGAGCCATCGGCCGCGTCGACCACCGTGATGGCCTCCATCGGGCACGCCTCGGCGGCCTCCACGACGGCCTCGTCCGCCACCAGGATCTCCTGCAGCGGACGCGCGCCGTCGTCGGTCAGCTCGAACCGTTCGGCGGCCAGCGCGACGCAGTTGCCGGACGACACGCACGCGTCCCGGTCCACGTGGACCTTCCAGCGGGTCTCACCCATCGCCACCCCTCCGATCCGTCCCGTCGGCGGACAGCGGCATCGTCACACGGCCCGTACCGCCCGGCACCTCCTGGAATGCGGTCATCGGCAGCGCAACGGCGAAGATGCGCGCGCCCCGGGGCGCTGCGACGCTCGTGGTGACCGCGGGCCGCGCCGCGCGGCATGTGCGGCGTCTCGACGAAGAGGACTTCGATGCGCGTTTTGTTCGTGACAGCCGCCTTCAAGTCACATCTGTACGTGCAGGTGCCGCTGGCGACGGCGTTCCGCAACGCGGGCCACGACGTGCGGGTGGCGGCGCCGCCGGAGATGGTCGACGCCATCGCCGAGACCGGGCTGACCGGCATCCCGGTCGGCACCACGATCCCGCTCGACGTGATGATGGACCAGGCCGAACCCGACCGGGGGCCCGACCGGTCCGGCCTGCCGGTGCGGCGGCCGCCGCAGACCGACTACACCAGGGACGACCCGTTCGCCGAGCTGGAGACGACCGCGTTCGGCGGCCGCACCCTGTTCAACCACGACGACACCTTCGAGGACCTGGTGCGGTTCGCCCGCGACTGGCGCCCCGACGTGATCATCAGGGACCCGTTCATGTACTGCGGGGCGGTGGCCGCCCGCGCCAGCGGCGCGGCGGACGCCCGCATGCTGTTCGGCGCCGACACCCCCGCCCAGATCCGGGCCGACTGCTACGGCGCGCACGGCGGGCTCCACCGCAGCGACGGCCGGCCCGACCCGCTGCGCGACTGGCTGGAGCCGATCCTGGAACGGTACGGCTGCGCGTTCGACGAGGAGGTCGTGCTCGGCCGGTGGACGGTCATCGGGTGGCCGCCCTGGACGTGGCGGCCCACGGACGTCCACTACCTCCCGACGCGTCCGGTGTCGTACCACGGCCCGCACACCGTCGAGGAGTGGATGTACCGGCGCCCCGACCGGCCGCGCGTCTGCCTGACCCTCGGCATCTCCCACCGGGACCTGGGGTTCGGCCACTCCGCCTCGATCGACACGCTGTTCGAGGCGGTCGCCGACCTGGACGCCGAGATCATCGCCACGTTCGACGACAAGCAGCTGGCGACGGCGTCGGCGATCCCGGACAACGTCCGCCCCGTGGACTTCGTCCCGCTGAACGTGCTGATGCCGACGTGCTCGGCGATCGTGCACCACGGCGGCTACGGGCCCATGACGGCCGCGCTGGAGCACGGCGTCCCGCAGCTGATCGTGCCCAACATCTACTGGAGCGAGAAGTGGTGGGGGCCGGTCGCCCTCGCCAAGGGGCTGGAGGAGCAGGGCGCCGGCGCCTACGTCGCCGACGCCGACCAGGTGACCGCCGACCTGCTGCACGACCACCTCGTCAAGGCGCTCACCGACCCGGCGATGGCCGAGAACGCGGCCCGGCTGCGGGACGAGCACTTCGCCGTGCCGGGCCCCAACGACACCGTGCGGGTGTTCGAGAAGCTGATCGCCGAGCACGCCCGCGGGGAGTCGTGATGCAGTACGGACCTGGCCACGCCGAGTTCTACGACCTGGTGTTCCGCGACCGCGGCAAGGACTTCGCGGCCGAGGCGCGGGCGCTGGCCGGGATGGTCCGCGACCGGGCGCCCGCCGCGCGCTCGCTGCTCGACGTCGCCTGCGGCACCGGCGCGCACCTGGAGACCTTCCGCGAGATCTTCGACGACGTGGCCGGCGTGGAGCTGGCGGACGCCATGCGGCGGGTCGCCGAGTCGCGGCTGCCGGGGGTGCCGCTGCACGCGGGCGACATGCGCCGGTTCGACCTCGGCCGGACGTTCGACGCGGTGGTCTGCGTGGGCAACTCGGTGGCCTGCATGCCCACCGCGGACGACCTGCGGGCCGCGATCGCCCGGATGGCCGGGCACCTGGCGCCCGGCGGCGTGCTCGTCGCCGAGCCGTGGTACTTCCCGGCCGACTTCATCGACGGCTACGTCGACGGGCACCAGATGAAGGCCGACGGCCGGGTCATCAGCCGGATCACCCGGTCGGTGCGCGAGGGCGACCGGACCCGCATGGAGGTGCGGTTCACCGTCGCCGACCGCGAGGGCATCACGGACTTCACCGAGGTGCTGCACGTGACGCTGTTCGAACGCCACGAGTACGAGGCCGCCTTCACCAAGGCCGGATGCTCGGTCGAGTTCGTCCCGGCGCTGCGGCTCGCCAACGGCAGGCCCAACGGCCCCGGCCTGTTCGTCGGGGTGCGCCGGTGACGGCGCCGGCCCGGACGACGTCCGTCACCCGGGATTCGGCCGCGACGCGGGATTCGGCCGAAAAATGTCCCGGGCGGATGTCGAACCGGGCCGCCCGGCTCCGACCTCTGCAGTGAGGCGCCCGGGTGGGGCGCATCGGGACGTGCCGGCGTCGCGCGAGCGCCGGCGCGGGGAGGAGACCTCATGGGACAGCCAGTGGTTCACTTCGAGATCATCGGCAGCGATCCGGGCAAGCTGCGCGGCTACTACGGTGACCTGTTCGGCTGGGAGTTCCACACCGGCGACGCGGCCACCGAGAAGGTGTCGGCGCCCGGCGAGTACGGCTTCGTACAGGGCGGCGAGGTGGTCGAGGCCACCGGGACCACCGGCATCCCCGGCGGCGTCGGCGGCGGCCCCGGCTACCAGCAGCGGGTGCTGTTCTACGTGGGCGTCGACAGCGTGGAGGAGGCGCTGGCCAAGGCCGAGAGCCTGGGCGGCAAGCGGGTGATGGGCCCCGAGCCGGCCGAGGGCGGCGCGTTCACGGTGGGGCATTTCCTCGACCCGGAGGGGAACCTGATCGGCGTGGCCGGCCCGCCCGCCTGAGCCGGACCGCCCGTACGGCGCCGCCGGAGCCGCCGCACGCCGGGCCCGGCGTGCGGCGCCCCGCGCGGCGCCGTACCCCACCGTGATCCGAGGGAGCCGAGAGTGAAGTACCTGCTCTTGATCTACAGCAACCCGGAAAGCGTGCGCTCCCCGGTGTCCCCGCCGGATCCGGAACTGCTGGCGGTGCCGGCGGACGAGCGCGAGGAGCTGACCGCGCAGTTCGAGGCGTTGCGCAAGGAGATCACCGAGTCCGGCGAGCTGGTGGCCGGGGCGGCGCTGGGCGACCCGCTGAGCACCAGGACGACGCGCGTGCGGGGCGGCGTCCCGGCCACCACCGACGGCCCCTACCTGGAGGCCAAGGAGCATCTCGCGGGATACTTCGTGGTGGACTGCGACGGCCCGGAACGGGCGGCCGAGATCGCGGCGCGGTTCCCCGGCGCCCGGTTCGCCGCCGTCGAGATGCACCCGATCATGAGCATGTCCGGTCAGGAGATGTGAGCGGCGACGACAGGTGGATCGAGGACCTGCTGCGCCCGCTGGCGCCGCAGGTCCTGGCCGCGCTCGTGCGGCACTACGGCAACTTCGAGACCGCCGAGGACGCGGTGCAGGAGGCGCTGCTGGCCGCCGCGACCCAGTGGCCCGAGCGCGGGGTGCCCGACAGCCCGTCCGGGTGGCTGATCAGGGTCGCCTCCCGCCGGATGACCGACCAGCTGCGCAGCGAACGGGCCAGCCGGCACCGCGAGGAGCGGATCGCCTCGCGGACCCCGCCGGACGAGCTGCTCGCCCTGGCCGCCGACGCCGACCTGCTCGGCGAGGACCTCGTCCACGACGACGACACCCTCACGCTGCTGCTGCTGTGCTGTCATCCGAGCCTGACGCCGCCGTCCCAGATCGCGCTGACGCTGCGCGCGGTCGGCGGACTGACCACGGCGGAGATCGCGCGGGCGTTCCTGGTGCCGGAGTCGACCATGGCCCAGCGCATCAGCCGCGCCAAGCAGCGCATCCGGGCGACCGGCGCGCAGTTCCGCATGCCGCCCGAGCCCGAGCTGCCGGACCGCCTGCGCGCCGTGCTGCACGTGCTGTACCTGATCTTCAACGAGGGCTACACCGCCACCTCGGGTCCCGAGCTGCAGCGCTGCGACCTGACCGCCGAGGCGATCCGGCTGACCCGGGCGGTGCGGGCGATGCTGCCGGACGACGGCGAGGTCGCCGGGCTGCTGGCGCTGATGCTGCTCACCGACGCGCGGCGGGCGGCCCGCACCCGGCCCGACGGCAGCCTGGTCCCGCTCGCCGAGCAGGACCGCAGCCGGTGGAACCGGGCGTCCATCAACGAGGCCATCACCCTCATCACCCACACGCTGGCCCGCGCCCGGCTCGGCCCCTACCAGCTCCAGGCGGCCATCGCCGCGGTGCACGCCGAGGCCGAACGCGTCGAGGACACCGACTGGCCGCAGATCGTCGCGCTCTACCAGATCCTTGAGGAGCTGGACCCCAACCCCATGGTCACCCTCAACCACGCCGTCGCCGTGGCGATGGTGCGGGGGCCGCGGGCCGGCCTGGCCCTGCTGGAGCCGCTGGACGCCGACAACCGGCTGTCCGGGCACCACCGGCTGCACGCCGTCCGGGCCCACCTGCTGGAGATGGCCGGTGACCACGAGGGCGCCCGCGCCTGCTACCGAACGGCCGCCCGCCTGACCACCAGCCAGCCCGAACAGCACTATCTGCAGACGCAGGCGGACCGGCTCGCCAAGGACCGCGAATAGCGACGGCGGCCGCCGTGGGGCGGCCGCCGCACCGTGTCGGACCTGTCCGAGGCAGGCCCCGTCCCGGGTCAGACGATGTGCACCTTGGGGACGTACAGGATCCACTTGCCGCCCTGCTCGCGGAACGCGTGCTCCTTCGCCATGATCTCCTCGGCGTGGTTCCACGCGAACAGCAGGGCGTAGTCCGGGTAGGGGTCGGCGAACGACTCGGGGGGACGGATCGGCAGGTGCATGCCGGGCGTCACCAGCCCCTGCTTGCCCGGCGTCGAGTCGCAGACGAACTCCACCAGGTCGGGGCCGATGCCGCAGTAGTTCGTCACGGTGGCGCTCTTGGCGGTGGCGCCGTAGCCGACCACCCGGTGACCGGCGGCCCGCAGGTCGCGCAGCAAGTCCACCAGGTCGGCGCGGATCTGCTCCATGCGCGCGGTGAAGCGCCGCAGCCGCTCGGGCCGGTGCAGCCCCTGCTCGCGCTCCCAGGCCAGCAGCTCGGCGATCTCGGGCCCCGGCGGGCGGGCCCCGGCCCGCGCCACCGTGTACCGGATCGAACCACCGTGCACGGGGATCCGCTCGGCCCCCACCAGCTCCAGGCCGCTGCGCGCCGCCAGCGCCTGCACGGACCGGACCGCGAACAGGTAGCAGTGCTCGTCGTAGATCTGGTCGAAGTAGGCGTTGTCGAGGATGTCGCCCAGGTAGCGGTCCTCGAACACGAAGACCCCGTCCGGCGCGAGCAGCGTGGCCGCCCCGCGGAACACCGAGCCCAGGAAGGGGATGTGGCTGACGGTGTTCGCCGAGTAGATCAGGTCGGCCGGGCCCTCGGCGGCCAGGATCTCGCGCGCCGTGGCCTCGTCGAAGAAGTCCACCCGCACCCGCACGCCCGCCGCCTCGGCGGTCTCGGTGGCCCGGCGCGAGGGGTCCACGCCGAGGTGCCGGACGCCGGCCGCGGCGATCGTGCCGAGCATGATGCCGTCGTTGCAGCCGATCTCGACGGCGAACGGGTCCGGCCCGGCCAGCTCCGTCGCGAGCAGCCGCCGCGCCACCCCGGCGAAGTGCCTGCGCATGAACTCCGAGCCGGACGAGCGGTACGGGTAGTCCGCGTGGAACATCAGCTCGCTGGGGACCTGCTCCAGCTGCTGCACCATCGCGCAGGACAGGCACACGCCCACGGCGAGGTGGAAGAAGTACTCCGGGTCGGTCGCGGCGGGGTCGCGGAAGTCCTGGGAGATCGGCTGCCGTCCCAGGTCGCACCACTGCTCGACCGTGCCGCCGCAGACGCGGCAGCCCGTCGTCGGCTCGTCACCGGTCACTCGGCTCACCCTGCCTCTCTTGACTGTGTGCGGCCTCGGCGTTCGCCAGGGCCTCGGCCTCCAGGCACCGCCCGTAGTCCGGGAGGAGCCCGGCCTCGGCCGCCTCGGCGAACGTCGGCGCCGCCGCGTCCCGGGCCGACACGACGGGGCTGACGTCCGGGGGGATCGGCAGGCCCAGCCGCGGGTCCAGCGGCGCGACGGCCAGTTCGTCGGCGGCCGCGTACTCGGTGGACAGCAGGTACGACATGACGGTGTCGTCCTCCAGCGCGACGAACACGTGGCCGACGCCGACGGGCAGGTACACCGCGCGCCCCTCGTCGGCGTCGAGCCGCACGGCCGCGTGCCGTCCGAACGTGGGGGAGCCCACCCGCAGGTCGACGACGATGTCGAGCGCGCCGCCGCGGACGCAGGTGACGAACTTGGCGCCGCCGGGCGGCGTCGCGGTGTAGTGCACGCCCCTGACCACGCCGCGCGCGGAGACGCTGAGGTACGTCTGCGCCACCCGGAACGGCGGCCGTCCGGTGGCCTCCCGGAACGCCGACTGCTGGAACGGCGCGACGGTGGACCCCCGGTGGTCGCGGAAGACCGGCCGGATCAGCTCGACGGCGCCCGCGACGGCGAGTTCACGCGACCTTTTCACCGGACGCCTGCTCACCTGACGCGGGGGCGCCGGACGCACCGCGGTGGACGTCCATGGCCTCGATGAGCGTGGTGATGACCAGCGACACGTCGTCGTCGCTGAGCGCCTGGTGCAGCGGCAGGCACAGGGTGGCGCCCGCCGCCCGCTCGGCCCCGGGGAAGCGCCCGTCCCCGGCCTGGTACGCCCGCACCTTGTGCAGCTGCGGGTACCGGAACGTGGTGTAGATGCCGCGCTCGTACAGATATCTGGCGACCGAGTCGCGGACGCCCGGGTCCATCTGCACCCAGTACAGGTAGTAGGAGCTCTCGTGCCCCTCGGGCAGCGGCGGCGGGATCAGCAGGCCCGGCACCTCGCGCAGCGCCTCGTCGTAGGCCGCGACGACCTCCCGCCTGCGGGACAGGAACTCGCCCAGCCTGCCGAGCTGGACGTGCCCGACCGCGGCCAGCACGTCGTTCATGATGGAACGGCGGGAGAACGAGGAGATCTCGAACTCCCACCAGCGGGTGCGCGACCGCATCGCCTGGTCGTAGCCGCTGGTCTGCTCCAGGCCGAAGTAGGCCAGCTTGGTCGCCCGTTCGACCAGCTCGGGATCGCGCGCGTACAGCATGCCGCCGTCCACCGACACCGCGATCTTGCCGTGGTCGAAGCTCCACACGCCGATGTCGCCGAGGGTGCCGCAGGCCCGCCCGTGGACGCGGGACGCCTGCGCGTTCGCCGCGTCCTCCACCAGGAACAGGCCGCGGTCCCGGCACAGCTCGGCGATCTCGGCGATCTGCCCGGGATGACCCCCGTAGTGCAGCGGGAGCACCGCCTTGGTCGCCGGCGTCAGGCGGGCCGCCACGCCGTCCACGGTGGCGTTCAGCGTGCGCGGGTCCACGTCGCAGAACACCGGGCGCGCCCCGGCCGCGGCGACCGCGTTGGCCGCGCCGACGAAGCTCACCGTCGGCAGCACCACCTCGTCGCCCGGCCCGACGTCCAGCAGCCGCATCGCCAGGAAGGTGGCCTCGGTGCAGGAGTTCACCGACGTGACCTGCTCCCGGGCGACCCCGACGTGCTCGGCGAACGCCGCCTCGAACGCCGCCACCCGCGAGCCCTTGCCGATCCAGTTGCTCTCGAACACCTCGCGCACGGCCGACAGTTCCCGCTCGCCCAGTGAGGGCTGGAACACGTTGATCACTTGAATCATCCCTCCGCCACCACTGTCGCCACGGCGGGACCGCGCGCACTACTCCCCCCGTGCGCACCTGCCGCTGCGCGACCGCCCGGACGCGCCGCGTCGCACCGGCCGGTGCCGAGACGCCCGCGAATTCTCGCGGGGATGTCGAAACCGGCCCGTCCGCTCCGACCTCTGCTGCGGAGGCGCCAGACCGGGACGCCGCCGCCGGAACCTCCGCCGGCGGCGCGCGCGGGTGCCGCCGGACCGGCTCGTACGCCCGTACGCTTCGAGGAAGGAACCGCAGATGGACCCCAGTGCCGCCACCGCCTCCGGCCCCAAGGCCGGACGGCGCGAGTGGATCGGGCTGATCGTCCTGGCCCTGCCCACGCTGCTGCTGTCACTCGACTTCAGCGTGATCTACCTGGCCATCCCGCACCTGAGCACCGACCTGGGCGCCGACAGCACCCAGCAGCTGTGGATCGCCGACATCTACGGCTTCATGGTGGCCGGCTTCCTGATCACCATGGGCACGCTCGGCGACCGCATCGGCCGCCGCCGGCTGCTGCTGATCGGCGCGGCGCTGTTCGGCGTGGCCTCGGTCGTGGCCGCGTTCTCCACCAGCGCCGAGATGCTCATCGCGACCAGGGCGATCATGGGCATCACCGGCGCCACGCTGATGCCCTCGACGCTGGCGCTGATCAGCAACATGTTCAAGGACCCCAAGGAATCGGGGATGGCGATCGCCGCCTGGATGTCGTGCTTCATGGGCGGCATGGCGCTCGGTCCCGTCGTCGGCGGCACGATGCTCGACAACTTCTGGTGGGGCTCGGTGTTCCTGCTGGGCGTTCCGGTGATGGTGCTGCTGGTCGTGGTCGGCCCGATCCTGCTGCCGGAGTACCGCGACCCCGACGCCGGCCGCCTGGACATGGTCAGCGTGCTGCTGTCGCTGCTGGCCATCCTGCCCATCGTCTACGGCCTCAAGGAGCTGGCCAAGGACGGCTGGGCGGCGGTGCCCGTCGTCACGATCCTGGTCGGCGTCGCGTTCGTGCCGGTGTTCGTCATCCGCCAGCGCGGGCTCGCCAGCCCGCTGGTGGACATGAGCCTGTTCCGCAATCGCACGTTCAGCGCCGCGCTGTTCGTCGGCCTGCTGGTCCCGATGCTGCAGGGCGGCACCTACTTCCTCATCGCCCAGCACCTGCAGAGCGTCGAGGGGCTGGAGCCGATCAAGGCGGGCCTGTGGCTGGTGCCGTCCACGCTCATCATGATCTTCGCCATCGGCACCGGCACCGCGCTGGCCGCCCGCGTGCGGCCCGGCTACGTCTTCACCGCCGGACTGCTGATCGGCACGGTCGGGTACGCCGTGCTGTCCCAGGTGGACGGGCCCGACCAGCTGGTCAAGCTGTGGATCGGGTACGCGATCATGGCGCTGGGGGTGGGCCTGCCGTCCGGCCTCGGCACCGCGCTGATCCTCGGCGCGGCCCCGCCGGAGAAGGCGGGCTCGGCCTCGTCCATCTCCGAGGCCAGCGGCGAGCTGGGCATGGCGCTGGGCGTGGCGATGCTCGGCAGCCTCGCCACCTTCGTGTACCGCAGCGAGCTGTCGGGGAACGTGCCCGGCGCGGTACCGCCCCACTCGGCCGACATCGCCGAGGACAACATCGCGGCGGCGGTGTCGGTGGCCGAGGGGCTGCCGCAGCCGCTCGGCGGGCAGTTCCTCGGCACCGTCCGCGACGCGTTCGCCGACGGCCTCGGCACCGTCGCGATCGTCTCGGGCGTCATCTTCGCCGCGCTCGCGGTGTTCAGCGCCGTCATGTTCCGGCACATCCCGCCGACCGGGAGCCAGGAGGGCGGCGACGAGGCGGCCGAGGCCGAGGACGCGGGCGTCGGTTCGGACGCCGCGGCCGGTCCGCGGTGACCGAGGTCCGGCGGGGCCGGGCGGTTCCCGGCACCGGCGGCTGACACCGGTGAGGCGACCGGGCGGGACGACGGAGCGGGAGTCCCGCCCGGTTCTCATGTCCGCTACCGCGCATTTTCCGGCGGGTCGTCCGTGATGTGCGCGTGATCTGCGCAGTCGAGGAGATGCCGCCGTTTCGCGAACGCGCCGATGATGGACGAATGGAGACGCAGACCAAGCGACCGGTCGCCGGAGGATCGCCGCGATGAGGATTCTGGTCACCGGAGGCGCCGGATTCATCGGCTCGGAGTTCGTGCGGGCGACGCTGCGGGAGGAACTGCCCGGGTCGGCGGGGTCGCACGTCACCGTCCTGGACCGCCTGGCCTACGCGGGCAACCCGCGGAACCTGGACCCGGTGGCGGGCCACCCCCGCTACCGGTTCGTGTACGGCGACATCCGCGACCCGTTCGCGGTGGACGACGTCGTCCGCGGCCACGACGTCATCGTGCACTTCGCCGCCGAGTCCCACGTGGACCGCTCGGTCCGCAGCGGGCGCCCGTTCGTGGGCAGCAACGTGTTCGGCACGCAGGTGCTGCTGGAGGCCGCGCAGCGGCACGGCGTGGGACGGTTCGTGCACGTGTCCACCGACGAGGTGTACGGCTCGATCGACCACGGCTCGTGGACCGAGAACACCCCGCTGAACCCCACCTCGCCCTACGCCGCGTCCAAGGCCGCCTCGGATCTGGTCGCGCTCGCCTGGCACCGCACCCGCGGCCTGGACGTGGTGGTCACGCGGTGCAGCAACAACTACGGGCCCTACCAGTACCCCGAGAAGGTGATCCCGCGGTTCGTCACCAACCTGCTGGACGGCGTGCCGGTCCCGCTGTACGGCACCGGCGCCAACGTGCGGGACTGGCTGCACGTGTCGGACCACTGCCGCGGCATCCAGATGGTCATGCGGTCCGGGCGCCCCGGCGAGATCTACCACATCGGCGGCGGCACGGAGCTGACCAACGCCGAGCTGACCGCGCGGCTGCTGGAGGCGTGCGGCGTGGGCTGGGAGATGGTCGAGCACGTCGCCGACCGGCCCGGACACGACCTGCGCTACTCGCTGGACATCACCAAGATCCGCGAGGAGCTCGGGTACGCGCCGCAGGTGGGCCTGGACGTGGGGCTGGCGGCGACGGTCGAGTGGTACCGCGCGAACCGGGCCTGGTGGGAGCCGCTGAAGGCCGAGGAGGCGGCCGCCGGCCACGGCTCCCTGGACGGCGACGGCTCCCTGGACGACGACGGCACGCTGGACGGGGTGCGGCTGACGGCGCTCGGGCCCTGAGCGCGGGCCCGAGCACCGGGACCGGGTCCGGCGGCCGGGCTACCGGCGGACGCCGATGAACAGGCCCCGCCCGGTCAGGTCGTCCTCCCGGTACTCGGCGGGGCAGCCGGCGGACGCGAAGGCGGTCAGGTACTCGTTCTCGGTGAACAGCCGCAGCCGGTGGACCTGGGTGAACTCCCTGATCCCGCCGGGCTCGCCCACCAGGTAGCGGGCCTGCATGCGGATGGCGCGGCCGCTGCGCACCGAGTGCGACACCCGGGCGATGGCACGGCCGTCGGGGTGCCCCGCCTCCGCCACGGGATGCCCGTCGACGAACTTGTCCGGGAACCGCCACGGCTCCACCACCAGCACCCCGCCGGGGACCACGTGCCGCGCCATCGCGCGCACGGCGGCCCGCAGCTGGCCCACGCTCTCCATGTAGCCGATCGCGTTGAACATGCACGTCACCGCGTCGAAGCGGCGGCCGAGGTCGAAGTCGCGCATGTCGCCGTCGTGCACCGTGACGTGCGGCAGCCGCCGCCTGGCCACGTCCCGCATCGGCGCGGCGACGTCCAGCCCCTCCACGTGGTCGAGCAGCTTGTCGAACGTCTCCAGGTGCGCGCCGGTGCCGCAGCCGACGTCCAGCAGCGACCGCGCCCCCGGCGATCTGTCCCGGATCAGCTTGACGAGGTATTCGGCCTCGGCCGTCCAGTCCTTTCCCCGGAGCCGGTAGAAGGGTTCGTAGATCTCGGCGAATTCCGCCGTGTACGTCTCGTCCATCGCTCTCGGTTTCCTTTCGTGGCCGCGGGCCTTCCCCGAATTCTCGGCGGCCCGGAACGGCCCGGCATCCTCCCGAGTGCCCGCCGGCGCCATTCTGCGAGAAGTGCCGGACCCGGCCCCGTGGTTAGTCTCGGTCACACGACGGAAGGGACGAATATCCATGAAGGCACTCGTGCTGGCGGGCGGCTCGGCTACCCGGCTTCGCCCCTTCAGTCACGCCATCGCCAAACAGTTGGTGCCGATCGCGGGAAAACCGGTCCTGGAGCACGTTCTGCGGGACGTCGCCGCGACGGGCGTGACCGATGCCGCCGTCATCGTCGGTGACACCGGGCCGCAGATCGTCAAGGCCATCGGCGACGGTTCCGACCTCGGGTTGAACATCGGCTACATCCGGCAGGAGAAGCCGCTGGGGCTGGCGCACTGCGTCCGGCTGGCGCGCCGTTTCCTGGGCGACGACGATTTCGTCCTCTATCTCGGCGACAACATGCTGCGGGACGGGATCGCCGGCCTGGCGCGGCGGTTCCGGGCCGCCCGCCCGGCCGCGCAGTTGCTGGTGCGCAGGGTGCCCGACCCCCGCGAGTTCGGCGTCGCCGAGCTCGGCGAGGACGGCGCGGTGCTGGGGCTGGAGGAGAAGCCCGCGCGGCCGCGCGGCGACCGGGCCGTCCTCGGCGTCTACTTCTTCACCGCGGCCGTGCACGAGGCGGTCGCGGCGATCCGGCCCAGCGCGCGCGGCGAGCTGGAGATCACCGACGCGATCCAGTGGCTGATCGCGCGGGGTGCGCCGGTGCGGGCGGTGGAGTACGAGGGCTACTGGCGCGACATCGGGCGGCCCGAGGACGTGCTGGCCTGCAGCCGCCGCTACCTGGCGGACCTGCGTCCCCGCGTCGCCGGGGACGTGGACGCGGCCAGTGAGCTGACCGGCCCGGTGGTGGTCGAGCCGGGCGCGCGGGTGCGCGGTTCGCGGATCGTCGGCCCCGCGCTCGTCGGAGCCGACAGCCTGCTGGACGGCTGCCGGGTCGGGCCCCATGTGGCCGTCGGCCGCGGCTGCGTGCTGCGCGGCGCCCGCGTCCGCGACTCGATCGTCCTGGACGGCACCGTGCGCATCGGCGGCCTGGCGCTCGACGGGGCGCTGCTCGCCCCGGTCGCCGCCCACAGCATCCCCGGCCGCGCCGCGACCGGGCGGGATTCACGGATATGAGAAGGGCCGCGGAGTTCCGCGTGCGGTCGGCGGAAAGGCGTTACGCGCAGTCGACGATCGGGTGAATGTCGACGGCGGCGAACCAGGTGCGGGGGAAACGGGAGGCGATCTCGGCCGCCCGTTCCGGGCCGTCGCAGTCGATCACGAAGTATCCCGCGAGATGTTCCTTGGCCTCCAGGTAGGGGCCGTCGGTGGTGGCCGGGACACCGTCGCGCACGCGGGTCGTCCTGGTGTTCACCGGATGGGCCAGCGCGGCCCCGGTGACCAGCTCACCGGATTCGGTGATCTCCTTGTGCAGCGCCTCGAACCGCTCGGTCAGCTCGCCGCGCTCGTCGCTCGACAACGCCAGGAAATCGGGATTCTGCAGAAATATCGGGTGCTCCAGGTTCTCCGGGTTGCTGTAGATCAAGAGCATGTACTTCACTCTCGACTCCTCACATCCAGGCACCGCCGCGGGCGCAGCGTAGCAGAGGCCGGAATCCGGGACCCGGCGCCGGCGGCGCGCCGCGCCGCCGGGCCCCGGTGGAAGCCTCACCGCACAGGTCGGAGCCGAGCCGCCGTTCTCGACACCGCCGCGCGGATCACCCGTGATCACGTGGGCTCCGCCACCGCCTCTGCCAGAGGTTCGGCCGGCGCCTGCGCCGACGCCGGCGCCTGGGCGGGAGCGGGCAGCCGGCGGCCCATGAACGCCGCCAGCCCGGTCAGGGTGTCGGCCAGTACCGGCAGGTCCTCGGTGACGATGGCCTGCGGGCCGTCGCACAGCGCGGTCTCGGGGTGCGGATGCACGTCCACGATGAGGCCGTCGGCGCCCGCGACGATCGCCGCCCGGCTCAGCGGCAGGACCAGCTCGCGGCGCCCACCCGAGTGCGACGGGTCGACGACGACCGGCAGGTGCGACAGCCACTGCGCCACCGGCACCGCCGAGATGTCCAGGGTGTTGCGGGTGGACTTCTCGAAGGTCCGGATGCCCCGCTCGCACAGCACGATGTCCAGGTTGCCGCGCTGGGCGATGTACTCGGCGGCCATCAGCCACTCCTCGATGGTGGCGCTCATGCCCCGTTTCAGCAGCACCGGCCTGCCCGCCGCCCCGACCGCCTGCAGCAGCGGGAAGTTCTGCATGTTGCGGGTGCCGATCTGGAGCATGTCGGCGTAGGCGGCGACCGTGTCGACGTCGTGCGCGCTGACCACCTCGGTGACGACCGGCATGCCCGTCTCGGCCCGCACGTCCGCCAGGATCCTCAGCCCGGCCTCGCCGAGGCCCTGGAAGGCGTACGGCGAGGTGCGCGGCTTGAACGCGCCGCCGCGCAGCAGCGTCGCGCCGGCCGCCCGCGCCATCCGGGCGGCGGCGAGCGTCTGGTCGGGCGTCTCCACCGCGCACGGCCCGGCGATCAGCGTCACCGTGTCCGGGCCGATCGGCACCCCGCCGACCTGCACCACCGACCGGCCCGGCCGGTGCTCGCGGCTGACCAGCTTGTACTTCGTGGAGATCCGGGTGACCGCGCCGACCCCCGGCATGGCGCGCAGGTTGAGCGCGCCGAGGCCGTCGACGTCGCCGACCAGACCGATGATGACCCTGCTGAACCCGCGGCTGACGTACGCCCGCGCGCCCGCCGCCTCCACCCGCCGGACGACCGCCTCGATGTCCCGTGGCAGGGCGTCCGCGGCCATGACTACGACCATTTCCAGCACCTTCCTGAGCCTCGTGCCGCCGGTACCGTCTGGCCCGCCCCCGCCGGAAGGCAACGACACCTGCCGAATCCTCACCCCGCCGCACACGTTCCGCATCTCCTGGATTGCGCCCTGCACACGGGGCTCCGAGGCAACGGGAAAAGCGCAATTTGAAGGATGTATCGGTCTTCTCCCAGGGCCACGATCGAGATCGTTGCCCGGGCCAGTGCGGCCCGGCCTCGGGGGCGTGAGGCGAAGGGGGACACGGTGACGGCCGTTGACGGCAGCGCGCGTTTGTGGGCCATGGCCCATCTGGGAACGCCGATGGCGATACGGGTGGCGGCGACCCTGCGCATCGCCGACCACATCGCCGCGGGGCGGCGAACCGTTCCGGAGCTGGCGCGGGCGGCGGGGGCCGACGCCGACGCGCTGGAACGGCTCCTGCGGTTCCTGGTCGCCAAGGGGGTGTTCGGCCGCGACGACTCCGGGCGCCACCACCTGACCGACCTGGGCGAACCGCTGCTGGACGACCATCCCGCGCACCTGCGGGAGATGCTGGACATCGAGGGCGCGGTCGGCCGTGCCGAGCTGTCCTTCGTCGAGCTGCTGCACAGCGTCCGCACCGGAGAGGCCGCCTACCCGGCGCACTTCGGCCGGCCCTTCTGGGAGGACATGGCGGCCGAACCCGGGCGCGCGGCGTCCTTCGACGCCCGCATGGCCGCCGACCTGGCACGGCGGGCGCCGGGCATCGTGGCGGGCTACGACTGGGGCTCCCTGGGCCATGTCGTGGACGTCGGCGGCGGCGACGGCTCGCTGCTGATCGCGTTGCTGACCGCGCACCCGTCCCTGCGCGGCTCGGTCGTCGACCTGCCCGACACCGCCGAGGCGGCGCGCAAGGCGCTGGCCGCGGCGGGGCTCGCCGACCGCGCCGACGCCGTCCCCGGCAGCTTCTTCGACCCGCTGCCCCCGGGCGCCGGGGGCTACCTGCTCTCCTCGATCCTGCACAACTGGGGCGACGAGGCGGCGCGCGCGATCCTGCGCCGCTGCGCCGAGGCGGCCGGTCCGCACGGCGCCGTGCTCGTCGTGGAGGCGCTCGGCGCGGACGGGGAGTCGCCCCCTCCCACGTTGGACCTGCGCATGCTCGCCTACTACGGCGGCAGGGAGCGCGGCCTGTCCGAGCTCGGCGCGCTGGCCGCCGACGCGGGGCTCGTCGTCGCCGGGACGCACCCGGCGGGCGAGTCGTCGATCGTCGAACTCAGAATCCCCGCACGCCCGTGAGGACCGCACCCGGCGAGACCGGGCCGGGCGGCACG
The DNA here is from genome assembly GCF_039536785.1 of Actinomadura miaoliensis. Lineage (NCBI taxonomy): Bacteria > Bacillati > Actinomycetota > Actinomycetes > Streptosporangiales > Thermomonosporaceae > Actinomadura > Actinomadura miaoliensis. The sequence continues at coordinate 369,223 of NZ_BAAAZG010000047.1, forward strand.
GGGACGAGAACGGAGAGGCCGATGGCCGAGCTTGCGACGCGGCCCGACGAGGCGATCGCGGCACTGGTGAGCCCGCAGGGCAGACGCGACCCCTACCCCCACTACGAGGCCATCCGCGCGCACGGGAACCTGGTGCGCGTCGACGACGGGATGCTGGTCGCCGTCGGCTACGACGAGTGCGTCGCCGCGCTGCGCGAACCGCTGCTGAGGGTGCAGGACGAGAACAGCCACGACGTGGTCCACCCGGGCTGGCGGGAGCACTCCTCGCTGCGCGGCTTCACCGAGTCGATGCTCTACACCAACCCGCCGGACCACTCCCGGATGCGGCGGCAGGTGGTCGGCACCTTCACCGCCAGGAGGGTGCAGGAGCTGCGGCCCGCCGTGGTGCGCCTGGTCGACCGGCTGCTGGGGCGCATGGCCGACCTCGGCGGCGGCGGGGCGCCGGTGGACTTCATGGCCGAGTTCGCCTTCCGGCTCCCGGTCGCGGTCATCGGCGAGCTGCTCGGCGTCCCGGAGAGCGACCAGGTGTGGTTCCGCGCGGTGTCGGCCGAGGTGACGCTCGCCCTGGAGGGCATCACCGACCTGTCCAGGCTGGACCGGGCGGACGCGGCGATGGACGAGCTGTCGGACTACTTCGCCGACGTCATCGAGCGGCGCCGGCGCCGTCCCGGCACCGACCTGATCAGCGCGCTGGTCCGGGCGCACGACGACGGCGCCGACGGCGACCGGCTCAGCCGCGACGAACTGATCGGCAACCTGGTCCTGCTGCTGGTGGCGGGGTTCGACACCACCACCCACCTGCTCGGGCACGGCCTGCACACGGCGTTCGAGCACCCCGGATTCGCGGCGCGGCTGCGCGCCGAGCCGGGCTTCGCGCCCGGCTTCGTCGAGGAGACCCTGCGGTGCGAACCGCCGGTGCAGGCCACCAGCCGCTGGGCCGCGGAGGACGTCGACCTGATGGGCACCCCGGTCCCCGCCGGTACGAAGGTGCTGGTGCTGCTGGCCGCCGCCAACCGGGATCCCCGCCGCTACCCCGACCCGCACCGGTGCGACCCCGACCGTCCCGACAACAGGCCGCTGAGCTTCGGCGGCGGCATCCATCTGTGCGTCGGCGCGGCGCTGGCCCGGATGGAGGCGCAGGTCGCCCTGCCCGCGCTGCTGCGCCGCTTCCCCGGCCTCGCCCCGGCCGGTCCCGCCGTCTATCGCGACCGCTGGCTGGTGCGCGGGCACAGCCGGCTGCCGGTCGCGCTCGGCTGACACCCGTCCCTCTCACCCGCCCCGTTCCCTTCTCGACCGGTCACATCCGCAGGGAGGTTCGATGACATCGCTTGAACCGGTCCAAGACAACCGGATCGGCTACTGGAATCGCAGAACCGAGACCATGCCGAGGGAGCGTCTCGCCGAGTGGCAGTGGCGCAAGCTGCGGCAGGCGCTGACGTACGCCAGGACCAACTCCAAGTTCTGGGCCGAACGGATTCCCGGCGACATCACCTCGATGGACGACTACTTCGCCCGGGTCCCGCTGCTGCGCAAACCGGAACTGCTCGCGACCGAGCAGGCGTCGCCGCCGTACGGCACCTGGCCGTCCACCGACTCCCGGCTGGGCTCGCGGCACCACCAGACCAGCGGGACGAGCGGCAACCCCCCGGTGCGCACCTTCGACACCGCGCGCGACTGGGCCTGGTCGGTCGACACCTTCTGCACGGCGCTGTACGGCATGGGCGTCCGCCCCGGATACCGGGGGATGGTCGCGTTCGGCTACAGCCTGTTCATGGGCTTCTGGGGCATGCACTACGCGCTGGAGCGGATGGGGTGCATGGTCGTCCCGTCCGGCGGGCTGGACTCGCGGGCCCGCATCCGGCTGCTGGTGGACCTGCAGATCGAGGTGCTGGGATGCACGCCCAGCTACGCGCTGCGCCTCATGGAGACGGCCCGGGAGATGGGCGTCGACCTGGCGGCGGAGGCCAACGTCAAGGTGATCCTGGCCGGGGCCGAGCCGCGGCCGGACTCCACGACGCGGGCCATCTCCGAGGCGTTCGGCGCGCGGGTCCTCAACGCCGCGGGGACGACCGAGCTCGGCGCGGTGTTCATGTTCGAGTGCCCGACCAGGCGCAACGCCTGCCACATCATCGAGTCCGGTGTCATCGAGGAGGTCCTGCATCCCGACACGCTGCGGCCCGTCGGCTACGGCGAGCAGGGCGTGCGGGTCACCACCGGTCTCGGCCGCGAGGGCATGCAGCTGTTCCGGCACTGGACCGAGGACCTGGTGGTCAGGCGGCCGTGGCACGAGTGCGGCTGCGGACGGACGTGGGACTGGTTCGACGGCGGCATCCTCGGCCGCACCGACGACATGCGCAAGATCCGCGGCGTGTCCGTCACGCCCGTGATGATCGAGGACGTCCTCCGCGCGTTCCCCGAGGTCAGCGAGTACCAGACCACGCTGCGCACCGTGCGCGGCCTGGACACCGTCTTCCTGCGGGTCGAGCCCACCGCCGACGCGGTGGGTGACCTGTCCACCCTGTGCGAGCGGATCGCCGTCGAGTTCAAACGCGAGATCGGCATCCGCCCGGTGGTGGAACTCGCGGAGACCGGCACCCTTCCCCGAGCTGAATTCAAGGCGGCGAGGCTCCATGACGAACGCTGAAGTGCACACCCGGCCCCTCCCCGAGACCGGCGCCCGTGTGGAGGGCGAACTGACCGACGCCCAGGAGCGGCAGCTGCTGGAGTGCTACGCCTCGCTGCGCGAACTCGCGGGAACCTGCGACGTCCCGTCCGTGGTGGCGGCGGTGCGGGCCGCCCTGGCGGAACTGCGCGTCGCGCTCTACGGGCAGGTCATGGACTTCGACTTCTACGACATCGACAGGACGCACGCCACGGGGAGACGCGATGGCGAACACTGAGCCCCCGAGCGGCCTGGGCACTATCGCCCCCGAGGGCAGGCACCTGCCGAATCTGGAGGGGGTGCGCGGGCTCTGCGCGTCCGCGGTCCTCTTCTACCACGTCGCCTTCGCCGGCGGCCTGCTGGGAATGCTCAACGAGCCCAAGGACCCGTTCTGGGGCGTGGTGGCCTCCGGCCTGGAGGTGTTCCTGCCGCCGTTCTTCGTCCTGTCCGGCTTCCTGCTCTACCGCTCCTTCGCCCGCGCGACCATCACCGGCACCCCCTGGCCCGCGCTCGGCAACTTCATGTGGCGGCGCGTGCTGCGCATCGTCCCCGGATTCTGGGTCGTCACCATCGTGACGCTGCTGGTGATGAACCTGCACAGCATCAACGGGATCTGGTACGTGCTGCGCCCGCTGCTGATGCTGCACTCGTTCAAGATCGAGAACTTTCCCGTCGGCATGGAACCGACGTGGACGGTGACCACCGAGTTCGCCTTCTACCTGGTCCTGCCGCCGTTCGCCTGGCTCATCGCCCGGTACGCGCGCCGCGCCGACGACCCCGTGCGGCGGGCCCGGCGGATCATGCTGCCGCTGGCCGGGTTCGTGGCGTTCGGCGTCGTCTGGCACGTGTACTGCAGCCTGCCGTCGCTGCGGCAGTCGTCGCCGTTCGGGATGTCCGACCTGACCTTCTGGCCGCCGCACTACGCCGGCACGTTCGCCATCGGCATGGCGCTGGCGGTCCTGGCGGTGCGCGCCGAGACCGCCGCGGAGCCGCCCCGCCTCTACCGCCTGGTCAGGCAGCGGCCGAACCTGTGCTGGCTCGCCGCACTGGCGGTGTTCGCGGTCAACCTCTACAAGCCGTTCGGCCCGGCCGCGGTGCCCGACTGGTCCGGGTTCACCCAGGCCCAGATCGACTACGTCCTGTCGCTGACCTTCGCGGCGCTGTTCGTCGCGCCGCTGACCGTGCCGGGCGTGCGCTGGCGGTTCGCCGACGCGGTGCTGGCGAACGCGCCCGTGCGGTTCCTCGGGCGGATCTCCTACGGCGTGTACCTGTGGCACATGCTCGTCCTGGACGTGGCCATCGGCGAGGGCAGCATCAACGGCCGCACCGCCCCGATGGATCCCGTCGCCTACCAGGCCGCCGGGATGGACGTCGGCATGTGGCCCCTGCTGGCGATCACGTTCTTCGGCACCGTGGCGGTCGCCGCGGCCAGCCACTACCTGTTCGAGCGGCCCGTCGCCCGGCTCGGCCACCGATGGCCCCGCGCGCCGCGGCCGGTCCCCGACCCCGCGCTGGCACCGCAGCAGACCGGCTGACCGCGACCGCAGAGAGGAACGGCCATGTCCACCACGCCGAAGAAGATCGTCGCCATCCACGGGTCGGAGCGGGCCAGGGGCAACACCCTGGACGTGCTGGAGCACGCCGCCAAGACCCTGGCCGCCCGGGGCGTCGAACTGGAGATCATCCGCCTGGCCGAGCTGCGCATGAGCCCGTGCGGGCCGTGCGGCGACTGCAACTCCCGCACCGTCCCGTGCACCGTCGACGACGACGTCCCCGAGGCGGTGCGGCGGATGGCGCAGGCCGACGGGATCCTGTACGCCGCCCCCGTCCACGGGTTCGGGACGTCGGCGCTCATGCAGATGTTCATCGAACGCTCCGGCGTCGGGTACCTGCGGTTCGAGCGTCCCCTCACCAACAAGGTCGCCGGGGTGATCGTCACCGGCCGCCGCTACAGCCACACCGAGGTGCACGGCCACCTGGTGGCCAACGTGATGCTCAACCGGATGATCCTGGTCGGCAGCGGGTTCCCGGCGATCGTCTACGGCAACCAGCCCGGCGACGCCCGGCACGACGACGAGGGCCTGGAGATGCTCGACCGGATGCTGCACCGCATGGTCGACATGATCGAGCTACTCGCCGAGCACCGGGAGCTGACCGGCCGCGACGCGATGGCCACCGACAAGGCCAACGAACGCGACGACCGCTGGTTCGCCGCCCGCAGCTCGCCGGTGGGCTGACCCGGCGGCCCCTCCCGCCCCGACGCGAGACCCACGACGCCAGCCCCCACGACGCGAGCCCCACGACGCGAACACGACGGAGGCCCATCGAATGCCATCCAGCCTGTCGCCGTCCGACTACGACGCTTTCACCCGGCGCTACTACTCCGGCGAGGTCACCGAGGCCGACTGGCGGCGCTGGCACGCCGAGCGGCTGACCGCGGTGCTGCGGAAGGTCACCCGCCGGTCGGACTTCTACCGCGCGCACCTGTCCGGCGTCGACGTCGACGCCGTCACCCCCGACGACCTGTCCCGGCTCCCGTTCACCACCAAGGACGACCTGCGCGAGGCGATGTTCGCGGTGCTGAGCGGGCCGGTCGGCGAGGGCGCCATCTACTACGAGACAACCGGGACCACCGGCCCGCCGACGCCCTGCCCGCGCGGCCCCGAGGACATCGCCCGCAGCAACGCCCACGTTGAGGAGGCGTGGCGCCGCCTGTTCGCCGCGCACTTCGGTGCCCGGATGCCCGTGATCGCCCTGATGGGCCCGTCGGAGCTGTACGCGTTCGGCGACACCTTCGGCGAGGTGGCGCAGCGGCTCGGCGCCTGCCACGCCAAGATCTGGCCGGAGTCCAGCCGGGTCGGGTTCCGCAAGGCGCTGCGGCTGCTGAAGGAGCTGCGCGCCGAGGTCGTGGTGTGCGCGCCCGCGCTGTGCCTCAGCCTGGCCAAGGCGGCCCGCCACTACGGCTACGACCCCCGCGAGGACTTCGGGATCGAGCTGTTCCTGGTGCTCGGGGAGATCTGCACCCCCGAGTTCGCCGACAACGTGGCGTCCATCTGGGGCGCGCGGACCCTGCCCACGCTGTACGGCTCGCAGGAGGCGCTGGCCATCGCCACCGGCTGCGCCGAGGGCCGGATGCACCTGTCGGACCCGAACTACCTGGTGGAGATCCTCGATCCGCGCACCGGCGCGGTGCGCGGACGCACCGGCACCGGCGAGCTGTGCCTGACCATGCTGATCGACGGGATCAAGCCGCTGGTGCGGTACCGTACGGGCGACCTGGTCACGGTCACCGGGCCGGGCTGCCCGTGCGGGCGTCCCGGCGGGCTGGTCGAGGTGGTCGGCCGCGTCGCCGACCGGATCGAGCTGGGCGGCGGCCGGTTCCATCCGGCCGAGATCGAGTCGGCGGTGCTGCGCGGCGTGCGGGGCTGCCTCGGCTACCAGGTCGTCATCGACACCGCACCCGACGGCGCCGACCAGGTGACCGTCCGGATGGACCTGCTGCCGGACATCAGCGGGCCCCCGCAGCAGGTGGGGGCCGGGGTGGCCGAGCGGCTGCGCGAGCTGGCGGGGGTGCGGGCCGCCGTCGTCGCCGACGGCGAGCTGGACCCGGTCACCAACACCGGCGCGTACGTCAGCTGGAAGGCCGCCCGGATCCTGGACAACAGGACCGAGCCGGACGACGCGGCGCTGGTCGCGCGGCAGGTCGCGCACCGGTACGCGATCGCCGACTGAGCACCCGGGACCACAGGCGATGAACGATGCTCGACCGGCGCCGGACGGCGCGGCGGTGCCCGTGCGCACCACACGGCTGGCGGTCCCGCCGGTGGAACCCCTCGCGGCCTACCTGGCGCTGGCCGGACGGTTCGGACGCGAGCAGGTCTACCTGCTGGAGTCCGCCGCCGGCCCGGCGCGGGACGTCAGATACCACTTCGCCGGGTTCGGGACGCTGCTGACGGTCTCGGTGACGCGGGGCGAGGTCCGGGTGGACGGGGTCCCGGCGCTGCGCGAGGCGGTGCGGCGCCGGATCGGGCCGCTGCTCGACACCGCCGCCGACGGGCGGACGCGGCTGCGCGCCGCCCGCGACCTGTGGCCGGTGCTGCGCGCGGTCGGCGGCGCGTTCGACGCGGAGGGGTCGGCGTCGCGGTTCCGGTTCGGGTTCATCGGCTACTTCGGCTACGACGCCGCGCGGTACGTCGAGGACCTGCCGTACCTGATCGACCAGGACCCGGAACTGCCCGACGTGCACCTGGCGCTGTCGCGGGGCTGCCTGATGACCGACCTGGCGACCGGACGCGCCGAGTTGTCGCTGCACGAGTCCCCGGCCTGGCCCGCGCTCGACCGGGACGAGATCGCCGCGCTGCTCGCCGCCGCCGGCGGGACCCCGCCGGAGGGTGCCCCGCGCGACGCCCCGCCGGTGGCGGCCGTCACCGGCGACACCGAGCGCGGCCGGTACCTGGCGGCCGTGGACCGGTGCCTGGAGCACATCGCGGCGGGCGACATCTACCAGGTGCAGATCGGCCACGAGCTCGACATCCGCAGCCCGGCCGATCCGGTGCAGGTGTACCTGCGGCTGCGCGAGCGCAACGCCTCGCCGTACATGTACCTGGCCACGGTGGGCGGGCACACCGTCATCGGCGGCAGCCCGGAGCTGTTCGTGCGCGTGGAGGACGGCACCGTGACGATGCGGCCGATCGCCGGGACGGTGCCGCGCGGGGCGGCCGACGACGAGATCGCCGCGCGGCAGCTGCGCGCCGACCCCAAGGAGCTGGCCGAGCACACCATGCTCGTCGACCTGTGCCGCAACGACATCGGCCGCATCTGCAAGCGCGACACCCTGGACGTGCCGGACTCGCTGGTCGTCGAGCGGTACTCGCACGTCCTGCACCTGGTGTCCACCGTGGTCGGGGAGGCCGAGGACGGCACCGACGGCTTCGACGTCATCCCGGCGCTGTTCCCCGCCGGCACCATGACCGGGGCCCCGAAGATCCGCGCCATGGAGATCATCGAGGCGACCGAGCGCAGCCGGCGGGGGCTGTACTCGGGGGCGCTCGGCCTCATCGACGTCGGCGGCTACCTGAACCTCGCGCTGTGCATCCGCACCCTGATCCACCGCGACGGCTCGTACCGGACCCGGGCCTCGGCGGGCGTCGTCGCCGACTCGGTGCCCGGCCGCGAGTGGAACGAGACCCTCGCCAAGCTGAGCGCCCCGTACTGGGCGGTGACCGGAGAGGAGCTGCTGTGAGGATCCTCGTGGTCGACGCGTTCGACAGCTTCGTCTACATCCTGCGGCAATACCTGATGTCGGCCGGCGCGAACCCGGTCATGGCGCGGTCCAACGAGCTGACCGCCGCCACGATCCGCGGCACGACCCCCGACGCGATCCTGCTCGGTCCCGGCCCCGGACGGCCGGCCGAGTCCGGGCACGTGGAGATCGTGCGGGAGTTCGCGGGCCTCGTCCCGATCCTGGGCGTCTGCCTCGGGCACCAGGCGATCGGGCTGGCCTACGGCGCGAGCGTGGTGCCCGCCCGGCACCTGATGCACGGCAAGACCAGCCGGATCCGGCACGACGGCCGGGGGCTGTTCGCCGGGGTCCCCGACGGGTTCGTCGCGACCCGCTACCACTCGCTGGTGGTCGTCGAGGACACCGTGCCCGAGTGCCTGGAGATCACCGCGCGGTCCCACGACGACGGGTACGTGATGGGGCTGCGGCACCGGCACCTGCCCGTCGAGTCGGTGCAGTTCCACCCGGAGAGCATTGGCACCGAGGACGGCATGCGGCTGATCACCAACTTCGTCGGCCTGTGCGCGGCGTCCGCGGGCCCGCCCGCGCGGCACCGGCCGGACTCGGCCGAACGGCTGGGCGCGGCGTGAGGTACTACCGGCTGCCGGCGTTCACCGGGGTCGGCGCCCTGCGGATGGACGAGCGTCCCGTGCCCGAGCCCGGCCCGCGCCAGGTGCTGGTGCGCATGCGGGCGTGGTCGCTGAACTACCGCGACCTGCTGATCGCCACGGGCACGTACGGCCGCGGCATGAAACCGGACGTGGTGCCGCTGTCCGACGGCGCGGGCGAGGTGGTCGCCGCGGGCCCGGAGGTGACGCGGTGGCGGGAGGGAGACCGCGTGCTCGGGGTCTTCATGCCCGACTGGATCTCCGGTACGGCCACCGCCGACAAGATCGCCGCGTCGCTGGGCGGCACCGTGGACGGCGTGCTCGCCGAGTACGTCGTCTTCGACGAGGACGCGGTGGTCGCGGCGCCGTCGCACCTGGACTTCGCCGAGGCCGCGACGCTGCCGTGCGCCGCGGTCACCGCCTGGCACTGCCTGATGGTGCAGGGGACGCTCGCCCCCGGGGAGCGCGTGCTGACGCTGGGCAGCGGGGGAGTGTCGGTGTTCGCGCTGCAGTTCGCCACCCTCGCGGGAGCCGAGGTGATCGCCACCTCCAGCACGGACGCCAAGCTGGACCGGCTGCGCGCGCTCGGCGCGGCGGCGGGCGTCAACTACACGCGCGTCCCCCAGTGGGGGAAGGCCGTGTTCGACATGACGGATGGGGGCGTCGACCACGTCGTCGAGGTGGGCGGCGCGGGCACGCTGCCGCAGTCGGTCCGGGCGGCGCGCACCGGCGGACGGGTCAGCCTGATCGGCGTGCTCGCCCGGGGCGACGGGCTGAGTCCCGTGCCGCTGCTGCGCAAGGGGCTCACCGTGCAGGGGATGCTGGTGGGCGGACGGGACACCTTCGAGGCGATGAACCGCGCGGTCGAACGGCACCGGATCCGCCCGGTCGTCGACCGCGCCGTCCCGTTCTCCGCCGCGCCCGAGGCGTATCGCCTCCTGCACTCCGGCGGCCATTTCGGGAAAATAGTCATAGTGCCGGACTGACGTTTTTCGCCGGCGTTTCTTTGAGCGTGCGGCCGACGGCACGCTCAAAGGTGTGCGGCACGCGGCGCGCCCCTACAGTCAAATCATGTTGTCCGATTCTGTGAAGGCGGCGCCCGCGCTGCGTTCGAGGGAGGACGCGGCGGCCGCCGCGCTGCTCGCCCCGTCCGCGGCCGCCGGCGAGGGCGCGCATCCGAGCACCGCGGACTTCGACGCCTGGTTCGCCGGCCGCGCCGCCGCCGGGCGCTACCAGGTACGACAGATCCCCTTCGGCGCGCTGCGCGGCTGGTCCTTCGAGGAGGGCACCGGCGACCTGCGCCACGAGACCGGCCGCTTCTTCAGCGTCGAAGGGCTGCACGTCGCCCTCGAACACGACTGGTACCAGCCCATTCTCCACCAGCCCGAGGTCGGTGTTCTCGGGCTGCTGGCCAAACGTTTCGGCGGCGAACTGCACTTCCTCATGCAGGCGAAGATGGAACCCGGCAACCCGAATCTCGTGCAGTTGTCACCGACCGTTCAGGCCACCTACAGCAACTACACGCGGGTGCATCGGGGAAAGGGCACCCGGTACCTGGAGTATTTCGTCGGGAACCGGCGCGGCCGGGTGCTGGCGGACGCGCTCCAGTCCGAACTCGGCTGGTGGTTCTACCGCAAGAGCAACCGCAACATGGTGGTGGAGGTGACCGACGAGGTCGCCGTGCACGAGGACTACCGCTGGGTCACCCTCGGCCAGCTCGGCGAGCTGATGCGGCGCGACCTGCTGCTCGCCATGGACACCCGCAGCGTGCTGTCGTGCCTGCCGGTGCCCCGGCGGGAGCGCGGCGCGCTGCTGACGGACGTGGAGCTGCTGTCCTGGCTCACCGAGATGCGCTCGCGGCGCCACCCGTCCGCGCGGCTCGTCCCGCTGGCGCGGACCCCGGGCTGGCGCGTCGGGGAGTCGTCCATCGGCCACGAGGACGGCCGGTGCTTCCGTGTCGTGGCCGTGTCCGTCGAGGCGGACCGCCGCGAGGTGAGCCGGTGGACGCAGCCGCTGCTGGAGCCGCCGGGGCAGGGCGTGGCCGGCTTCCTGAGCCGGACGATCGACGGCGTGCGCCACGTCCTGGTGCACGCGCGCGTCGAGCCGGGCCTGGTGCACACGGTGGAGCTCGGCCCCACCGCGCAGTGGACGCCCGGCGACCACGCGCGCCTGACCGGCCAGGACGAGCCGCCGTTCCTCGACGCGCTGCTGACGGCCGACCCGGCCCGGATACGCTACGAGGCCGTGCACTCGGAGGAGGGCGGCCGGTTCCGCAACGCCGACAGCCGGTACCTGGTGGTCGAGGCCGACGAGACGCAGGCGCCGCTCGACCCGCCGCCCGGCTACCAGTGGGTCACGCCGGGCCAGCTGACCTGGCTGCTGCGGCACGGCCACTACGTCACCATGGAGGCGCGCACGCTGATGGCGGGCCTCAACCTGGGATCGGTGCGTTAGTGGAGCCGCTGCGCGTCGGCGTCGCCGGCTGCGCGAGCATCGCGCTGCGGCGCATGCTCCCCGCCATGGCCGCGGCGCCGCGGACCGAGGTCGTCGCGATCGCCAGCCGCGACGGCCGGAGAGCCGAACGCGCCGCGCGCGCGTTCGGCTGCCGCCCGGTGACGGGATACGCCGCGCTGCTGGAACTCGCCGAGGTCGAGGCGGTGTACGTGCCGCTGCCGCTCGCCCTGCACGCCGAGTGGACCGAGGCGGCGCTGCGCGCCGGCAAGCACGTCCTGGTCGAGAAGCCCATGACCACGGATCCGGCGCGCACCCGTGAGCTGCTGGACCTCGCGCGGCGCGGCGGCCTGGTGCTGATGGAGAACGTCATGTTCGTCCACCACCGGCAGCACGCGGTCGTGCGGGACCTGCTCGACGGCGGGGCGATCGGCGAGGTGCGGTCGCTGCACGCGGCGTTCACCGTGCCCGAGCGTCCCGACGGCGACATCCGCTACGAAAGGGCGCTGGGCGGCGGGGCGCTGTGGGACGTCGGCGTCTATCCGGTCCGCGCGGCGCTGCACCTGCTCGGCCCGGAGCTGGAGGTCGTCGGCGCCCATCAGCGCGTCGCGCCGGGCCGCGTCGTCGACACTTCCGGCGCCGCGCTGCTGCGCTCGCCCAAGGGCGTCGGCGTCCAGGTCGCCTACGGGCTCGAGAACTTCTACACCGCGACGTACACCGTCAACGGCAGCGAGGGGCGGTTGACGCTCGACATGGCGTTCACCCCTCCCGCGGACCGCGTGCCGGTCATCCGCGTCGAACGCCCCTCCGGCGTTGAGGAGATGCGGCTGGCCCCGGACGACCAGGTGGCCAACACGGTCGCCGCCTTCGCCGAAGCCGTCCGCACCGGCGCCGGGTCGCCCGACGCCGAGGTCTGCCTGCGCCAGGCCGTCCTGCTGGACGCGATACGCCGCCGCGCTGCGCGGCAGTGACGCTTCGCCGACGCCTTCCCGACAGCCGCGCACCCCGCCCCCTCAGCCAGGGGACGGGGTGCGGATCTTTGCGGTCCGGGCCTTGCCTCAGGCCGCGGTCGGGCTGTTCTGGTAGGCGGCCAGGCGCCATTCCCCCTGGTCCTTGACGACGACCCAGGTGGCGCGGATGGCGCGCTCCTTCGACGGCTCGGTCTCACCCGGCGCCAGCACGCCGCCCTGGGTCACGACCACGGCGGTGTTGCCGTAGCGGCGCATGTCGATGGGCTTACCGGTGACCTGGGTGCCCTTGAACCGGCCCTGGAAGGCGTCGGTCATGAACGCGCGGATGTCGTCGTGTCCCTTGCGGAAGACACCCGGCAGGATCATGGTGCCGTCCTCGACGAAGACGCGGGCGAAGGCGTCGGCGTCATGCGCGGCCCACGCCTGGACGACGCGCTGCGGGACGGCGGCGATGGCGGCCTGGTCGGCGGAGGTGTCGGTGGTCGTCATGGGTCACTTCTCCTTCTCGTGCGGACGGTCGTGCGGACGGGTCGTGCGGCCGGTGTCAGCGGGCGGGCACGGCGAACTGCCCCGGCCTGCGGCCGGGACCGGCGGGTCCGCGGTAGTTCTGGGCGATGTCGAGCCAGCGGTCGGCCTCGGGACCGGTGGCGACCAGGTCGAGGTCGGCGCGGTGCCGGCGCCGACCCGCCAGCAGGCACAGGTCGACGGCCGACCCGGTGATCCGGTCCGGCGAGTCCTCGGGACCGAACGTCCACAGCGCGCCGGACGGGGCGGTGATCTCGAAGCGGAACTCGTGGTCCGGCGGTGTCAGGCCGCGCGCCTGATAGCCGAAGTCGCGCACCAGCACCGTGAAACCGACCAGGTGCACCAGCCGGTCGGTGTACTCGCGCTCGGCGCCCACCGCGTCGGCGACGTCCTGGCCGTGCCCGAACAGCTCCATGATCCCGGCGCAGGCCAGGATCGCCGCGGGCAGCGGCCGCACCAGCCACGGCACCACCTGGTCGGCGGGCACGGCGGCCAGGGCCCGCACCGTCGCGGCGCGTTCGGCGCGGAAGCGCTCCAGCAACTGCGCGGGCGTCAGGTGGCGGTGGTCGGCGAGCCGGGCGTTGACCGCCGCCTCGAAATCGTCGCCCGAGTCCGCCACCATCTTCTGGAAGCGGCCGGCGTCGGTCGCCGCCGTTCCCGCCAATTGGTAGATGAAGATGAGATGGGCGATCTGGTCGAACACCGTCCATCCGGGAGCCGGTGTCGGCGTGCGCCATCCCGCCTCGTCCAGGCCGGCCACGATGCGGTCGACGTCGTCGCCCTCCGCGGCCAGATCCTCGAACACATTTCGCAGTCCGGTCATGCATCCACCCTTCGCCGAAGCACGGGTCGGTGATCCTCCCGGGAGGATTCCTGTGTGGGCCGTTCCAGCCTGCAACGGCCGGGATTTCGCGGCATCTTCCGAAGTGCCGGGGACGGCACCCGGCCGGCAGCAGGGCCGATACCGGCGGCCGCGCACATCGCATCCCAGGAGATGCGCCCCCCAATGGCGGGTGCGAAGGTGAACGGGCGACTCCGAAAGCCGTCTGCATTTCATCGACCCGCCGCGACGAGGAGCCGGTATGAAGCCATTCCGAATCGAAATTCCGCAGGCCGACCTGGACGATCTGCACCGCCGGATCGCGGCCACGAGATGGCCCGAGAAACTGCCCGACGTCGGCTGGTCGCGGGGGGTGCCGACGGCGTATCTGAAAGAGCTGGCCGAATACTGGCGCACCACCTACGACTGGCGCGCGATGGAGGCGCGGCTGAACCGCCATCCGCAGTTCGTCACCGAGATCGACGGTGCGAACGTGCACTTCCTGCACGTCCGCTCGCCCGAGCCGGACGCCACGCCGCTGCTGATCACCCACGGCTGGCCCGGCTCGGTCGCCGAGTTCCTGGACGTCATCGACCCGCTGACCGACCCCCGCAACCACGGCGGCGACCCGGCCGACGCGTTCCACCTGGTCATCCCGTCGATGCCCGGCTACGGGTTCTCCGGGCCGACCGAGCAGACCGGCTGGACGCTGCAGCGGGTCGGGGCGGCCTGGGCCGAGCTGATGCGCCGGCTCGGCTACGACCGGTACGTCCCGCAGGGCGGCGACTTCGGCGCCCCCGTCTCGATCATGACGGCGCTGGCCGACCCCGAGCACGTCGCGGGCGTGCACCTCAACATGCTCGCCACCATGCCCAGCGGCGACCCCGCCGACCTGGAGGGGCTGAGCGAGGAGGACCAGGCCCGCATCGCCCGCTCGCAGCGGTTCAACGACGAGCTGTCGGGGACGATGAAGCTGCACTCGACGCGGCCGCACACCGTGGCCTACGCGCTGACCGACTCGCCGGTCGGGCAGCTGGCCTACATCGTCGAGAAGTTCAGGGACTGGGCCGACGCGGCGGAGGTCCCCGAGGACGCCGTCGACCGGGACCTCATGCTCACCATCGCCACGATCTTCTGGTTCACCGGGACCGCCGGGTCGTCCAACCAGACCTACTACGAGGTCGTCGACACGCTGCCGATCAACATGACGACCGGCCGGTACCCGCCGATCTCCGCGCCGCTCGGCATCGCGATCTTCCCGCGCGGCGCGTTCGTGGCCGTCCGGCGGTTCGCCGAACGGGACTTCCCGACGCTGGCGCACTGGACCGAGTTCGACCGCGGCGGGCACTTCGCCGCCATGGAGGAACCCGACCTGTTCGTCCAGGACCTGCGGGCCTTCGCCCGGCTGCTGAAGAAGGGCTGACCCAGCGGTGGTCACCAGGAAGAGGAGGCCGTGGTGAAGAGCCAGGTCGGAAGGCGCGTGGTGGTGCTCGGCGGCAGCATGGCCGGGTGCCTGGCCGCGCGGGTGCTGGCCGAGTCCTACCAGGAGGTGGTGCTGGTCGACCGCGACACGGTGCTCGGCGTCGCCGAGACCCGGCGCGGCGCGCCGCACACCGTCCACGCGCACGCGCTGCACGCCCGCGGGCACCTGATCATGGAGGACCTGTTCCCCGGCCTGACCGACGGGCTGCTGGCGGCGGGCGTGCCGAGCGGCGACCTCGGCGAGCTGCACTGGTACCTGAACGCGCGGCGGCTGCGGCCCGCGCGGACCGGGCTGATGTCGGTGATGGCCCCCCGGCCGCTGCTGGAGGAGCACATCCGGGCGCAGGTGGCGGCCGAACCCAACGTGACCTTCCTCGAACGGCACGACATCCTCGGGATCGTCGCCGACGAGGCCCGGGAGCGGATCACCGGGGTCCGGGTGGAGCCGCGAGACGGCGGCGGCGGGGAACTGCTCCTGGACGCCGACCTGGTGGTGGACACCACCGGCCGCGGCTCGCGCACCCCCGCCTGGCTGGAGGAGCTGGGGTACCGGCGCCCCGACGAGGAGCGGGTGAAGATCGGCCTGGCCTACACGACCCGGCACTACAAGCTGCGGCCGGGGATGCTGAACGGCGCGCTGTCGATCAACCCGGTGGCCTCGCCGGCCCACCCGCGCGGCGCGTTCTTCGGCAAGATCGGCCCGGAGACGATCAACCTGTCGCTGACCGGCATCCTGGGCGACCACCCGCCGACCGAGCCCGAGGCGTTCCTGGAGTACACGCGGACCCTGCCGGTGCCGGACATCTACGAGGCCGTCCGCGACGCCGAGCCGCTGTTCGACCCGGTCAGCTTCCGGTTCCCCGCCAGCGTGCGCAAACGCTACGAGCGGCTGAGCCGCTTCCCCGAACGCCTGCTGGTCATGGGCGACGCGGTGTGCAGCTTCAACCCCGTCTACGGGCAGGGCATGACCGTGGCCGCCCTGGAGACGCTGGAGCTGCGGCGGCAGCTGCGGCGCGGCGGCCCCCCGGAGCCGGGCGAGTTCTTCACCCGGATCTCCCGGGTCATCGACATGCCCTGGGACGTCTCGGTCAGCGGCGACCTGGACTTCCCCGGCGTGGAGGGGCGCCGCACGCTGAAGGTGCGGGCGGGCAACGCCTACATGGCCCGGCTCCAGTACGCCGCGACGAAGGACCCCAAGGTCACCGAGGGGTTCCTGCGCGTGGCCGGGCTGCTCGACCCGCCCGAGGCGCTGATGAAGCCGCCGATGATGCTGCGCGTCCTGCGGCACGCCGTCCGCAAGCCCCCGCCCGGCCAGGCCCGGCGGGCGCCGGCCGCCCCGGGCCCCCGGCCGGTCGGAGACGGGCGGGTGTGACACGGGCGGCCCCGAGCGGGGGCCGCAGCCAGGCAGGCCGGTGCGGCGGCCGGAGCCGAATGGAGATGGTTCGATGTTGGTGAGCGTGACCGGCGGCACCGGCTTCGTCGGCGCTCATTCGGTCGCCGCGGCGGTCCGGCGCGGCCACCGCGTCCGCCTGCTGGCGCGGGACGAGGCGAAGGCCGGGCGCGCGCTGGCGCCGCTGGGCGTCGACCTCGGCGCCGTGGACGTGGTGGTCGGCGACGTGACCGACGAGGCGAGCGTCCGGCGGGTGGTGCGCGGCGCCGACGCGGTGCTGCACGCGGCCTCGGTGTACTCGTTCGACAGCAGGCGGCACGCGGAGATGACGCGGGTCAACGAGCGGGGCACCGAGGTCGTGCTCGACGCGGCGCGCCGCCACGGCGCGGCGCCGATCGTGCACGTCTCGACGTTCGGCGTGCTGGACCCCGGTGAGGGGCGGACGGTGCGGGCGGAGTCGGCGGTCGGCCGTCCCCGCGAGAGGTACATGGCGACCAAGGCGGCGGCGGACCGCGTCGCGCGCCGCCACCAGGCGCAGGGGGCACCGGTGACGATCACCTATCCGCCCGCCCTGCTCGGCCCGCACGACCCGAACCTCGGCGACCAGACCACGCGGTTGCGCAACGCGCTGCGCGGGCTGATGCCGATGTGGCCGCTGGGCGGTTTCCCGGTGGGGGACGTGCGCGACACGGCGGCGTTCCACATGGATCTGCTGGAAACGCCCGGCCAGGGGTGGCACCTCACGCCGGGGCGGTACGTGTCCACCCGGCAGTACGTGTCGGTGCTGCGGCAGGTGACCGGGCGCCGCCTGCCGGCCGTGTTCCTCCCGGCCCGCGCCATGCTGCCGGTGGGGCTGCTCACGGGCGCCGTGCAGCGCGTGTGGCCGTGGCACATCCCGGCCGAGTACGGCGCCGTCTACACCTGCGTCCGCGATCTGCGGGTCGACGCGGACCCGGCGGCGCGGCCGGTGACCGAGACCGTCGGCGACGCGGTGGGCTGGCTGCACCGGGCCGGGCTCCTGTCGGACCGGCAGGCGGGCCTGGCCGCCGGACGCCCCCTGCCGGTACCGGCGGACCGCGACGAGCTGCGAAAGGAGAGGCGGTGAGCGCTTCGGAGGTCGATTTCGTCCCGGTTCCGGTGCCGCGGCCGAACGGGCGGCGGCACGCCGCGCCCGCGCGGGGCGGTCAGGCGGGGTCCTCGGCGCCGTCCATGGGGCGGCTGCGCGAACGCGACGCCCGGCTGCGCGCGCAGGTGCTGGCGGGGCGGCGGGAGGCGGTCGAGCGGCAGCACGGGCTGGGCAAGCGCACCGCGCGCGAACGGCTCGACCTGCTGCTGGACGAGGGCTCCTTCCTGGAGATCGAGATGTACCGGCGGCACCGGTCGCACGGGCTGAAGATGGGCGAGAACCGTCCGCACACCGACGGCGTGGTGGCGGGATCCGGGACGATCTTCGGCCGCCGGGTGTTCGTCTACGCCCAGGACTTCACCGTCTTCGGCGGGTCGCTCGGCGAGGCGCACGCCGCGAAGATCCACAAGGTGATGGACCTGGCCCTGGAGAACGGGGCGCCGCTGATCGGGCTGAACGACAGCGGCGGCGCCCGGATCCAGGAGGGCGTGATGTCCCTGGACGGGTACGGGGGGATCTTCCACCGCAACGTCCGGGCGTCCGGGGTGATCCCGCAGATCAGTGTGATCCTGGGGCCGTGCGCGGGGGGAGCGGCCTACTCGCCGGCGCTGACCGACTTCACGTTCATGGTGCGCGGTTCCGCCCAGATGTACCTGACCGGCCCGGACGTGGTGGAGGCGGTGAGCGGCAGGCGCGTCACGCACGCCGAGCTCGGCGGGGCGGACGTGCACGGCGAGCTCACCGGGGTGGCCACCTTCGTCCACGACGACGAGGAGACCTGCCTGGAGGAAGTCCGCTACCTGGTGTCGCTGCTGCCCGCCAACAACCTGGAACCGGCGCCCGCGGCCGCGCCGCGCGGGGCGGCCGGCGACGAGCGGCCGCGGCTCGCCGAGATCGTCCCGGTGGAGCCGAACAAGCCGTACGACATGCGCCTGGTGGTCGAGGAGCTGGTGGACGACGGGGAGTTCATCGAGCTGCACGAGAACTGGGCGCCGAACGTGATCTGCGCGCTGGCCCGCCTGGACGGCGAGGTCGTCGGAGTGGTGGCCAACCAGCCCATGGTGCTGGCCGGGGTGCTGGACGCCGACGCGGCACAGAAGGCCGCGCGGTTCGTACGGTTCTGTGACGCGTTCGGGATTCCGCTGGTGACGCTGGTGGACGTGCCGGGCTTCCTGCCGGGGATCGAGCAGGAGCACGCCGGGGTGATCCGGCACGGCGCCAAGCTTCTGTACGCCTACTGCGAGGCGACGGTGCCGCGCGTCCAGGTGATCCTGCGCAAGGCCTACGGCGGCGCGTACATCGTCATGGACTCGCGGTCGATCGGCTGCGACCTGTCCCTGGCGTGGCCGACCAACGAGATCGCCGTGATGGGCGCCGAGGGCGCGGTCAACGTGCTGTTCCGGCGCGAGCTGGCCGCCGCCGCCGACCCCGAGGGGCTGCGCGCCGAACTCGTCGCCGAGTACTCCGAGCAGCTCATGCACCCCTACTACGCCGCCGAACGCGGGCTCGTCGACGACGTGATCGATCCGGTGCGGACCCGGGCCGCGGTCGCGCGCGGGCTGGAGATGCTGCGGCGCAAACGCGCGTCGACCCCGCAACGCAAGCACGGCAACACCCCGCTGTGATGGAGGCCCGTCCGATGGAGCGTCCCCCGAACCATGTCGTCTACGCCCTCGTCCGGCGCAACGTGCGGGCCCTGGTGGACGGCCGTCCGGACGCGGCCGGCGCCGTCGTCCCCGCGTGCCCTGAGTGGCGGGTCCGCGACCTGGTGGCCCACCTGCTGGACATCTGCGAGCAGGCCGTCGAGCTGGTGACCGGCCGGGCGTCGGGGCCGGTCCGCACCGACACGCCCCGGGCCGACGGGCCCACGCTGACCGAGCTGCTCGACCGGTGGGAGGAGCGCGGTGCGGAACTGGACGCGCTGGTCGCCCGCACCGGCGACCCGCGCAGCGCCATGCTGACGCACGACGCGTTCTGCCACGAGCTGGACCTGCGCGTGGCCGTCGGGGCGCCGCCGCCCGCCGGTCACCCCGGCTACACGAGCCTGCTCCACGTGCCCGTCGGCGGTTTCCTGGAGCGGGTGCGCGAGCTGGGCCTGCCCGCCCTGCGGGTCGAGACGCCGGGGGACCGGTGGGCGACCGGCCCGGACGAGGCCGCCGGGGTGCTGAGCGCCGGCCGCCACGACCTGTACCGTTCGCTCACCGGACGGCGGACGCACGACCAGATCGCCGCGCTGTCGTGGAGCGGCGATCCGGAGCGGTGGCTGCCCGCGTTCACGCGGGGGCCGTTCCGTCCGCCCGAGCGGCCCGCCGAGGAGCTCGCCGCCCGGTACTGAGCCGTCCTTCACCGGCACGTTCTTTACCGGGACGGTCTTTACCGGCGCGTGCTTGGCCGGGCCCTTCGTCACGGGGCCATTCATTGCCGGGCCGCCCGTCGCCGAAGAGTCGGCGGGAGGCGCGCACCGACGCCTCGGCGGCCTCGTGCGCGTCGCCGGCGCCCACCATGAGGGACACGAGCTGGGCCTCGAAGAGGTGCTCGGCGTCGTACGGCTCGATCAGGTAGTCGCCCAGTTCCAGGGTGATGAGGCCGTGCGTCGCGCCCCACATCTGGTGCGCCACCAGCTCGGCGTCGGTGGTGCGGAACCGGCCCGCGTCGATGCACCGCGCCGCGCACTCGACGACGTTGCCCAGCGTGTAGCGCCCGTGCTGGCGGTCGTCCTCGGTCAGTGAGAAGCCGCCGGGCGCCGACCCGCCGAACATCACCCCGTACAGGTGCGGGTTGGCCAGGGCGTTGTGCCGGTAGGCCCGCCCCAGCGAGGCCATGTCGGCGACGGGGTCGTCGGTGCGCGCCACGTGCGTGAGGTGGTGCTGCAGCCGCGCGAACCCTTCGTGCACCATCGCGCGCACCAGCTCGCCCATGGACCCGAAGTAGGTGTAGACGGCCATCGTCGAGCTGCCCGCCTCGGCGGCGACGCGGCGCGTGGTGAGCGCGTGCGGCCCCTCCTCGGTGAGCAGGCGGGCGGCGACGTCGATGAGGGCCGAGCGGACCCGCGGATCCAGGCGGCGTGGGCTCATGTTGACATCATGCCATAACGCCGATATGTTTTCGTTAGTACAACATCGTTATGCGATGGGTCTCCCGGGAGGAGGCGCCCATGGCCACCCGGATCCGCGGTCTCGATCCGAGGACGGCGCTGGCGGTCGTGCCGGCCGGGCCCTCGCGTCAGGACGGTCCCCTGCCCCTCGACGGCGGGCTTCCCGCCGGGCTGGACGGCTGCTTCCTCCAGGCGCGGACGCACCCGGCCGCCCCGGGCGCTTCCGGCGGCGTTCTGCGGGGCCCGCACGTGCTCTCGGGCGTCCGGCTGAGCGCCGGGGAGGCCCGCCTGTTCCGGGCGCGGCCGCCGGTGGACCGGAGCCGCCCCCTCGGGCCCGTCCCGGCCCTGGCCCCCTCCGTGTGGTGCGGCGGGCCGGAACCGGACGGGCCGGGGCTGGTCGCGTTCGCCCGCCCGGTGCGGGAGGCGGGCGCGTCCCGCTGGCACACCGTCGCCACCTATCCCGGGCTCGGGCACGCCGAGCACCTGGTCACCGGGCCGGACGGCACGGTGCTGCACGCCCGGCCCTTCCCCTTCGACGGCGCCCCGATCGGTCACGCCGTCGCGCTGACACGCCGCCACGTCGTGATCGTCGACTCGCCCGTCGTCCACTCGCGGGCCGCCGCGCTGGTGGGGGCGCGGTCGCCGTACGTCGAGCGTCCGGACCGGCCCGTGCGCGTCGGGCTGCTGCCGCGTTCAGGGCCCGCACAGGCTGAACCTTCTTGGCTGGACGTCGATCTCGGCGCCGCGCTCGATGTCGTCAATGCCCACGACGACGGTGACCAGATCGTTCTCGACGCCCTGATGCGCACGGGCCGGCCGAGGCTGCGACGGTGGCGGATCGACCCCGCGACCGGCGTCGTGCGGGCCGAGTGCGCGGCCCCCGACGTCACGGCGGCGGTCGTGGACGGGCGGGTCGGCGGCAGGCGGCACCGCTACGTGTTCGGCGTGGTGAACGACGAGGGGGACGGCGCCGCCGTCGTCCGCCACGACCGCGTCACCGGAGGGCTGCGGACGGCCCCGCTGGGGCCCGGCTGGCGGGTCGGGTCCCCGGTGTTCGCACCGGACGCCCGGGACGGCGCGGCCGAAGGGGACGGCTGGCTCGTGACCGTCGCCTGGCACGCCGGACGCGACCGCTGCGACCTGCGGGTGTTCGACGCCCGCGAGGTCGAGCGCGGGCCGCTGGCCGTGGTCCGGCTGCCGGTGCGCCTCCCGATCGACCGGCGCGTCACCTGGGCCGAGGCCCCGCTCGGCTGAGCGCGCCGCGCGGCGGCCACGCGGCCTCGGCTAGGCAGCGGGGTCGCGGCCCAGGAACGCGACCAGGCGGTCACCGGGCGGGGCGTCCGGCGGCACCGGGACGGGCGGCGCGAACAGGCCGGGCCGCACGGCGTCGTCGACCAGCAGGGGAGCGAGCAGCAGCAGCTCCAGGGCCAGCCTGCCGGGGATCGGCCGCCGGTCGCCGACCGCCCGCGCGGCGTCCCAGCCGTGCACGGCGATCTCCAACGCCACGGTCGTCACGACGACGTCCACCGGCAGGCGGCGGTCGGCGATCGCGGCGCCGCCCCGCCGCGTCGGCTCAGAGCGGGAGCAGGCGTCCAGCACCCGTTCGGCGCGCTTGCGGAAGACGGCGGCGGGATCATCGGCGTCCGCGTCGTCCATGACGGCCGGGGCGGAGGCGATGATTCCCGCGCACACGCCCTCGGCGAGCACGTCGAACGCGTCGTTCAGGTGGTGGAGCAGCGTCCCTAGATCCCAGCCGGCGCACGGAGTCGGAAGCGCCAGGGCGGCGGGGGTGACGCCTTCGACGGAATCGAGTGCGTGATCGATGGCGCGCTGCAGAAGCGGTGCTCGCATGTCACTCCGTCCGTCGGCGGGCGTTTCGCCTATGGGGACCGGGTGTCCCGCCGAAAATCATCGCGCCGGCGCCTCCCCGCGCTCGCGGGCCGCCGTGCACCGACGCCGCTCACCGCCGCTGTTCACCGCACGCCGAAGATGGCACGCTGGTTACGGCGGACTTCGGCCACCGGGGGGAGCGAAAGTGGCGGACTTCGCGGCGGGCGAGCAGGCGGTCGGCCTTCGCCGGGCCGGGCCGACGGTGCTGCGGATGGTGGTCGGCGCGCGGCTGCGCAGGCTGCGCGAGGCCTGCGGGATGTCGGCCGACAAGGCCGGGTACGCGATCCGCGGCTCCGCGTCCAAGATCAGCCGGATGGAGCTGGGCCGGGTCGGCTTCAAGGAGCGCGACGTGGCCGACCTGCTGACCCTCTACGGCGTCACCGACCCCGCCGAACGCGAGCCGCTGCTGGAGCTGGCGCGGGTGGCCTCGGTGCCGGGCTGGTGGCAGCGCTACCACGACATCGTCCCGCCCTGGTTCGAGCCGTACCTGGGGCTGGAGCAGGGCGCCGGCGTCATCCGCTGCTACGAGGTGCAGGTCGTCCCGGCGCTGCTGCAGACCGAGGACTACGCGCGCGCCGTGATCCGGCTGGCCCATCCGGACGCGTCCGCCGGGGAGATCGAGCGGCGGGTCGCGCTGCGCCGGGAGCGGCAGCGCGTCCTCACCCGCGACGAACCGGCGCGGCTGTGGGCGGTGGTGGACGAGGCCGCGCTGCGCCGCCCGTTCGGCGGCCGGGAGGTCATGCGGGCCCAGCTGCGGCACCTGATCGACGTGTGCGCGCTGCGCAACGTCACCGTGCAGGTGCTGCCGTTCGGCGCGGGCGGGCACGGCGCCATCGGCGGGCCGATCACCCTGCTGCGCTTCGAGGAGGCCGACCTGCCGGACGTGGTGTACCTCCAGCAGCTCACCAACGCCCACTATCCGGACCGTCCCGCCGAGGTGGACCACTACACCGACGTCATGAACCGCCTGGTGGTGGACGCCGACCCGCCCGCCCGCACGCCGGACACGCTGCGCCGCCTGCTGGACGGCGGCTGAGCGGGGCCGCCCTGTCGCGGGGGCCGGTCGCGGAGGGCCACGGCGGACGGCACGCCGTCCCTCGGCCGTGCCGCCGTGCCCCCGATCCCCCCGCTCGCCGTGAAGCGTCCCCCGGCGTCAGGGGCGGCCGTCCCCGGGGCTCGCGCCACCGGGACTGCCGCCCCGCCCCCCAGCGCGCCGGCGGGACCGCTTCGTTGGTGCGACGAAACTAGTCGTGTTGGCAGGCGCGGATTCCCCGGACCGGGGCGGCAGTCGACCAGCGGTCGCCCGGCTGCGACGAACGGCCGGGGCCGTGGCCGTTTCGCCGGGAATGTCCGGCATGGGCAGCAGGAAGGGCAGGGCGTGGCATGAAGGGCTTCTTCATCGGCCGGACGCTGGCGGATCTCGGAGACGACCTGCGGGCGGGCCGGACGAGCGCCGCCGCGCTCCTGGAACGGGCGCTGGAGTCGATCGACCCGGGCCTGAACGCGTTCGTCACCGTCGACGCCGAGGGCGCCGCCCAGGCGGCACGGCGCGCGGACGAGGAGCTGGCGGCGGGCGCCGACCGAGGCCCCCTGCACGGCGTCCCGGTCGCGGTCAAGGACATCATCAACGTCGCGGGCCTGCCCACCGGCATGGGATCGGCCCTCTTCGACGGGTACGTGGCCCCCGGGGACGCGGCGTGCGTGCGGCTCCTGCGGGAGGCGGGCGCGGTGATCGTCGGCAAGACCACCACGCACGAGTTCGCCTATGGCGCGAGCGGCGACGTCTCCGTGACCGGCCCGTCACGGAACCCGCACGATCCGGCGCGCATCTCCGGCGGGTCCAGCGGCGGCAGCGCGGTCGCCGTCGCGGCGGGCATGGTGCCGCTGGCGCTGGGCACGGACACGGGCGGCTCGGTGCGGATTCCTGCCGCGCTGTGCGGGATCGCCGGTTTCAAGCCCGCCTTCGGGGCGATCCCCATCGACGGCGTGTTCCCGCTGGCGGAGTCCCTGGACCACGTGGGCGTGCTCGCCGCGACCCCCGCCGACTGCCGCACGGCCTACCGGGTGCTGACGTCGTCCGCCGACCGGCCCGCCCCCGACGAGATGCGCATGGCCTGGGTCGACGGCATGGCCCCGGTGGACGCCGAGGTCGAGCAGGTCGTGCGGGCCGCCTTCGCCGGCCTGCCCGCCGAACGCCTCGACCTGCCCGAAGCGCGCCGGATCTTCGCCGCGATCCAGGACTGCGAGACCTACGACGTGCACGCCGACCAGGTCGAACGCGTGCCGGACAAGTACCAGCCCGCCACGCTCGACCGCCTCGAGCGCGCCCGGCGCACGCCCGGCTGGCGCTACGTGCGCGGCCTGCGCGAACGCGACGCCTTCGGCCACACGGTCGCCCGCCTGCTCGACCGGTACGACGTGCTGGTGCTGCCCACGGTCCCGTTCACCGCGCCGCCCATCGGGCGGCGTGACAGCGCCCTCGGCCCGATGCAGCCCGCGCTGGTGTCCCTGACCTGCCCGTGGAACGTGGCGCGCGTGCCCGCGCTGAGCGTCCCGGCGGGGTTCGTGGGCGGCCTGCCCGTCGGCGCCCAGTTCATCGGACGGGCCGGTGCCGAGCACGTGCTGTTCGCCGCGGCGGAGCGGTTCCAGGCGTCCCGGGGCTGACCGCCGCGCACAGGGCCTCGGTGACCGTGGCCGGGGCGACGCCGGTGCGGTGCGCGACGCGGACGACCTGGCGGGCGGCGTCGTCCGGACGGCCCGCGGCGATGACCCGGGCGGCCGCGCGGATCGCCGCCAACCGGTGCTCGCATGTCGCGAGCCGTCCGCCCGCCCGTTCCATGGCGGCGTCCACGACGACGTCCGGCAGCGGCACGGCGCGGCGCAGCACCGCGGCGACGGCGCCGGGCCCGTGCTCGCGCAGCACGTCGGCGGGGTCGCGCCCGGCCGGGAGCACGGCGACGTCGACGGGGCCGCGCACGCCCGCGAGGAGCCGCCAGACCCGCTGCGCGGCCGAACGCCCCGCCCGGTCGCCGTCCAGCGCGAGCAGCAGTCCGGCGCCGTCCAGGTCGGCGGCCCGCCGCAGCGCGTCGAGCTGCGCGGACGTGAGCGAGCCCGCGCACAGCGCCAGGGCCGCGTGGTCGTCGCCGGTCGACATGTCCACGGCGATGGCGTCCAGCGGCCCTTCGACGATCACCGGGCGGGCGCCGCGCGCCAGCCGCGCCCGCGCCTCGTGCAGCCCGTAGAGCAGCTCCCCCTTGTGGAACAGCGCCGTGTCGGGCCCGTTGAGGTACTTCGGCCCGGGCGCGCCGTCGCGGGCGCGGCCGATGAAGCCCGCGATCGTGCCGTCGGCGGCGCGCAGGGGGAACACGGCGCGGTCGCGGAACGTGTCGTACGGCCCGCCGTCCCGTCCCGGACGGGCCAGGCCCGACGCCAGGATCGCCGCGTCGTCATGGCCGAGCGACCGCAGACGGCAGGTCAGGGCGCGCGGGCCGGGCGGCGCGTACCCGATCTGGCGGCGCCGCCGCACGTCCGGCGGGAAACCGCGTCCGGCCAGGTAGTCCGGCACCCAGCTGCCGGGCAGCCGGGACAGGAAGAACGCGTGCGCCTCCGCGAGCAGCGGGGCGATGTCGTGGTCGGCCAGCAGGCGCCGCGCGTGGCGCAGGATCCGGTCGCCCAGCGTCGCCCCGGCCCAGGGGGCGGCAGGGGGGAACCTCAGGCGGGTCGGCGGCAGGCCCAGGCGGGAGAGCACGATGTAGGCGACCGAGTCGGCCTCGACGCGCCGCAGGCCGTGACAGTCGGCGTGGTCGTCGCCGCGCACGGCGTGCGCCAGCTCGTGCGCGAGCACGGTCGCGGCGTCGAGCCCGCCGAGCGAGGGATGAAGCCGAGGACGCAGCCCGTGCCGGGCGGCCAGGTCGGCCAGGCGCTCACCGCCGTCGCCGGGAGCCGGAGGGGACGGCGGCGGCAGGCCGTCGGTCTGGGCGATGTCGAACACGGCGCGGACGCGGCCGTCCGCGGACACGATCCGGATGCCGGTCTCACCCTGCCTGACCTGCCGTCCCGCCGCGCGCCACTCGTCGTAGGAGCGCACGTCGGCGGCGGCGCGCCACTGCGCCGCGATCAGCAGCGTGTTGGCGAAGCCGTAGCGGCCGTGCCGGACGGCGCGGTCCAGCCACCACGTCCACGGCAGCGTGCCGTCCCGGAGGCGGGCGGTCTCAGCGTCGGCGATGCCGCGCAGCACGCTCGGCCACGGCCGCTCGGGTCCGGTCATGCGGGCCTCCTCGCCGTCGGACGTCAAGGCGGGGAAGCACGCGCGAACGCGACGACAGGCCGGGACTCGCACCCCGTGTCATACCCCGGCGGGCCGCCGGGCAAGCACGATCACAGGTACACGATCACAGGTAGAGGCCGAACAGCTCCTCGGGATGGTCGAAGATCTCCGGCAGGTCCTCGGCGGTGAGGGTGACCAGCTGCCTCTTGCCGGGCACCTTCCCGTTCGGCGACGCCTTGCCGTTGGGGGACTGCCCGTTCGGGGACTGCCCGTTCGCCACGGGGTGGACGTGCGCCGCCAGGCGCTGCGCCTGGTTGGCGACGGCCAGGTCGAGCAGGTTGCGCATCAGGCGGCCGTTGCCGAACGACGGGCCGCGCGGCGCGCGGCGCAGCATGGCCCGCAGCTGGTCGGCCAGGCCCGGCGCCAGGCGGAAGCCGTCGGCGGCTGCGAGCTGCTCGAACACCGCGACCAGCTCGTCGTCGGAGTAGTCGGGGAAGTGCAGCTGCTTGGGGAAGCGCGAGTCCAGCCCCGGGTTGGCGGCCAGGAACTCGGCCATCTCCCGCTCGTACCCGGCGACGATCACGATGAGGTCGTCGCGGTGGTCCTCCATCAGCTTGACCAGCTCGGCGATGGCCTCGTGGCCGTAGTCCCCGCGCAGCGGCGACTGGGTGAGCGTGTACGCCTCGTCGATGAACAGCACCCCGCCGAGGGCGCGCTCCACCAGGCGGCGGGTGCGCGGCGCGGTCTGCCCGATGTACTCGCCGACCAGGTGGGCGCGCGACGCCTCCACCAGGTGCCCCGACGACAGCACGCCCAGCTGCTTGTAGATGCGGCCGAGCAGCCGCGCCACCATCGTCTTGCCGGTGCCGGGGTTGCCGGTGAACACCATGTGCCGGGTCGGCGCGGTCAGCGACAGCCCGGACTCGCTGCGCAGCTGCTCGGCGCGGGTGCCCGCGACCAGCAGCGCGATCTCGTGCTTGACGGTCTCCAGCCCGGTCAGGCCGTTCAGCTCGGCCAGCGCGTCCCCGGCGCCCGGCGCGGTCTCCAGGGCGGCCGGGATGTCCTTCTGCCGCACCACCAGCTCGCCGCCGGGCTCGGTGCGGTCCCGCACGGCCGCGACGACCAGGTCCGCCAGGTGCGGGGCCAGGCGCGCGTTGCGCAGCGTCTGCGCGGGCGGCGTGGCGGCCAGCACCCGGCCCGCCGCGGCCAGCGCCTGCCGGGTGGCGCGCGCGCCGTGCCGCCGCAGGGCGCGACGGAACAGCTCGGCGTGCCCCTCGGCCGTGAACGGGTGGGTGCGGGCGACGCGCAGACGCTGCAGCAGCGCCGGGTTGACCTGCCGGATCCGCTCGTCACCGCCCTCGTCGCACAGCGCGACCAGGTTCAGGTCGGGGTGGACGGCCAGCAGCCGGTGCAGTTCCTCGGTCAGCGCCTCGCCGTTGCCGGGGTCGGTGGCGATGTCGTCCAGGCCCTCGATCACCAGCAGCCGCTCGTGGGCGCAGTCGCGCGCGTCGGCGTGCAGCTTGGCGACCGCGTCCGACAGCCGCTGCCCGGCGAACAGGTTGTCGGTGATCCACAGCGGATCGCGGCCCATCCGCAGCGCCTTGGAGACCTCCTGGGCGGCGTCGCGCTTGCCGGTGCCGTCCGGCCCGGCCAGCAGCAGCCGCACGGGCCTGCGCTCCCCGCCGATCTCCGCCAGGACGGCCGACACCTCCGGCTGCCCGACCAGGGCGCTGACCACCTCGCCGCCGCCCCCGGCGGCCTCGCCGTCCCCGGCGGCGGGCTTGGCCGCGGCCCTGAGCTGGGCGGCCAGCGGGTTGACGACGCGCCGGCGCGGCGCGAACAGCCGCCGCAGGTCGGTCTGGAACTGCCCGACCGGGATCCACTCGGGCTTGGGGAACCACGGGTCGCCGGGCAGGCCCTGCAGGATCGCCACGAACCGCATCGCCATGTCCAGCCAGGCGCGGCAGGCGTCGGCCGCGCCGGCGACCAGGGCCCGCACCAGCCACGCGCGGGTCTGCTCCTGCCACGGGCCCGGCTTGAACCCGCGCCGCTCCACGGGGAAGCGGGCGTTCAGCTCCCCGTACATGTCCTCGCCGAGGGCGACCACCAGCTCGCCGGGGACCTGCTCGATGCTGCCCTGCAGCAGCAGGTGGATCAGGTGCACCTCGACGGGCTCCTCGCGCGGCGCCACCGCGGTCAGCGCCTCGTGCGCGGCCAGCAGCCCCGAGCACACCCACTCCAGGTACCCGACGGGGCCGAGCAGCTCGGGCACGGCCGCCAGGACCTCGTCGTCGGCGTGCGCGTGCCAGTTCTCCCGCAGCTCCATCTTCGGCAGGTTGACCTCGCACGCGGGCGGGTCGTCGTACAGGCGCAGCAGCGCGGCGCGCCGCCGCTCCAGCGGCTCGATCCCCTCCAGCACGGCCAGGCACTCGCGGGCCAGCTCGATCGCCAGCTTGCGGTCGGGCGCCTCGACGAGCCAGTCCACCGGGGGCCGCCAGCGGCCGCCGGGCGCGTCCCAGCGCGTCATCCGGGTGCTGAGCGGGCCGGGGTTGACCATGTGGCGGCGCAGCAGCCGCTCGGGCAGCTGCGACCACGACCCGCCCTTGATCGCGCCGCCGCCGGGCAGGAACGCCAGGATGCCGAAGATCTCGGCGATCACCAGCGGCGCGGGCAGGGTGAGCAGCTTGTGCTCGTCGGTGGTCAGCTCCACGCAGCGCGGGTCGCCCGCCAGCGCGTCGATCCGCGCCCCGATCTCCTCGAACAGCCCGTCGGGCACCCGCCACGGGCCGTACGAGTAGACGTCGAGGACCGGCTCGTCGGTGAGCAGTAGCTCCAGGTGCTCCGGCAGCCGCAACGCACACTCCCAAATAGTGATCAAACCGGGTAACAGCCTACGTTTTCCGGAAGTGTGCGTTGTCGTTCGTCGCCGACGTTTCACCCCTGGCGTTTCAGCGCCGCCTCCACCCACCGGGCCGCCTGCAGCGCGTTCTCCCGTAGCGAACCGATCGCCCGGCCGTCCGCCTGGTATTCGATCTCGGCGGTGAGGTTGCCGAGGCGGAAGACCACGGTGGCGCGGGCGTCGTCGGACAGCCGGTCCGAGCCGTACGCCTCGTCGCCCAGCCCGGGGATGTCGCGGAAGGGCCGCTCGGGGTCCGGGGTCCGCAGCGGCGCCGCCGTCCGGCGCTCCTTCTGGAAACGGGTCTGCGCCGCGGCGGTGGCCCGGTCGGCGATCAGGGTGACGCCCAGTTCGGGTTCGCCGCGCGCGCCCGGATCCGCGACGCTCCACCTGCACTCCGACTTGGGCAGGCCGGTCGAGTAGTCGTCCGACGCGTCGGCGTGGGAGGAGAAGGCGGGCACCAGCCGCGCCGCCTGGTCGGCGGTGATGAGGCCGCAGGCGGGCGGCGGCTTGGCGAACCGGACGGGCCCGGACGCGGCCGCGGTGCCGGTGCGGCCCGGCGAAGCGGGCCCCGAGGGCGGGTTCCCGTCCCCCCTGGTGCTCAGCACGACCGCGACCACGGCCACCACGGCGACGAGCGTCACGACCGCCCCGGTCACCAGCGGCACGACCACGCCCCGGCCGCGCCCGGACGGCGGCCGCCGCGGCGGCATCGTCGGGACGGGCGGCACGGTCGTCACCGGCGGCACGGTGGACCCGGGCGGCACGGTCGACGCGCGCGGCACCGGCGGCGACGGCGGGACCGGCGAGAAGCCCGGCGGGGGCGGCGGGGGAGCCTCCTTGCCCGACGCGACGGCCAGCAGCGCGTTCTCGGCGTCCCCGGCCGGCAGCCGCGCGGCCGGGTCCTTGACCAGCAGCCTCATGATCACCGGGGTGAGCGGCCCGGCGGCGCTGGGCGGCACCGGCTCCTGGGTCAGCACCGCGCTCAGCGTGCCCATCAGCGTGGACCGGGCGAACGGCGGCCGCCCCTCCACCAGCGCGTACAGCGTGGCGCCCAGCGACCACAGGTCGGACTCGGGCCCGCCGCGTTCGTGCCGCACCCGCTCGGGCGCCATGTACGCGGGCGACCCGATCAGCGAGCCCTCCTGCGTGAGCGTGGCGTCGCCCTCCAGCGCGGCGATGCCGAAGTCGGTGAGCACGGCGCGGCCGTCGTCGCGCAGGAAGATGTTGGCGGGCTTGACGTCCCGGTGCTGCACGCCCCGCTCGTGCGCCGCGCGCAGCGCCCGCACCACGTCCAGGCCCACCCGGGCGGCCTGCACGGGCGGCAGCGCGCCCCGGTCGGCCAGGACGGCGTCCAGGGAACGGCCGGGCAGCAGGTCCATGACGATGCACGGCCGGTCGCCGTCCATGACCACGTCGTGCACCGTGACGATCGACTCGTGGTCGAGCGCGGCGGCGGCGCGGGCCTCGCGGAAGGCGCGCCGCGCCGCGTGCTCGCGGTCGGCGGCGTCCAGATGGGCGGGCAGCAGCAGCTCCTTGACCGCGACCTCCCGGCCGAGCGCCTCGTCGCGGCCCCGCCACACCACGCCCATGGCGCCCTGGCCCAGCCGTTCCACCAGCCGGTACCGCCCGGCCAGCACCCGTGGCGCCGTCATGCGCGGCCCTTCAGGGACGTGGCGACCCAGCGCGCCGCCTGCACCGCGTCGTCCATCCCGCCGGTGCCGCGCCGGTGGGTGAACTCGACCTCCACCACGGCCTTGCCCTTCCGGAAGACGACGAACGCCTTGTCCAGCGGGGCGCTGGTGCCGCGGTAGGTGTAGGAGAACGCCTCGTCACCGACCCCGCCGAGCGTGGCGGCGGGGGACCGCTGGGCCCGCACCTGACGCACCCCGATCTCCTCCCAGCCCCAGATGATCAGCTCCGAACCCTTGGCGCGCTGGTTGCGGTAGCCGACGAACTTGGTGTGCGCCTCGCCGTCCGACGACGGCCACGGCTCGTCCGGCAGCCGGTTGACGTCCTCCACGGTCACGCCCCGGTTCTCGATCCACCACGAGCAGCCGTTGTCCTTCGCCTTGGCGCGCTGGGGCGTGGCGCCGGGCAGCAGCCGGCGCGTCTGCGGGTCGGTGAGCGTCGTGCAGAAGTCGACGGGCGCGGCGATGACCGTGGGGGACGCGGCGGGCCTCGGGGTGCTCCGCGTCACCTGCGGCGTTGTGCTCTCGGCCGGTTCGGCGTTCCCGCCGGACTTCCCGTTGGACGAGGCCGCCACCGCCACCCCCACGGCGACCAGCGCGACGGCGAACACCCCCGCGACGCCCACGACGACGCCCGGCCATACGCGGCGGGGTCTCGACGGCGTACCCGCGTACGGCGCCCCCGGAGAGGCCGCGCCCGGATACGTACCGGCGGCGAGCTGCGGATGCGTCACCGAGGGCGCCTGCACCGCGGACGCCTGCGCTGCGGGCGGAGCCGGGTCGGGCAGCCCGGACGGCCTGCCCTCGGCCACGTTGCGCAGCACCCGCCGCACCACGTCCGCCGGAAGCCGGTCGTCGGGGTTCTTGCGCAGCAGGTGCCACAGCAGCGGCCCCAGCGAACCGGCCCGGCGCGGAGGCGCGGGCTCGTCCGACAGCACCGCGCCCAGCACCGCCATCGGGCTGTCGCGCTCGAACGGGGCGCGTCCCTCCACGGCCGTGTAGAGGGTGGCGCCCAGCGACCACAGGTCGGACTCGGGCCCGGCGGGCTCCTCGCGCAGCCGCTCGGGCGCCATGTAGCCGGGGGATCCGACGAACGTGCCCGTGCTGGTCAGCGCCGGGTCGCCGTCCAGGGCGGCGATGCCGAAGTCGGTCAGCACCGCCCGCTGCCCGTCCCGGTCGAGCAGCACGTTGCCGGGCTTGACGTCGCGGTGCAGCACGCCCCGGGCGTGCGCGGCCTCCAGCGCGTCCAGCACCTGCAGCCCGATCCGGGCGACCTGCTGCGGCGTCAGGCCCGCGCGCGCCGCCCGCGCCAGCGACTCGCCCCGGATCAGCTCCATGACGATCCACGGCCGCCCGTCCTCCACCAGCACGTCGTGCACGGTGATGACGTTGGGGTGGTCGATCAGCGCGGCGGCGCGGGCCTCGCGCCGCGCGCGTTCGCAGGCCACCCGGTGCCGTTCGGGGTCGAGGCCGTCGGGCAGCACGATCTCCTTGACCGCAACCTCCCGCCGCAGCGTCTCGTCCGTCGCCGTCCACACCGATCCCGCGCCGCCGGCGCCGAGGCGGGAGATCAGGCGATATCGCCCGCCGAGCACACGATCAGGCATAGGGCGACCGTATCGGGTCGGCCCGCTCCTTTCGCCCCGGTCCGCGCGGTCCGCCGGGCGCGGTCACGCGGTCGTGCCGCGCCGGTCAGCGGACGACCCGGCCGCCCCGCACGACGCGCGCCGGACGCGCCAGCACCCGCGGATCGGCGCGCGGATCGTCCTCGAACGCCACGAGATCCGCCGCGGCGCCGTGTTCGAGCCCCGGGAAGCCGAGGAACGAACGCGCCGTCCAGCACGCCGCGCCCAGCGCCGCGTCCGCCGGGACCCCCGCCGCGACCAGGTGACGCACCTCACCGGCCACCCTGCCGTGCGGCAGCACGGACGTGCCGTAGCTGTCGGTGCCCGCCAGCACCGTCACCCCGGCCTCGTGCGCCGCCGCCACCAGCGGCCCCAGCCCTTCGCGTGCGGCCCGGAACCACTCCCGGAACCGCCGCGACCGCGAAGCCTTCGCCACCTCGGCGAACGTCTCCCACACCGTGAACGTCGGCACCAGCGCCGTCCCCTGGGCGGCCATCCGGTCCAGGAGCGAGACGTCCAGGCCGAGCCCGTGTTCGAGGCTGTCCACGCCGGCCCGCACGGCGGCCTGCGCGCCCGCCGCCGTCTGCGCGTGGACGGCGACGCGTCCGCCCGCCGCGTGCACCCGCCGGGTCGCCTCGGCGAGCCGCCCGGCCGGCAGCGGCGGATCGTCCAGGCCGTGCTCGTCGCCCACCCAGTCGGCGTACACCTTGCACCAGCCGCCGGACGCCAGCGCCTCCTCCACGGCCGCGTCGGCCAGATCCGCCGCCTCGACGTGCCTGGCCCAGCCGGCGTAGAACCGGCCGGGCAGGGCCAGCCAGCGCCCCGCCGAGACGACCCGCGGCTGATCGGGCTCCGTGCCGAACCAGCCCGGCAGCCGACCCGCCGAGCCGGGCACCCGCAACAGCGTCACCCCGGCGGACAGGTGCTCACGCCCATGGCGCCGCAGCAGCTCCGCGTCCAGCGGGTCGCCCGGCCGCTCGGCGCCCGGATGCGTGTGCGCGTCCACCAGGCCCGGCAGCAGCCACCCCCCGTCCACCACGGTCACCGCGTCGCGGACCGGCTCACGCGACAGCACGCCCCCGGCGATCCAGAACTCGGCGGACTCCTCCGACGGCAGCGCCACCCCGCGTACGCGCAGCACCTCGCCCACGAGCCCTCGGCTACCCCGAGGACCCGGCCCTATCCGCCACCCGGGGCAGCGGGCGGCGCAGCGCCTCCACGGCCAGCCGCGCGGACGTGCCGATGACCGCGTCGGCCTGCGGCAGCACGGCGGTCGGCAGCAGCGACCGGGTGAACACCGCCACGGCGTAACGGCCGCCGTCGGGGTACTCCACGACGCCGATCTCGTTGCGGATCGTGGGCAGCGTCCCGGTCTTGCCGCTGACGCGCACGTCGTCGTAGGGGAACCCGGACGACAGCCGGTGCGGCCACACCTGCAGGCCGAAGAACCGCCGCATCTGCGCGCACTCGGCGGGCGGTGCGGCCTCGTCCCGCCAGATCATCGCCATCAGCCGGGCCATCTCGCGGGGCGTGCTGCGGCTGGTGCTCAGCGGGTCCAGCGCGCGCAGCCGCTGCAGCACCCCCGGCTCGCCCAGCCGCGCCCACAGCTCGCCGAGGTCGTCCACGCCGCCGTCGGCCAGCATCATGGCGTGCAGGTCGCGGCCGGAGCCCATCACGCGGGTGGCGTGCAGTCCCAGCTCGGCGACGGTGGCGTCCACCGCCTCCGGGCCGACGGCGGCGAACACCGCGTCGGCGGCGGTGTTGTCGCTGACAGTGATCATCAGGCAGGCCAGGTCGCGCAGTGACATGCGCACCTCGTCCAGCAGCGTGGACACGCCCGTGGGGCCGTCGCAGCGGTCCTCGGGACGCAGCGTGACCCGCGCGGCCGGGTCGAGCCGCCCGGCCGCGGCGTGCCGGAAGAACGTCACCAGCAGCGGCACCTTGAACACCGACGCCAGCACCACCGGCTCGTCGGCGCGCAGCCCGATCTCCCGCCCGGAGTCCACGTCGACGGCGTGCAGGTACCCGGTCACGCCCGCGTCGCGGAACGCCGCCTCGATCCGGTCCAGTTGCGTGTCCATACGCCCCTTCATGCCAGGAACCCCGAGGCCGGACGGGGGACGACGCGGCGCGGCGGCGCGGACGGCAGCGGCGACATCCCGGCCTGCGCGCACAGCACGCCGGTGGCGGCGGCGGTGAACTCGGCCACCGCGTGCTCGTTGCCGGCGTCGCGGCGCCAGGCGCACGACACGCGCAGCAGCAGCGGCTCGCCGACGAGCGGCAGCCACGTGACGCCGGACGTCTCGGGGGTACGGGGCGTCAGTGCCACCGCGGACCCCGCCAGCACCAGCCCGACGGCGAACTGCGGCTGCCGCGCCTCGTGCACGGCGGCCGGGTCGTACCCGTGCCGGCGGCACGCCGCCAGCAGCTCGTCGTACGGGCCGGGCGCCTCGTCACGGGAGAACAGCGCCAGGTCGCGCCCGGTGAGGTCGGCCAGGTGCACCTCGGGTGCGGCGGCCAGCGGGTCGCCGGACGGCACCAGCACGCCCACCGGCTGCCCGAGCATGGGCCCGAGGCCAAGATCGCGCACCTCGCAGGGATGGCGCAGCACGCCGACGTCCAGCGCGCCCTCGGCCAGCGCGCGGATCTGCTCGGCCGTGCCGATCTCGCGCAGCTCCAGGCGCACCTCGGGACAGCGGGCGCGGAACTCGGCGATCAACGCGGCGACGACGGCGCCGGTCAGGTCGGCCGGCACGCCCGCGCGCAACGCGCCCAGCTCGCCGCGGCGGGCGCGTTCGGCCAGGGAGTGGATGCGGTCCACCCGGGCGAGGATCTCACGGGCCTCCTCCAGCAGCAGCCGTCCGGGCACGGTCAGCTCCACACGGCGGCTGGACCGCTCGAACAGCCGCACGCCGAGCTCGCGCTCCAGCCGCTGGATGCGCTGGCTGAGCGGCGGCTGTGCCATGCCCAGCCGGTCCGCGGCCCGCCCGAAGTGCAGTTCCTCGGCCACCGCGACGAAGCAATAGAGATGACCGACGAGGTTCACGAGCAGCGATCATATCGATTCGCCTATCACTGCGACACTCATATCGCTCTTGGACTTTTC
Organism: Actinomadura miaoliensis; assembly: GCF_039536785.1. Lineage (NCBI taxonomy): Bacteria > Bacillati > Actinomycetota > Actinomycetes > Streptosporangiales > Thermomonosporaceae > Actinomadura > Actinomadura miaoliensis. The sequence goes on from NZ_BAAAZG010000047.1 coordinate 405,108, forward strand.
GCTGGTCAACTGGTGTGCTGTCCGGGCAACGAGAGAAAGGGAGGGGCGATGCGCCGATCTCGGGGGATCCTGGTCGTCGCGCTGGTCGCGACCGCGGCCCTGGTCGTCGGGGTGGGGGCGGTCTGGGTGCTGCGCGCCGACGAGGGCCCGCGCGACACCGCCGAACGCTACCTGGCCGCGTGGGAACGCGGCGACGTCGAGACCATGCGGACGCTGACCGCCGACCCGCCCGCCGACTTCCGGCAGATCTTCACCCGGATGCGCGACGACGTGGGCGTCGTCCGGCAGCGGTACCGGGTGACGGCGATCGGCGATCCCAAGGACGACGAGGCGGGCGGCTCCTACCGCGCGGAACTGACGCTTGCGGGCGGCCGCGTCTGGGCGTACACCGGCACGCTGCCGTTCACCAAGCGCGACGGCGAGTGGCTGGTGGACTGGTCGCCGCGGGTCGTCTACCCGACGCTGCGCGAGGGGCAGCGGCTGCGCGCCACCCGCTCCTGGCCCGACCGGGCCGCCGTGCGGGCCGCCGACGGCAGCGACCTGGACAGCGTGCAGTCCGGCTCGGTGCAGCAGCTCGTCGGCGCGGTCGGCAAGCTCGACGCCAAGTCCGCCCGCGAGCTGGGCGCCCCCTACCGCGAGGGCGACCTGGCGGGCGTCGAGGGACTGCAGCGGCAGTACGAGCGGCGGCTCGCCGGGACCCCGGCGCTGGCCGTGCAGATCGTCGGCGCGGACGACCAGGTCGTCCAGACGCTGCACCGGTTCGGCGGCACCGGCGGAACGCCGCTGCGCACCACCGTCGACCCCAAGGCGCAGCGCGCGGCCAGCCAGGCCCTCGCCGACGTCGGCAAGCCCGCCTCGCTGGTGGCGCTGCGCGCGTCCACCGGCGAGATCCTGGCCGTGGCCAACAAGCCGGGCGGCTACAACCGGGCGCTGATGGGCCGCTACCCGCCCGGGTCGACGTTCAAGGTCGTCACGGCGGCGGCGCTGGTGGCCGGCGGGGTGAACGTGACCAGCCGGGTCGGCTGCCCCGCCACCACCAACGTCGGCGGCCGCACGTTCAAGAACTACAAGAACGAGGACTTCGGGACGGTGCCGTTCCGCGAGGCGTTCGCGCACTCGTGCAACACCACGTTCGCGCGGATGGCCGTCGACCGGCTCGGCCAGGAGCGGCTGGCGCAGGTCGCCGAGCAGTTCGGGTTCAACGCGCCGATCATCGGCGGGCTGCCGGCGGTCCGCGCGTCCTACCCGCCGGTCAAGGACGACACCGCGTTCGCGTCCGCCTCGTTCGGGCAGGGCGAGGTGCTGACCAGCCCGCTCAACATGGCGAGCGTGGCCGCGGCCGCGGCCACCGGCACGTGGCGTTCGCCCCGGCTGGTGGACGCGGCGCTGGCCGGGCAGGCGCTGGACGCGGGCGGCCGCAGGCCCGAGCCGCCGCGCCGGCTGGAACCGGGCGTGCGGTCCGCGCTGCGCACCCTGATGCCCGCCGTGGTCAGCGAGGGCACGGCCGCCGCGGTCGGCTTCCCGGCGGGAACGGCCGGCAAGACCGGCACCGCCGAGTACGGCTCCGGCGACAACCCGCCGACCCACGCCTGGTTCATCGGCTACCGGGGCGACCTGGCCTTCGCGGTGGTCGTCGAGGGCGGCGGGACGGGCGCCGAGGCGGCCGCGCCGGTCGCGGCGAAGTTCCTGCGCGACGCGGCCTGACGGGACGCGGCCTGACGGGACGCGGCGTAACGGAACGCGGCCTGGCGGGCGTAACCGGCCGCGGGCCAGGCGGCGGTGGCGAGCGCCAGCACTCCCAGCCCGGCGAGCGCCGCCGCCGCCCCCGCGGGCCCCAGGTCGAACAGGCGCCCGACGGCCAGGCCGCCCACGACCGCGACGACCCCGCCCACGAACGCCATCACCCCGTAGTACGCGCCGACCTGCGCGGGCGGCGCGTGCCGGGCGACGTTCTGGAACACCGCCGGTTCCAGCAGACCGTAGGAGAACCCGTGCAGCACCGCGACCCCCACCAGCGCGGCGACGGACGCGGCGCCGTGGTCGTCCAGCGGGACCATCAGCAGGTAACCGGTGCCCGCCAGCGCCAGGCTGACCGGCATGACCCACGCGCGCGCGGCCCGTACCCCGCCGCCACGGCGGCCGGTGCCGGCGCACCACGGCTGGACGGCCGCCGAGACCGCCGCCGACACGCACAGGTACAGCGTCGTGACGCCCGGGTCGAAGCCTTTCAGCGGGACGACCACCGACGTCTGGGTGGGCAGCAGCGTCGTGGGCGCGGCCAGCACGATGAACCGGACATACGGGCGGTCCCGGAGCACCGCCAGCACCGAGCGTCCCACGCCGGGTGAGGAGCGGCGCCGCGCCCGTCCCGGCTCCCGCAGCGACGCGAACAGCACGGCCGCCATCGCCCACGCCGCCGCCGCGACGCCCGACAGCAGCCCGAAACCGCCGTCCAGCGCGCCGAGCACGTCGCCCGACAGCAGCACCAGCCCGGCCGTAGGGCCCGCGACGGCCGCGACCTGACCGGCGGCGGCGTACGCGCCGAACCCCCGCGCGCGGCGCCGCGCGTCCAGCCCGGCCAGCAGCGAACGCGTCGCGGGATGGAACAGCGCGCCCCCCGCGCCCAGCAGCACCGCCGCTCCGAACAGCCCGGACAGGCCGTCCGCGGCGCCGAGCACGGCGAACCCCACCGCCCGCAGCGCGCAGGCGACCGCAGCGGCGCGCGCCGCGCCGATCCGGTCCGTGACCGGCCCGACCGCCAGGTACAGCGCGTACTGGACGCCGACGCGCGTGCCCAGCACCAGCCCGATCATCCCCGCCAGCAGGCCCACGTCGTCGCGCAGGTGCACCACCACGTGCGCCATCACCGCGTAGAAGCCGAGCGCGGCGGGCAGGTTCCCGGCCACCACGACGGCGGCCACCCGCCGCTCGCTCGGGGCGGGCGGCGGGTGGCCAGAGGGGGACGCGACGGTCAAGGCATCTTGCCCAGGCCGCGCGCCAGCACAGACGCGGTCTGCGCGATGACGCCGTTGTCGATCTCGGGGTGCGCGCCGTCGCGGTTGGTGTACACCACGATGATCACCGGTGCGCCGGACGGCGGCGAGGCGATCGCGATGTCACTGGCGAGCGCGTACTTGCCGCCACCGGTTCCCGTCTTGTCGCCGACGGTCCAGTCCTTCGGCAGCCCGGCGTGGATGCGCTCGTAGCCGGTGGTGGTGGCGTTCATCCATGCGACGAGCTGCCGGCGGTCCTCGGGCACCAGCGCGTCGCCGACGGTGAGGGCGGCGAGGTTCCGGGCCATGAACGCGGGCATGATCGTGTCGAGCTTCCCGCCCGGCTCCCACTCGTTCAGCTCGGGCTCGTACCGGTCCAGCCGTCCGGTCGGGTCACCGAGCGAACGGTAGTACCGGGTCATGCCCCGGGGCCCGCCGATCTGCTTGAGCAGCACGTTGGCGGCCCCGTTGTCGCTGGTGGTGATGGTCGCGTGGCACAGCTGCGCCGTGGTCAGCCCGTTCTCGATGTTCTCGGGCAGGCCGGTGACGGGGGCGTGCCCCGCCTTCTTCGCCTCCTCCGCCGTCCAGTGGAGCCTGCGGTCCAGCAGGCCCGGGTCGGTCGTGCGCGCCTTGTTGAGGATCGCGCCGCACAGGATGGCCTTGAACGTGGAGTTGCTGGCGAAGCGCTCGTGCGTCCGGTGGCCGACGACCTTGCCGGTGGCGGTGTCGATGGCGAACGCGCCGATGCGTCCGTTGTACGACGCCTCAAGCTCGCGCAGCCGCTTGGTGACCTCGGCCTGGCCGGACGCCGCGACCGGCGTCTGCTGGGAGGCGGCGCCTCGGGTGGCCGCGTTGGTCTCCGGCGCCGCGCCGCAGGCGGTCCCGCCGAACAGCAGGGAGGCCGCCAGCGCCGCCGCGCCCAGCCTCCGCCACGGCCGCCGGCGACGTTCGTCTTCTCGCTCGATCATCTGGTCCTCGTCGGTCGGTGATCTCCGGACGCCAGGAAGCAGACCAGACCCCGCGCACCCATGTCCAATATTGATATGGCCTGCCGGACGATATGAAGAACGCAATAAACGCTGCAAGACGCCGGGATTTTCCTCGCTCAAAGCCAGTCGCGTGCTTTGAACAACACGTAGAGCCCGGCACTGCACACGACCATGAGCAGGGCGCTGAGGACGAACCCCCAGTGCTGCTGCGAGCCCGGGTAGGGGACGTTCTGGCCGTAGAACCCGGTGATCGCGGTTGGCACGGCGATGATCGCGGCCCAGCTGGTGACCTTCTTCATCACCTCGTTGAGCCGGTTGCCCTGCAGCGCGATCCGGGTGTCCAGCAGGTTGGCGACCAGCTCGCGCAGCCCGTCGATCCACTCGCCGGCGCGCAGCGTGTGGTCGTACAGGTCGCGGTAGTAGGGGACCAGCGGCTCGGTGACCAGGTCGGCGTCGCGCCACAGCAGCGTGCCGGCGATCTCCCGCATGGGCAGCGCGACCCGGCGCAGCGTGAACAGGTTCTTGCGCAGCCGGTAGCTGCGCAGCTGGATCTCCCGCACCTGGAACGACTCGTCGAAGACCAGCTCCTCCAGCTCGTCTGCGTCGTCGTCCAGGGCCTGCGCGGCGTCCAGCTGCCGGTCCACGGTCAGGTCGAGCAGCCCGTACACCAGCAGCGCCATGGTGTCCCGGGGATCGTCCGTGCGGGGGATGCGCAGGTGGTCGTCCCAGCGGCGGACCAGCTCGTCCACGTCGAACCCCGGGTCCTGCCGGACGGTCACCAGCGCCCGGGGCGTGATGAACGCCGACACCTCGTGCATCCGCAGCCCGCCGCCCACGACGTCCGGCACGTACACGTTGAGGAACGAGTACTCGCTGTAGCGGTCGAGCTTGGCGCGCTCATGCCGGGACACCGCGTCCTCCACGGCCACCGGGTCCAGCCCCAACTCCTCCTTCACCACGTGCAGCTCGCCGTCGCGGGGCCCGCACAGGTCCAGCCACACCACCGTGTCCGGCAGCTCCAGATGGTCACTGATGTCCGCGACGGGGAACCCCTCGGCCACCACCCGGCCACGCCGCCAGAGTCGCGTACGCGGGGGGTGAGTGCCGATGCGGTTGTCCGGATGAGCGGCGGCGTCGGTCTCAGAGGGCGGCTTTTCCATGCGCTTCCTTATACCGCCGTTCACCACGGCCGCTCAGCGATGGGGAGGGGCGGTGGACGTGCGGACGACGAGCTCGGCGGGGAGGGAGCGGGGCTCGGGGCGGCGGCCGTCCAGGAGTTCGAGGAGCGCCGTCATGCCCTCGGCGCCGAGGCGGCGGGCGGGCAGCCGGACGGTGGTCAGCTCCGGCTCCAGCGCGGTGGCCAGCACGTCGTCGTCGAACCCGGTGACCGACAGGTCGCGCGGGATGTCCAGGCCCCGCGCCCGCGCGGCCTTGTAGGCGCCCGCCGCCATGAGGTCGTCGTCGCAGACCAGGACGGTGGGGCGGGCCGGGCGGTCCAGCAGCCGTCCGGCCGCCTCCTTGGCCGCGCCCGCGTCGATCGCCGTCGTGGTGCGGACCAGCTCGCCGCCGGGCAGGGCGGCCACGGCCGCGGCCAGCGCGGCGCCGCGCTCGTGGAACGTCCACTGGTCGACGGCGGCGGCGACGTGCCCGAACCGGCGGTGGCCCAGCGCGCCCAGATGCGCGGCCAGGGCCCGCATGCCGTCGGCCACGGCGAAGTCGACGGTGGGCGTCGCGCCCGCCGGGTCGTTGTCGAGCATCACCGCCGGGGTGTCGCTGAACTCCTCCAGCACCTCCACGGCCAGCGACGAGGCCAGGACCCCGTCGATGGCCTCCCGGGGCGAGGCGAACGGGCCGACCTGGGACGAGGCGTCGCCGGGCCGTGTGTCGTCCGGCCACGGGTACACCACGACGCCGAACCCGTGCCGCGCGGCGACCTCGGCCGCGCCCGTGTAGACGGCGCCGAAGAACGTGCTGCTCAGCGTCGGCACCACCAGCAGCACCGTGCGGGTCGTGCCGAGCCGCAGGTTGCGCGCGGCCAGGTTGGGCCGGTAGCCGAGCCGCTCGGCCGCCCGCCGCACCGTGCGCGCGGTCGCGGGGGAGACCCGGCCGGACCACTTGCCGCCCAGCACCAGGGAGACGGTCGACTGCGAGACCCCGGCCGCCTGCGCGACGTCCCTGCTGGTGGGGCGCCTGGTCGTGGGCACAGCGCCTCCTCGCCGTCGGCTTTCGGTCGGCCCGATCGGCCAGCCGCACCGGACCGCAGTGGAATCAGGCTAGAGCGCGAGGGGTGGAAAGTGGTACGTATGACGGGAAGTAATACGTATGACAAACCCCGGGAGTGGAATGCGCGCCTACCTCGGCCTCCTGCGGACGCGGTACGCCGCCCGCCTGCTCGGCGGCACGCTGCTCGGCCGCCTGCCGAACGGCATGGGCGTGCTGGCGGTCGTGCTGCACGTGCGCGACGAGGGCGGCGGCTACCCGCTCGCGGGCACCCTGGCGGGGGTGTTCGGCCTGGCCATGGCCGCCGGGCAGCCCGTGCTCGGCCGCGCCATGGACCGCTACGGCCAGCCCCGCGTGCTGGTGCCCGCCGCCGTGCTGTCCGCCGCCGGGTTCGCCCTGCTGGCCGCCGTCGGCGCCGAACCGCTGCCGGTCGCGGTCGGCGCGGTGATCCTCGCGGGGTTCGCCACGCCGCCGCTGGAGGCCGGGCTGCGCGCGCTGTGGACCTCCGTCCTGCCCGGGCCCGCGCAGGTCCAGGCCGCGTACGCGCTGGACGCGGCCGCCCAGGAGATCCTGTTCACGGCCGGGCCGCTGCTCGTGGTGGCCGCCGCCGCGATCTCCACCGAGGCCGCGCTGCTGCTGACCGGCGCGCTCGGCATCGCCGGGACCCTCGTGGTCACACTGTCGAGGCCGTCGCGCCGCTGGCGCGGCGAGGCGCGCGCCGCCGACTGGGCGGGACCGCTGCGCTCCGGCGGCCTGCGGGTGCTGCTGCTGGCCCTGGCCTGCGCGGGCATCGCCCTCGGCGTGTACGCGGTGGCCGTCGTCGCCTACGCCGAACGCGAGGGCAACGACGCCGCGTCCGGGCTGCTGCTGGCCGCGATGGCCGCCGGTGCGCTCGCCGGCGGCCTGGTGTACGGGGCCAGGCAGTGGCGCGGCGAGCCGCACGTGCGCATGCCGTGGCTGATGGGCGCGCTGGCGGCGGGCTACGTGCCGCTGGTGTGGGCGCCCGCGCTGCCGCTCATGACCGCGCTGGCGTTCCTCAGCGGCGTCTTCCTGGCGCCGATGCTGGCGTGCGCGTTCTCGCTCGTCGACCGGCTCGCCCCCGCCGGCACCGTGACCGAGGCGTTCGCCTGGGTGGTGGCGGCCTTCGGCGTCGGCAACTCGGTGGGCTCGGCCGTCGCCGGCCTCGGGCAGGACCTCGCCGGCGTGCCCGGCGCGTTCGCCGGAGCGGGCGTGGGCGGCGCGCTCGCGCTGGCGTGCTGCCTGCTGGGCCGCCGGACGTTCGCCCGCAAGCCGTCCGACGCCGTCCGCCCGCAGACGGCCCGGGTCTGACGGTCGCCGAGTGTGACGGTCGCCGAGTGTGACGGCGGGCACACGCACTAGAGTGGGATGCCGTGAGGGGATCGGGGCCGTCGCCGCGCGGCGTCCTGCTGACGCTGCTCGGGCTGGGGCTGCTCGCCGGGCTGTTCATGATGCACGGCGTCACCGCCTCCCCGTCCCCCGTGCACGTCTCCGCACCGCTGCCCGTGCCCGCGGTTCACCTGCCGTCGTCGGCGATGGGCCACGCCACGGGCGGCCACCATGAGACCGTCGGGCCGGCGCACGGCGCCGGGCACCTGGCGGGCTGCTCTGCGGGCACCGTGTGCTTCGCCCTCCTGACGATCGCGCTGCTGCTGTTCGCCGGGACGGTACGTCCGATCGCCCTGCTGCCCGTACGGGCCGTGTCCGGCGGCGCGCCGCCGTCGCGCCGGGGCCCGCCCAAGGCGCGGCCGCCCAACGTCTACCAACTCTCCGTGCTGAGGCTGTGACAGGCCGCGGCCGGTGCCGGGTCGTCCCCGGTGCCGATCGCGCATTCCGCATGCCCTGGAACAGCTCGTCCGGCAAGGAGAGAACCAAGTGACCAAGAAGCTCGCGACGATCATCGCGGTCGTCCTCATCGGTACGGCCGCCTGCGGCGGGGGCGACGACGGCGGCGCGGACGGTGCGGCCGCCTCGGCGAGCCCGTCGGCGACCGCGTCCGCCACGGCGCGGCACAACGCCCAGGACGTCACGTTCGCGCAGATGATGATCCCGCACCACCGCCAGGCCGTGGAGATGTCCCGGATCGTCATCAAGGGCAGCCAGGACGCGCAGGTCCGGCGGCTCGCCCAGCAGATCGAGAAGGCCCAGGCGCCCGAGATCGAGACCATGACCGGATGGCTCCGCGCGTGGGGCGCCGAGGTCCCCGCCGAGGACGACGACATGGGTGCGGGCGGCCACGGCGAGCACGGCGCTCACGGCGGCGGCGCCATGCACGGCATGATGACCGAGGAGCAGATGGAGCAGCTCGGCAGGCTGAAGGGCGAACGCCTGGACCGCGAGTTCCTCACCATGATGATCGAGCACCATGAAGGCGCGGTCGCCATGGCCCGGCAGGAGCAGGCCAAGGGCGCCGACCCGGCAGCCAGGAACCTGGCCGCCGCCATCATCAGGACCCAGCAGGCCGAGATCGACCGGATGAAGGCCCTGCTCAAGCAGTAGCGGCCAGGCGGGACGGCACGCCCGGACGCGGGCCGGACGTCAGATCCAGTCCTTGAACCAGATCCGGGCGTGCCACTCGTCGTACGAGATCACCTTCGCCGCCAGCACCGGGTAGAAGTAGGCGAAGTTCGCCAGCACCACCAGGATGAACGCGCCCGCGATGGCCGCCCCCACCATGCGGCGGGTCTCCATCCGGGCCAGCACGCCGCCGATCTTCGCCGCGGTCTCCGCCGGGGCGGCCGCCGCCGTGCCGTACAACCGGGGCAGGCGGGTCAGCGCGGCGGCCCGCGTCGGTTGCGGCCCGATGAGCACGCCCAGCGTCAGCACCACCGCGAGCACCATGAACGGGATCATCGGGGTCGTGTAGAACAGGAACATCGTGCGGTCGGCGAAGGCGTTGGGGAACCAGCTCAGCCAGCCCGCCGTGTACCCCAGCAGGATGGCGCCCGCCCGCCAGTCCCGCGCCACCAGCCACAGCCCCACCGCCACCACGAGGGCGATCAGCCCGCCCCACCACAGCGCGGGCGTGCCGATGCCGAGGATCTCCCGCGAGCAGCGGGCGGCCTCGCCGCAGCCGCCCTTGGGCTCGGAGTAGAAGAACGCCACGGGACGGCGCAGGATCGGCCAGTCCCACGGCCACGACTGGTACGGGTGCTTGGAGTCCAGCCCGTTGTGGAAGTTCCACATCTCGACGTGGTAGCGCCACAGGTCCGGCAGGGCCTCGAACGGACGCAGCGGCGGGCTGCCGGCGACCTCGCCGCGTCCCCAGCCGCCCGGCCGGAAGATCCAGCCCCACCAGGAGGCCAGGTAGGTGAGGGCCGCGACGACCACCAGCTGCACGAAGGCCGGGACGGCCGTCAGCAGCAGCGTGCCGTCCAGCGGCCGCGGCACGCCCGCCGCGCGGCGGGCGCCGAAGTCCCAGAACAGCACCATGAGCCCGAACGCGGCGACGTAGAAGACGCCGGTCCACTTGGTGGCGCAGGCCATGCCCAGGCACACCCCGGCGGCGATCAGCCACCCGTGGACCAGGAACGGCCCGTAGGGGGACCCGGCGTCCGGGCCGCCCCGCGCGTCGATCCGGTCGGCCAGCTCGGCGCGGGACCGGAACCGGTCGTTGACCAGGCACGCGAACGCGGCGATGATCCAGAACTGCACGAAGACGTCCAGCAGCGCGGCCCGGCTGGTGACGAACTGCAGCCCGTCCAGCGCCAGCAGCAGCCCGGCGGCGCAGCCCAGCAGGGTCGAGCCGGTCATCCGGCGGGCCACCCGGCACAGCACCAGCACCGCCAGCGTGCCGAACAGCGCGGGCATGAACCGCCACCCGAACGGCGTGGCGCCGAACAGCCACTCGCCGATGGCGATCATCCACTTGCCGCCCGGGGGATGGGCGACGAACGACGGCCCCTCCGCCCAGATGTGCGCGTTCGGGTCCTTGATGAGAAGTTTGTCGGCGTCCTTGACGGTGCTGTGCTCCCAGCCGAACTTCAGCAGCGACAGCGCGTCCTTGGCGTAGTAGGTCTCGTCGAAGACCACCGTCTTGGGCACGCTCAGCCGGTCGAAGCGCAGGAAGGCGGCGAACGCGGTCACCAGCAGCGGCCCCAGCCAGCCCAGCAGGGCGCTGCCCGGAACCGGCGGGGACAGCCGGTCGCGCAGAGGGGGCGTCCTCCGCGGTTCGTCGGAGGCCCGAGCCGGGGCCAGATCCGTCATCGCCATTCCGCCATGGTACGGGCGGGACGGTAACCCGATGGTTGCATGGCGAACCCTTCGTGGTCAGGGCGGCGTCCCGGCGGCGGGACAATGGGGACGTGACGGGGAACGAGGCGGACGGCGCGACGGGCACCCTGCGGCTGGCCGCGGCGCCCATCGGACGGGCCGACGACGCGTCGCCGCGGCTGCGCGCCGCACTGGCCGACGCGCAGATCATCGCGGCCGAGGACACCCGGCGGCTGCGCCGGCTGGCCGCCGACCTCGGCGTCGAGACGCACGCGCGGGTGGTGTCCTACTACGACCAGAACGAACGCGCCCGCGCCGCCGAGCTGCTCGCCGAGCTGCTGGCCGGACGGGACGTGCTGGTGGTCACGGACGCGGGCCTGCCCGGCGTCTCAGACCCCGGCTACCGGCTGGTCCGCGCGGCCGTGGCCGAGGGCGTGCCGGTCACGGTGCTGCCCGGCCCGTCCGCGGTGACCACGGCCCTGGTGGTGTCGGGGCTGCCGACCGACCGGTTCTGCTTCGAGGGGTTCCCGCCGCGCCGTCCCGGAGAGCGGGCCCGGCGCCTGGCGGCGCTGGCCGCCGAGCCGCGCACCATGGTGTTCTTCGAGGCCCCGCACCGGCTGGCCGCCACGCTGGCGGCGATGGCCGAGGCGTTCGGCGCCGGGCGGCCCGCCGCCGTCTGCCGCGAGCTGACCAAGACCTTCGAGGAGGTGCGGCGCGGCACGCTCGGCGAGCTGGCGGACTGGGCGGCGGACGGGGTCCGCGGTGAGATCACCCTGGTCGTCGGCGGCGCGCCCGAGCCGGACGGCACCGCCGAACCGGCCGACCTGGCCGCCGAGGTCGCCGCCCGCGAGGCCGCCGGAACGCCCCGCAAGCAGGCCATCGGCGAGGTCGCCAAGGCCACCGGCGTGCCCCGGCGGGACGTCTACGACGCGGTCGTCGCGGCCAAGCGGGACAGGGAACACTGACCTCCTCCGGCACGGTCCAAAAGCCTGCAATCGGGGAATATTTGGTCATGCACCGCGTCGCCCGACACACCGGGTGTCCCGGACGCGATGTGGCGTCACCGAGGAGGTGGGGGCCTGTGCGAGACACATGGTCCAGCCACGAGAGTTGGGTCTACGAATGCCTCAACTGCCTGACCACCTGGCCTGAGGAGTTCGAGGTGATCCATACCGCCGACGGTCACGGCGGCGAGGTGGTGGTGTACTCGCACGAGGGGCATCCCTGCACCACCCCCTGGCTCGACCACGTCTGCCCGCGGTGCCGCTGCCAGAACGTCAAGACGTTCCCCGGGACGCGGCGGCGGGAACGGGCCCAGGCCCAGGCCGCCGCCAGGGACGACCTGGAGATCGTGTTCCGCCTCCGCCGCCTGCACGCCTGGTAGCCCCGCCCGCCTGGTGGCCGCGCCCCGGCCGGACGTCTCGGCCGCGGGCCTCGCGTGATCGCGTGAAACCCGCGTGCCGTCACTTGGCGGCGACCTCGGGGACCTTCTCCTCGATCAGCTCGGTCTCGGTCCGCTCGGCGGGCTCGGCGCCGCGGCGCCGCACCAGGCCCGCCAGCCGCGACCGCGCCTCGGGCGCGAACGCCAGGCCGGCCGCCAGGCACGCCAGCGGCACCGACGGCAGGACGTACCGATAGTCGAACTCGGCCGTCGCGGCGGGCGCCAGCAGCAGCCCGGTCGCCAGCGTCCACGGCAGGAACGCCGCGCCGCCCACCCGCCGCCACATCGCGCCCAGCCCGGCCAGGCCGACCAGCAGGATGACGCCGACCATGGCGCCGCGCAGGTAGAACACATCCTGGTAGCCGCGGATCACCCCGGCGAACGGCTCGACCACCCGGGGCCGGGCGCGGCCGCGCTCGTAGGCCACCGCCTCGTCGGCGGCCGTGGTGTCGTTGTCCATCCGCCAGTTCGGCAGCGCCGTGGACGTCTCGCCGAACTCGTACTGCTGGTAGGTGGCCCGGTCCGGGAAGACCGTGCGCTCCCACCGGAAGACGCGGAAGAAGTCGTGGGCCACCACGCCCAGGTAGTCCAGCGGCTGGGACAGGATCGCCCGCCTGGAGAACTCGTTGGCGGTGGCGTTCTGCTCGGGACTGAACCGCAGGCCCGGGTAGCGGTTGAGCGGGGACGCGGCGTTCCAGATGCCGTCCTGGGAGTTGGGCAGCCGGTTCTCCGGCTCGGTGCACAGCGGCATCTCCTGCACCGGCGGGTTGATCTTGTGGCAGTCGGCGAACTTGTAGACCCGCGCGTACAGGAAGATCCCGTTGCTCTCGGTGATGGCGAACTTGCCGTACTCGGCCTTGAACCAGCCCATGTAGGCCACCACCGGCAGCATGCACGCGGCCAGCATGACCGCCATCAGCCGCCAGCCGGTGCGCCGGATCAGCAGGAACACCAGCACGCCGAGCAGCACCGGCAGGCCCACCGAGCGGGTCAGCCAGGCCATCCCGATCAGCAGCCCCACCGCCGCGGCGACCTTGGGGGTGGGCCGGTCCCGCCACAGCAGCAGCGTCACCGTGCACACCACCAGGAAGGTGAACAGCGTGTCCGACAGCACCAGGTGTTCGAGCTGGATGGTGTAGGCGTCCAGCAGCGGGGGAGCGGCGGCCAGCGCGGCGCCCCAGCCGGGCAGCCGGAACCGGTGCCGCAGCAGGGCGTAGATCATCACGCCCATCGCCAGCCCCATCAGGTGCTGGACGGCCGCCACCAGCGCGAAGCTGTGCAGCGGCTTGAGCGCGAGCAGCATGAAGGAGTACCCGTCGGGCCGCAGCGGGTGCGGGTACGGCTTCATCGCCACGTGCAGGTAGTCGAAGCTGTCGTTGAAGAACATGACCGGCTGGTAGCCGATCATCGTCACGACGCGCAGCAGCGCCGCCGTCGCCAGCAGCACGGCGAAGGCCGGGTGCCGGCGCGCCGACGCCCACACGGCCGAGGGGCGCAGCGCGCGCCCGGCCCGGACCGTGCCGCGTGCGGCCGCCCCCGCGGCGCGGCGGCCCGTCCGCAGCGTCCAGGGCCCGGCCTGCCGCCACGACAGCGCGCGCACCCGTCCGGCCAGGGCCCGCGTCCGGGACGCGGGCGAGGCGTCCGGCGGCTGCGGCTCGTCCCCGTCGGGTTCGGTGCGCCGCGTCGTGGTCTCCGGCGTCTCCGGCGCGGCCGTCACGCGCCGCCTCCGGAGTCGTCCGGCCGCGCCCCCGCCGGCGCCGTCGCCCCTCCGGACCGCGTGGCCTCCGCGTCCTCACCGAGCACCGTGCCCCGCGCCGCGTTTCCCGCCACGGCCGCACCTCCCACTCGTTGTCCGTCGCCGGTTCCCCGATCGGCGGCACACCCTCGCCGCGTCATCAAGCCATGCCGCCGCACGGCCGACCCGCCCCCGCCGGGCCGCGGTGCCCGTATGCTTGTCCCCCTAGCCTGCCGCCCGCGGCCGTGACGGAGCGGGTGTTCGGGTCGCAAGTGCGCAACACGATACGGGCGCTCTTGGTGGGAGCGGCGCGCAACGCCCCTCCCGGACAGGCATCATGGCGTACGACGGGCCGCCCGGCGGGACATGACGAGATTAGTGGAAAATACCGCAGACGGTCACCAGGGGTAACGAAGGAGATCGCGTGGAACTCTCCGTAGTGATGCCGTGCCTGAACGAGGCCGAGACGGTCGAGACCTGCGTCCGCAAGACGGTCGGGTTCTTCGAGAAGCACGGCATCGACGGCGAGGTCGTCGTCGCCGACAACGGCAGCACCGACGGCAGCCAGCAGCTCGCCCGCGACGCCGGGGCCCGGGTGGTGCCCGTCATCGACAAGGGGTACGGCAACGCCTTGATGGGCGGCATCCGCGCCGCCCGCGGCAAGTACGTGGCCATGGGCGACGCCGACGACTCCTACGACTTCACGACGCTGCTGCCGTTCCTCGAGGAACTGCGGGACGGCGCCGACCTGGTCATGGGCAACCGCTTCAAGGGCGGCATCGCCCCGGGCGCCATGCCGCCGCTGCACCGGTATCTGGGCAACCCGGTGCTCAGCTTCGTCGGCCGGCTGTTCTTCGGCAGCAAGATCGGCGACTTCCACTGCGGGCTGCGCGCCTTCAACAAAGAGTCGATCATGCGGCTCGGCCTGCAGACCGGCGGCATGGAGTTCGCCAGCGAGATGGTGGTGAAGGCCACGCTGGCCAAGTACGACATCCGCGAGGTGCCCACCACGCTGTCGCCGGACGGGCGCTCGCGTCCGCCGCACCTGAACACCTGGCGGGACGGCTGGCGTCATCTGCGCTTCCTCCTGCTCTACAGCCCGCGCTGGCTGTTCCTGATCCCCGGCCTGCTGTTTATGACGCTCGGGCTGATCGCCGGGATCGCGCTGTCCTTCGGTCCGGTGACCGTCGGCGAGATCGCCTTCGACGTCGACACCCTCGTCGGCGCCTCGGCGGCCATGATCATCGGCTTCCAGTCGGTGATCTTCGCCCTGCTCACCAAGGTCTATGCGATGCAGGAGGGATTCCTACCTCACGACCCGCGGGTCAAGCGCGTCATGGACTGGTTGAGCCTGGAACGCGGCCTGGTGGTCGGCGGGCTGCTGGCCCTGGCGGGCCTCGGCGGGCTGATCGCCTCGCTGCTGCACTGGCGCATCAACAACTTCGGCGAGCTCAACCCGCGCGAGTCGCTGCGCATCGTCGTCCCGGCCGCCACCGCCCTGATGATGAGCCTGCAGGCGGTGTTCGCCGCGCTGTTCGTGAGCATCCTGCGGATCCGCCGCCGTCAGCACCCGCCGGCCGTGGACGTGGCCGAGGAGGCCGCGGGCGTGGTGGACGCCGCCGCCCACCGGGTCTCCCGCGAGGCCGCGAAGGCCGCCGAGACCGCCAAGGCCGCCGAATCGGCCGAGACCGCCGAGAACACCGAGCCCGCGAAGTCCGCGAAGGCCGCGAAGGGCGACAAGCCCGCCGAGGCCTCCAAGCCCGCGGAGACCTTCGGCGGTGGCAACGTCAAGGTCGTCAACGTCAAGTCCAAGAAGGCCGGGGACGCCGCCGAGGACGGGGACGCCGAACGCTGACACGGACCGGCCGCGGCGTCCCGCCGCCCGGCCGCCCGTTCGTCCCGTCGCACCGCTGGACCGCCGAAAGCGCAACGTCATGTCACCCCGCGAACCCGTACGCCCCTACGCCGTGGCGCAGCGTGACCGGCGCGTCGCGTCGCGCGCCGGAAACCGAGAACTGGCTGAGCGTTTTCTGCCCGCGTACGCCTTGACGCCCGGATTGTGACAGGCTGACTCGGCGATGGATCATCCACCCGTGAGCCCCGGCGACCGTCCCGGCGCGCCGTGATGGGCCCGCAGACGGCGACGCTGCCGGTCGCGCGCACACCGGTCCGCACCGCCGGTCCCCGCGCCGGGCGGGCGGCGCGGCGGCTGCGCGGCTGGGGGACGCTGCTCCTGCTCGGCTGGCTGGGGCAGGTGGCGGTGCGGCTGTGGCTGGCCTCAGGGCAGACCATGCCGGTCGCCACGCCCGACGAGACCGGGTACCTGTTCGCCGCCCGGGTGCTGACCGGCGGCCCGGACGCCGACCTGTCCTGGAGCACGATCTACCGCGGCGGCTATCCGCTGCTGCTGATGCCGGCGTTCTGGCTGGCCGACGAGCCGGTCTCCGTCTACCGCCTGTGCATCGGCATCAACGCGCTGGTCAGCGCGGCGATGCTGCCGCTGGCCTTCGTCCTGCTGCGCCGCCTTGGGCTGTCGCGGCGCCGGTCGTACGCGCTGGCGCACGCCACCGCGCTGATCCCCGCCGTGGTGTTCTACGCCGAGTTCGTGCTGACCGACGCGGTGCTGCCGGTGGTGCTGCTCGGCTGGCTGCTGCTCGCGCACTCGTGGCTGACCGCCGAGGCGTCCCCGGCGCGGACGGCGCTGTACGGGGCGGGCGCCGGGCTGCTGGCCGCCTACGCCTACACGACCCACACGCGCGGCATCATCGTCCTGCTGGTGCACCTGGGCCTGGTCGGCCTGGCCGTTGTGTTCCGCTGGCGGCCCTGGGGCGCCACGGCCCTGGGCGTGCTGCCGCTCGCCGCCGCCACCGCGGCGGGGACGATGCTCAACGGCTACCTGCTGCCGCACATGTACCCCAACGGGGACAACAACCTCGAGGCCAACCTCGTGCAGCGGCTCACCACCGTGGACGGCTGGGGATGGGTGCTGTCGCTGGGCACGGGCCAGCTCTGGTACCAGATCGTGGCCACGGGCGGCCTGGCGGGCATCGGGCTGGTGGTGGTGGCGGCCGTGGCCGTCCGCAGGGGCACGGCGCCACGGTTGCGCGCCCTGGCCCTGGCTGTGCTCGCGGTTCTCGGGGGCATCGCACTGGCCACCTCGGCGGCGCTGCCGGACGAGTACCGCGTGGGCAACTACGCCTACGGCCGTTACCTGGCGTGTGTGGCGCCGATCCTGTTCGCGGTGGGGGCGGCGTTCGTGCTGCGCGCGTCCCGTAGGAACGTGCTGGTCGCGGCGGGGGCGGCGGCCGGGCTGGCCCTGCTGACCGCCTGGATCGTCCAGTGGTACGCGGGAGACCGGCTCACCACCTACGCCTTCACCAAGTACGACTTTCCCGAGCCGTCGTTCCTGACCTGGAACTGGAACGAGTTCCGGCTGTGGCCCGCAACGTTCGCCGGTCTGGCGCTGCTCGCGGTGGCGGTGCTGGCGGTCCAGGTGCCCCGGCACGGGCCTCTGACGCTGGCCGTGCTGTTCGTCGGCCTGCACCTGGCCATGAACGCCACCGCCACCTGGCACATCGCCCGGCCGCTGGTGCGCGACTACACCGCCATGACCGACCTGCGGAAGATCGCCGACCCGCGGAACCAGCGCACCGTGGCGATCGACTGGACGGTCGCCTGGAAGATCCGGCTGCCGCAGCTGTACTGGGTGTGGTGGACCGAGGTGCGCGGCTTCGACGGCCTCAACCAGGCCCCGCCCACCGACGTCGACCTGGTGATCCTGGCGTGGGACAAGAGCACCTCCGCGTCCGCCACCTGGCGCACCGCGCCGCCCGGCTGGCGCGTCGTGGCCAGGCACCGTACCGCCGAGGGCGACTGGGTCGCCTGGCAGCGCCCCTCGGAAGCGAGCGCCCCCCAGAAGTGAGCGCGCCTCAGCCGCCCGGGGACTGAGAGCGCGCCTGAGCGGCCCGGAGGTCAGCCGTGGCGGCCGGAGTGGTCCCAGATCTCCAGCACGCCGTCGGACGACCGCCACAGCAGCCGCCACCCGTTCTGCGGGCCCGGCCGGTAACCGGCGGCGATCTGCGACTCCATGCCGCGCCAGCGCGTGTAGAGCATGGGGGCCTGGTAGGCGCCCTCCGGCAGGGCCGGGACGACGTGTTCGAAGTCGCGGATCTGCCCGTGCCACCGCACGTCGCCCCACATGGACCGGGTGTAGAACGTCATGGTCTGCGCCAGGCGCCGGTCGGCCCAGATCACCTGGATGTCGTCACGGTCGCCGAGCCAGACCCGCAGCTCGTTCCAGGCGCGGTCGCGCGGCAGGTCGGGCACGGCCCGCACGGCCGTCACCATGTACGCCGCCGCCAGCACGGCCGCGGCGACGCCGCCCGCCACCCGGAACCGGGCGGCTCCCGCGGGCAGCCGCCGCGCCAGCAGGACGAGCGCGCCGAAACCGCCCGCCAGCAGGGCGGGCAGCACCGAGAACCAGTAGCGCAGCAGCCAGCCCCGCAGCGAGATGTCGTGCGGGTCGATCACCCCGGACAGCAGCGTGATCGGCACGCACAGCGCCAGGAACCACACCAGCACCAGCGCCAGCCGCCGGTCCCGGGTCACCGCCCAGCCCACCACGGTGAGGCCGAGCGCCACCAGGAAGATCACGCCGAGCCAGTGCCAGTCGTCCATGGCGCGGGGGAACGAGCCCGCCGCCCAGGACCGCGTCACCGGCTCGTTGGGCCGCCCGCCGTGCCCGGCCGCCGACCGCAGCCCCGCCATCGGGTTGCCCCACACCAGCGCGTTGTGCACCAGGTTGAACGCCAGGATCGCCGCCATCGGCGCGCCCACGACGACGTTGCGGCGCCACGGGATCCGCAGCAGCCACAGGTACAGCGGGATCGGCAGGAACAGGAACGCCAGGAACTCGCGGACCAGGTACGACGACCCCAGGAAGAACCCGGCGGCCAGCAGCAGCCGGGTCTGCGCCCGTCCCGTCCGGCGGCTCGCCGTGACCAGGGCGGCCATCCCGATCGCGAACAGCCCGGCCCCGGGCATGTCCGGCAGCATCACCCCGGTCGACCAGGTGATCTCGTGGCCGAACGGGTTGGTGATCGTGAAGAACGGGTGGACGATCATCAGCAGCGCGGCCGCCACCCCGGCCACGTCCCCGAACAGCGACCGCACCACCAGGTAGCAGCCGACGAAGAACAGGCATCCGCCAGCGGCCGAGATCACGAAGTAGGCCGCCTGCCCCTGCCCCAGCACCTCCATGACCAGCCGGGCGGGCAGCACCAGCCCGATCCGCGTCACCTGGTGCGGGACCTCGTTGAACGGCCACTCGTCCAGCGGGATGTCCGGCCAGTGCCGGGCCGCCTCCCACACGTAGTACGGGTCGAAGTACAGCGGCGGCACCATCAGCACCCACTGCGCCAGCACCGCGCACGCCGCCACGAACGCCGCCAGCAGCACCGCGCGCCGCCGCGAGGAGAGCCGCGACAGCCGCGCGGGCGGCCGGCTCCACCACCCGCGGGACCGCCTGCCGGACGCGCTCGTCGGGGCGGCCGTCTCACGCATCGTGGTCTCGGTCATCCTGCTGCTGCTCTCCGCGTCCGGGTCCGGGCCTCCCGCAGGTTATCGGCTGAACCCGGAAGGGCATGGCGAACCCGGCCCAAAGGGCCGTCCAACACCGCGTCATCGGGGTCGAGCGCGTCCGGCCGGGCCCGTAGTCTTGATTGCGTGTCCTCGTCCTCTTCGGCGAGGAACGTGCGCGATGGAGGGTGGTAAGTGAGCGAATCCGGCAGGTCCGACGGCTACGCGGCGGAGCGGTTCCCCCCGCTTCCCGACCCGCTGCCGGTCCGCGTCTTCGACAGCCACTGCCACCTGGACATGCTGGACGTGCCGGTGGAGGAGGCGCTGGCGGCGGCCAAGGCGGCGGGCATCGCGCGGATCGTCACGATCGGCTGCGACCTGGCGTCCTCGCGCTGGGCGGCCGACACCGCCGCCGAGTACGACGACGTGTACGCGGGCGTGGCGATCCACCCGAACGAGACCGCCGGCGTCAGCGACGCGGTGCTCGACGACATCGCCGAGATGGCCGCGCTGCCCCGGGTGCGGGCGGTGGGGGAGACCGGCCTGGACTACTACCGCGACTGGGCCCCCAAGGACGACCAGCACCGCTCGTTCCGCGCGCACGTCGACATCGCCAAGCGCACCGGCAAGGCCCTGGTCATCCACGACCGCGAGGCCCACGACGACGTGCTGCGCATCCTGCGCGAGGAGGGCGCCCCCGACAAGGTGGTGTTCCACTGCTTCTCCGGGGACGCCGCCATGGCCAAGGAGTGCGCCGACCGCGGTTACGTGATGAGCTTCGCCGGCAACGTGACGTTCAAGAACGCCGAGACGCTGCGCGAGGCCCTGCGGGCGGCCCCGGCGGACCTGGTGCTGGTGGAGACCGACGCGCCGTTCCTGACGCCCGTCCCGCACCGCGGCAAGCCGAACTCCTCGTACCTGATCCCGCACACCGTCCGCTTCATGGCCGAGGTCAAGGGCATGGACGTGGACGAGCTGTGCGCCGCGATCGCCGCCACCGGGGAACGCGTCTTCGGCCCCTGGTGATCCGTCCTCCGGCCTGATCCGCCGGGCCCTGTCCCGCGGGCTCGATCCTCCGGGCCCCTGACCGCCCGACCGGTGGCCGTCCGCTATGTCACCGGCCGTCACATCTGCCGTTGTGGTGGCGGAGGGTGGTCGGGTGGCTCTAATGTGCTGCGCCGTGGCCGGGCCTTTTGTGTGCCTTGGTGCCCCTTGGCGTAGCTGGAGGATAAGGTGCGTCGTTCCCCCCGTACCTCGGCGTTCTGCGTGCTCCTGACGGTGCCCCTCGCGTTGGCGGCGGCCGGTTGCGGCGGCGGTGACAAGCCCACGCCGCGCAGCACCGTCGCGGTCGCGGACGCGCCGCGCACCAGCGCGCCGCCCGCGCGCAAGGTCGTGATCGTGGTGGACGGGAAGAAGACCACGGCCATGACGACCGGCACGACTGTCGACGAGGTGCTCGCCGAGGCCAAGGTCGCGCTCGGCCCCTACGACCTGGTGGCGCCGCCCCGGGACGCCAAGGCCGGCGACACGATCAAGGTGAGGCGGCTGCTGTCCAAGCCGGTGACCACGACGATCAGGTTGCCCGCCCCGGTCGTCCGCAAGACGCAGTCGTCGCTGGCGCCGTACAGCGAGAAGGTGCTGCGCAAGGGCCGTCCCGGGCTGAAGGTCGTGCAGACCGCCTACGTCAAGCGGCGCGGCAAGAAGGTCAAGATCGTGCTGGCGCAGAAGGTCAAGCGCAAGCCGGTGGCGCAGATCCTGGGAGTCGGCCCCAAGCCGGGCGGCGTCGGGTCGGCCGCCCGGCTGAACTGGGCCGCGCTGGCCAAGTGCGAGTCCGGCGGCAACCCCAAGGCCGTCAACCCGGCCGGGTACTACGGGCTGTACCAGTTCTCGATGCAGACGTGGACGTCGGTCGGCGGCAGCGGCAAGCCCAGCGACGCCAGCCCCGCCGAGCAGACCTACCGCGCCCAGCTGCTCTACAACAAGGTGAACGGCCGCTGGCAGGGCCAGTGGCCCAACTGCGGAAGCCGCCTGTTCTCGTGAACCCCCGCCCCCAGGGGGCGCCGGCGTTCCCGTGAGGGCGTGCGCTGTCGCGAACACTGGGACACTGGACGGGTGGGGGACTGCGAAGCGCTGCTGGGCCCGGCGGACATACGCGATCTGGCCGGGCGGCTCGGCGTGCGGCCGACCAAGACGCTCGGGCAGAACTTCGTCGTCGACGGCAACACGGTGCGGCGGATCGTCCGCGCCGCCGAGGTGACGCCCGACGACGTGGTGATCGAGGTGGGGCCGGGGCTCGGCTCGCTGACGCTGGCGCTGCTGCCGGCGGTGCGCCGGGTCGTGGCCGTGGAGATCGACCCGGTGCTGGCCGAGGCCCTGCCCGGCACGGTCGCCGGGCGCGCGCCCGGCCTGGCCGACCGGCTGGAGGTCGTCAACGCCGACGCGCTGCGGCTGACGCGCCCGCCGGGGCCCGAGCCGACCGCGCTGGTCGCCAACCTGCCCTACAACGTGGCCGTGCCCGTCGTGCTGCACCTGCTGGCCACGCTGCCGTCGCTGCGGCGCGCGCTGGTGATGGTGCAGGCCGAGGTGGCCGACCGGATGACGGCGGCGCCCGGCGGCAAGATCTACGGCGTGCCGTCGGTGAAGCTGGCCTGGTTCGGGGAGGCGCGCCGTGCCGGGCCGGTGGGCCGGACGGTGTTCTGGCCGGTGCCGAACGTCGACTCGGGCCTGGTGGCGTTCGAACGCCGAGACCCGCCGCCCACCACCGCCACCCGCGAGCAGGTCTTCGCCGTGATCGACGCGGCGTTCGCACAGCGGCGCAAGACGCTGCGGGCCGCGCTTTCGGGGTGGGCCGGGAGCCCCGACGCGGCCGAACGGGCGCTGCGCGCGGCGGGCGTCGACCCCCGAACCCGGGGCGAAGCTCTGGACGTGGCCGCCTTCGCCCGCATTGCCCAGTATGGTCCTGGAGGCGGACCGGAACCGGCGGGCGACCGGACGACCGGGCGTAACCGGAATGAGGCGGAGGAACATGTTCAAGGCGCGTTCGCGGGCGGCGCGGGCCCTGGCGCCCGCGGCGGCTCTGGCCGTGACGGCGGTCACGGCCGGGTGCGATAGCAGCGGCGCGGTCGCCACACCCAAGATCAGAACCACCGCCCAGGCGGGGGTCGCCCCCACGCCGCCCGGCAAGGGCGCGTACTTCGGCGCGTGGGTGTCGCCCACCGAGCAGGGCGGCGACGCCGAGGACGCCCTGGGCGGGCCCGGCATGGCGGCGGTCACCGGGTTCGAGCGCGGGCTCGGCCGGAGCCTGGACATCGTGCAGACCTTCCACGGCTGGAAGTCCAAGTTCCCCGACAGGACCGACACCGCCGTGGCGCAGAGCTCCCGCTACCTGCTGCTCACCTGGTCCGGCACCGACACCCGGGAGATCGTCCGCGGCGAGCACGACACGCTGATCCGGGAACGGGCGCGCGCCGTCAAGGCCCTCGGCAAGCCGGTGTTCCTGCGCTGGCAGCGCGACATGGACAGGGAGAGCCTGCAGAACAAGGTGCACTCGGCGGGCGACTACGTCGCCGCGTGGAAGCACATCCGCACGCTCTTCACCCAGGAGAAGGTCGCCAACGTCGCGTGGGTGTGGTGCCCCACCGCCGGGGGGTTCGCCTCCGGCAAGGCCGAGTCGTTCTACCCCGGCGACGACCAGGTGGACTGGATCTGCGCCGACGTCTACCCGGGCGCCGACTTCGAGTACCGCGACCTGTCCGAGCCGATCCGCGGCTTCCTGGAGTGGGTGGAAGGACGGCCCAAGCCGATCATGGTGGCCGAGTTCGGGGTGCCGCGCTCCTACGGCGAGCGGCGCGCCGAGTGGCTGCGCAAGGCCGCCCAGACGCTGCAGCACCCGCAGGTCAAGGCCGTGGTGTACTTCAACTCCAACGAGAACGCCACCGAGCCGCGCGACGAGCGCCGCAAGTACTCGGTGACCGACGACCGGCACGCCGTGTCGGCGCTGCGCGAGTTCGCCACCGTCCCGTACTTCAACCCGCGCAACCTGCCGGTCACCGGCGGCTGAGGGGTCGGCGTGGTGCATTCGGCGCGGGCTTGCTGGCATAGGGTTGTCGTTCCGTGACCGCCATTACCGTTCGGGCGCCCGCCAAGGTCAACGTCCGGCTCAGCGTGGGGCCGCCGCGCGAGGACGGGTACCACGACCTGGTCAACGTCTTCCACGCCGTGTCCCTGTTCGACGAGGTGACCGCCGAGCCCGCCGACCGGCTGCGGATCGAGGTGCGGGCCGCGCCCGGGTCGCCGGTGCCGGTCGAGGGCGTTCCGGTCGACGACGGCAACCTGGCGGCGCGGGCGGCGCGGCTGGTCGCGGGACGTCTCGGCGTCGAACCCCGGGTGGCGCTGCGCATCCGCAAGGCGATCCCCGTGGCGGGCGGCATGGCGGGCGGCAGCGCCGACGCCGCCGCCGCGCTGCTGGCGTGCGCCCGGCTGTGGGACGATGTCGGACGGCTCGACCTGATGGCGCTGGCCGCCGACCTCGGCAGCGACGTGCCGTTCGCGCTGCTGGGCGGCACGGCCGTGGGCCTGGGCCGCGGCGAGCGGCTGACCCCGCTGCCCACCGGCGGCACGTTCCACTGGGTGTTCGCGACCGCCCACGGCGGCCTGTCCACGCCCGCCGTCTACGCCGAATGCGACCGGCTGCGCGAGGACCGCCACGTCCCGCCGCCCGAGGCGTCCGACGCGCTCGCCGCCGCCCTGGCCTCGGGCGACGCCAAGGAACTCGGCGCGGCCCTGCACAACGACCTGCAACCGGCCGCGCTGTCGCTGAAGCCGGAGCTGCGCCGCACCCTCGACGCCGGCCTCGAACTCGGCGCCCTGGGAGCGCTGGTCTCCGGCTCGGGTCCGACGTGCGCCTTCCTCGCCGAGAGCGGCGGCCACGCCGCCGACCTGGCCGCGGCCCTGGCGGAGAAGGGCGTCGCCGCGTTCCTGCTGTGCGCCGACGGTCCCGTCCCCGGCGCCACCGTTGTGTGATCCGTTCTCATACAGGAGCCCGGCATGATGTCTTCCCTCCTCGTGGTCCTGCTCCTGCTCCTGGGCGTCGCCGCGCTGGTGGCGGTCGTGGTGGTGGTCGTCGTGATGGCGAGGAAGAGCGACGCGCCCGCGCCGTACCAGCCGCCCCAGCCGCCCTATCCGGGCCAGGGGGCACCGCAGCCGCCCTACGGCCCCGCGTCTCCCGGCATGCCGCAGCAACCGCCGTACGGCCAGTGGCCGCAGCAGGGCGGACAGCAGTACGGGCAGGCGCAGTACGGGCAGCAGCCGCCCACCGGCTGACGCCGGGCGAGCGGCGCACCGGGCGGGGTCGGTAGCCTTGAGGACGTCGTGAATCTGATCAATCTGGAGAACGTCGGCAAGGCCTACGGACCGGTCCCGCTGCTGGACGCGGTGTCGCTCGGCCTCGACGACGGTGACCGCGTCGGCGTCGTGGGACGCAACGGCGGCGGCAAGAGCACCCTGGTGTCGATCATCGCCCGGCTGATCGAGCCGGACGAGGGCCGCGTCACCCACGCGCGCGGGCTGCGGCTCGGGCACCTGACCCAGCGGGACGAGTTCCCCGAGGGCGCGACCGTGCGCTCGCTGGTGCTCGGCGACCGCGCCGAGCACGAGTGGGCGGGCGACACCCGCGTCCGCGACGTGCTCGGCGGCCTGCTGGCCGACCTGGACCTGGACGCGCCCGTCGCCGGGATGTCCGGCGGCGAGCGGCGCCGCGTGGCGCTGGCCCGGCTGCTGGTCCCCGAGCGCGACCTGCTGGTGCTGGACGAGCCCACCAACCACCTCGACATCGAGGCCATCGACTGGCTGGCCCGGCACCTGAAGGGCCGCGGCACGGCGCTGCTGGTCGTCACGCACGACCGGTGGTTCCTGGACGAGGTCACCGACCGCACCTGGGAGGTCGTCGACGGCCGCGTCGAACGCTACGAGGGCGGCTACTCGGCGTACGTGCTGGCCAAGGCCGAGCGGGCGCGCATCGCGGCGGCCACGGAGGCCAAGCGGCAGAACCTGCTGCGCAAGGAGCTGGCGTGGCTGCGCCGCGGCCCCCAGGCCCGCACGTCCAAGCCCAGGTTCCGGGTGGAGGCCGCGCAGGCGCTGATCGCCGACGAGCCGCCGCCGCGTGACACCGTCGAGCTGACCCGCTTCGCCACGGCGCGGCTCGGCAAGACCGTCATCGACGTGGAGGACGCGACCGTCAGGGTCGGCGGTACGGACCTCTTCGAGCATCTGACCTGGCGGCTGGGGCCCGGCGAGCGGGTGGGGCTGGTCGGCGTCAACGGCAGCGGCAAGAGCACGCTGCTGCGGCTGCTGGACGGCGGCGTCTCCCCGGTGGCGGGACGGCTCGTGCGCGGCAAGACCGTCCGCCTGGCGCACCTGTCGCAGAACCTGGAGGAGCTCGACCCGGGCCGCCGGGTGCTGGAGTCGGTCGAGGAGATCAGGCGGCGCATCACCGTCGGCAAGCGCGAGTGGACCGCCAGCCAGCTGCTGGAACGCCTGGGCTTCCGCGGCGAGCGGCAGTGGACGCCGGTCGGCGACCTGTCCGGCGGCGAACGGCGCCGCCTGCAGCTGCTGCGGCTGCTGATGGACGAGCCGAACGTCCTGCTGCTCGACGAGCCCACCAACGACCTGGACATCGAGACGCTCACCGAGGTCGAGGACCTGCTCGACGGCTGGCCCGGCACCCTCGTCGTCGTCAGCCACGACCGCTACTTCCTGGAGCGCGTCACCGACCACGTCGTGGCGCTGCTGGGCGACGGAAGGCTGTCGCTGCTGCCCGGCGGGGTGGACGAGTACCTGGACCGGCGGCGCCGTGGCGCGGCCCCCACCCGCACGTCGGCGGCCGGCGCCGCCAAGGCGCCCGCGGGCAAGGCGCCCGCGGGCAAGGCGCCCGAGGCCAAGCCGAAGGACTCCGCCCAGGCGTGGCGGGCCCGCAAGGAGCTCGACCGGCTCGAACGGCGGCTCGACAAGCTCGCCAAACGCCAGGCGGAACTGCACGAGCTGCTCGCCGCGCACGCCACCGACTACGAACGCCTCCAGGAGCTCGACGCCGAGCTGAAGGCCGTCCAGGCCGAGGCCGGGCAGGTCGAGGAGGAGTGGCTGATGCTCGCCGAGGACGCCGGCTGAGCCGTCACGCCGTGGGACGCGGCTCGGCGTCGGCGTCGAACGGTATCAGCAGGGTGCGCAGCAGCCCGGCCAGCGCGTCGCGCTGGTCGGGGGTGAGCGACTCCAGGATGACGTGCTCGCGGTCCAGCAGGTCGGCGAACGCCGCGTCCACCCGGGCCTGACCGGCCGCGGTGAGCCGCACCAGCACGCCGCGCTTGTCCTGCGGGTCGGGATGGCGCTCGACCAGCCCGGCGGCGGCCAGCCGGTCGATCCGGTTGGTCATGGTGCCCGAGGTGACCAGGGTGGCGCGCAGCAGGCGTCCCGGGCTGAGCTGGTAGGGGGCGCCCGCCCGGCGCAGCGCGGTCAGCACGTCGAACTCCCAGGGCTCCAGCCGGTGGGCGGCGAACACGGCGCGCCGGGCACGGTCCAGATGGCGCGCCAGCCGGGACACGCGGCTGAGGACGTGCAGCGGCCGCACGTCGAGATCGGGCCGCTCGGCGTGCCACGCCTCCACCAGCCGGTCGACCTCATCCTGCATGCGCACAGCCTACTCGTCTCGATATCGAGACGACTTTCTTGACATCAAGATATGAAGCCGGGCATCATGTATCTCGATGTCGAGACAAGCAGCGGTCGCCGTGTGGGATCCGGCGCAGTACGGGGCGTTCGGTGACGAGCGCGCCCGTCCGTTCGCCGAACTGCTGGCCCGCGTCGACCTGACCGCGCCCCGGCGCGTCGCCGACCTGGGCTGCGGCTCGGGCGAGCCGGCCGCCGCGCTGGCCCGCCGCTGGCCGGACGCGGTGATCGAGGGTCTCGACTCGTCTCCCGAGATGGTCGCCGCGGCCCGCGCGCACGAGATCCCCGGCCGGCTGAGCTTCGCCGTCGGGGACGTCGCGGCCTGGCGGCCCGCCGAGCCGGTCGACCTGATCGTCTCCAACGCCGTCCTGCACTGGGTGCCCGGCCACGACGACCTGCTCGTCCGCTGGGCGACCGAGGCGCTCGCCCCGGGCGGACGGCTGGCCTTCCAGGTCCCCGGCAACTTCGACGCGCCGAGCCACGTCCTGCTGCGCGAGCTGTGCGAGTCGCCGCGCTGGCGCGACCGCCTCGGCGGCCTGGCCCGCCCGGACCCGGTCCGCGACGCCGCCGGCTACCTCGACCTGCTGACCCGGCACGGCTGCGCGGTCGACGCCTGGGAGACCACGTACCTGCAGGTGCTGCACGGGGACGACCCGGTGCTCGAATGGGTGAAGGGCACCGCGCTGCGTCCCGTCCTGTCCGCGCTCGGGCCCGCCGAGGCGACCGAGTTCCTCGACGTCTACGGCGCGTGCCTGCGCGGGGCCTACCCGCCCACCCCGGCCGGGACGGTCTTCCCGTTCCGCCGGATCTTCGTCGTGGCGGCCGCCCGCGAGGGCCCCTAGAACGTGATGCCGCCCGCCGCGCGAGGGAAGCGAACCCTTTCCCCTGGTGTGCCGACTCACGCGGCGGGCGGCATCCTGGCGCGCCGCACACGGCGCGCCGCGCAGACCCCGGGCTCGCGATCCGAGCCCGGGGACCC